>JAZLEB010000152.1:0-15790 GCA_045615065.1 Candidatus Pelethomonas sp. | reverse complement strand
CCTACCTCTGACGAGGGAGGTGGGTCGCCGCAGGCGACTCGGAGGGAGAGATACACCGCAGTTCTTGTTTTCTCTCCCTCAGTCAGCCTTTGGCTGACAGCTCCCTCGTCAGAGGGAGCCTTGCGTACTGTGGTGCAAACTTCTCGATAAACTCCAATTTATCAAACAAAAAAGGAGCACTGCATCAAGCAGTGCTCCAAATAATTGTATTTACTTAGCGACGATCGCGTTCATGCGGCGAACCTCGTCCGCCAGATTGCGGGCGATCTCGGCGCTCTCGGATGCCATCTGAGAGTTTTCAGACACAACGCCGGACACATCAGCCACCTGCTGGCGGATGAGGCCGATAGACTCCTGCTGCTGACCGGTGAGCTGGTCGATCTCGCGGGCATAGGTCTCGCTTTCGCGGGAGCACTCAATTGCGGCGGTCATCTGTTCAGCGGCGATGTGCGCGTAGCGGCTGCCGCTCTGAACAGCTGCGATAGAGTCGTTGATGAGAGCGGCACTGTTTTTTGCTGCCTCTGCACTCTTGGTAGCAAGGCTGCGAACCTCGTCAGCGACCACAGCGAAACCCTTGCCGGCTGCGCCGGCGCGGGCAGCTTCAACCGCTGCGTTCAGAGCCAGAATGTTGGTCTGGAAGGAGATGTCATCGATCGCCTTGATGATTCCGCTGATACGGGCGGAGGTATCTTCGATCTCACGCATGGCCTGCTGCATCTTGTCCATATTCTCGGCGTTTTCGCTGAGCATCTGCGCGCTGCGAACAGCGGCATCGGATGCCTTTTCGGCAACAGCGAAGCACTCCTGCGTGCTGCTGGCGAAGTTGTCGATACTGGTCTGAATATCGGAGATGGTTTCAGCTTGAGATTCGGAAATCGCGGTAAGGTTCTGAGCGATATCGTGCATAGCGGTGCTGGAAACATCCAGATGACCCGCTACCACAGATACTTCCTGCATGACACGTGTCTGCTTGGCACCGAGCGCTTCGCTCTCCTCCATCTGAGCGCGAACCTGAGTGAGAAGTTCATCGACCTGAGCGGTCTTTTCCTCCGCGGCGTTCACGTTTCTGATGCACTCCTTGACAAGCAGAGAGATCATGACCGCGCCTACGTTAACACCCAGGATGCCCTTGGCGATCAGATCGGTGCCGGCATTGGCATAGAATGCGTTCTTCAGCAGCAGACCGCCGATCAGGACAATGTCTGTCAGGATCCAGGCGATGCGGATATTGCGGGGACTGTAGTAAATACTGCCGATGGCAATATTACCAACCAGCAGGGCAAACATGGCGTGCAGTTCGCCGTTGGAGGCGGAAGCGATGGCAATAATCAGGATCGTTGCCTGAGTCAGCAGGATGCCGCGGGCACCGATAGGCTGATTCTTTGCGATCACAAGAGCCATCAATATAACCAGAAGGCCGAAGCCCAGGATAATGCCGCCCACAAGGAAGTTGCCGCGGAGCAAGTTGAGCGCGCCGAAAAGAACACATACACACAGGATCGCGATAGCGTGGAGTTTTACTGTTTTTTCCGTCAGTTTTGCTTGAGCAGCGCTGTAATCCATAGATTTCTCCTCCTAATTTGTAACATTTACCAACAAAAATTTTACCATTCTCTAGAAAATGTGTCAATCATGGAAAAATGCTTTAAACAAGCAAAGAACTGTAGTGCAATATGCACAAAATAACGCATGGTGCATTGTTTGGTTTACAGATGTAAAACAAAAAGGTTGACAAACGTAAACCTGTTTGCTAGATTGAAGTGGAACTGTTGGATATCCAAAAGACAAGGAGAGATCATATGAAAAAGATATTATTGTTGATCGTGGCTGTGCTGCTTTGTTTGCTGCCGCCCGGATGCGGAAGGAGGGAAGAAAAGGAGCAGTGCTGTGAACTTCCGGTGCTGCTGTACCACCATTTTGATGAAAACGTTGCGGCTGATACGGTGGTAAGTCCGCAGCGGTTCAGACAGCAGATGACAGCACTGAAGGAAGCGGGGTATACCTCGGTAACGCTGAGTCAAATCATGGCCTATGTGGACGGAGGAGCACCGCTTCCGGATAAGCCCGTGCTGATCACAATAGATGACGGCTACACCAGCAATCTGACCCTTGCGGCGCCGATTTTGGAGGAATTGGGTATGTGTGCAACAATATTTGTGATCGGTATCTATGAGGGAGAGAGTATAAGTCCGATTTCCGGAAATCCCATGTTCCCGTCCCGGTTTTCCTATGAAGAGGCGCTGCCCTGGGTGGAGAAAGGTGTTCTTGATTTGCAGTCGCATACATATAACTTGCACCAGCTTTCATCGGATGGATTCAGCGGGCGCAGCGGTATCCTTCGCATGGGTGGTGAAAATTTTGACCACTATGCTGCCGCGCTGCGGCAGGACGCGGAGGACTTTCAAAAGCGCAGAGATGAGCACGGCGTAACAACGCCCCTCCTAGCGCTGGCATATCCCTACGGCTACTTTATGGAAGAATCCGGTGAGGTGCTGCGTGGACTTGGCTTTCGCTGCACTTTTACAGTAGCGGAACACAAAAATGTATTGTGTGTTGGCAATGCGGACAGTTTGTGGGATCTGGGGCGGTACAATGTTACCGAGCGCGACAGTGGGGAAAGACTCGTTGAACGGCTGGAGCGGTAAGTGGAAGGCTCTTGAACGGGCATGGTGATTGTGGTATAATCGCGGTAAAGAATCGCTGGGGAGGGATGCTATGATCACCGTACAGAATGCCGCGTTTTCATACGGAAAGCGGCGAATTCTTGAGAACCTCAGCTTTACGGCGAAAGCCGGAGAATGCGTGGTATTCGCAGGACATAACGGTGCGGGAAAATCTACAGCGCTTTCACTGATCGCAGGTGCGCTGCGTCCTTCCGGCGGTACAGTAAGTGTGCGGGGAAGGGTGGGACTTGTCCCACAGGGAACAGCGCTGTTTGAGGATATGACTGTAGGCGACAATCTGAGCTTTTTTGCCGGGCTTGCCCGGTGCGCAGTTCCGGAGAAACTCCCGTTTGGTGTGCAGCGATACAAAAAAACACGCGTAGCACGACTTTCCGGCGGTATGAAGAAGCAGGTGAGTATTGCCTGTGCCATGCTTGGCGAGCCGGAGATCCTGCTGCTGGATGAGCCCTGTGCAGGGTTGGATATCGTCTATCGCGGGGAATTGATCAGTTTGATTCAATCCCTGAAAAATGAGGGGCGGACGGTGATCTATGTAAGCCACGAGCCCATGGAGTTTGCGGATATTTATGACAGACTGGTCTTTTTCGGGGGCCGCATTACATGCATCGAGCGCGCGGAATTATCCGGCGAACCGGCGGACAATATGTGTCTGTGCAATCACTTTTCCCAGCTGTTTCACAGCGACAATATGAGAGGAGAACCCACATGAACGAGTACAATGAACCCAATATGAATGCTTCCGCTCCCGCAAAAAAGAGCGGAAATAAGGCTTTGAAGGTGCTGCTGATCAGCGGTATTGCGGTATCGGTGATGGTTATTGCTGCACTGGCGGCCACTGTGGCAGTATCTGTCGGTATGAATACGCCGATGAATCTGGTGATGAGAGGTGCGGAAAACAGCCTGGAGGCACTGGAAGATCATCCTGTTGCGATGCTTCTGAGTGAAGCGGCAGAGGGCGGCAGTGTGGAGCTGATGCTGCAAATGGATCCGCTGTTTGATGCGATGTTCGGATATTACGGCATCGATCTGAGCGGTGCTGTGGGACTGAAGTTTTACGGCGACAGCGACAATGATCGCGCAGCGGTTACGGCAGGTATGGAATTGGACGGAGTGCAGATGCTGGACGCCTCTGTGCTCGTTACAGAGAAAGAGATCACTGTAATGTCCGACAGCCTGCTGGGCGATGAGGTGTACGGTGTTTATTTTGAGACGGCGGCGGATAAGCTGGAAACCTCGGTGTTTGGTCCTGACGGCTATCTGAGTCTTGATATCGACTCTCTGGATAGTGCTATGGAGAACTTCGAGCAGACAAGAGAGCTGCGCGAGGATGCCGAGATCATTGCGGCAGAGTTGACCGGTGTGGTCACGAAGAGCCTGAAGGAGCATGCGGAGCTCACCAAGGAGAATGAGGAACTTGCCTTTGCAGGGGAGAGCACCCGTGTGACTGCTGTGAAGATCGCTCTCGACCGCGAGGGATATGTTGCGGTGCTGCGTGATGTGATCGCGTACCTGAAGGAGAGCGAGTCTGTCAGAAATTATGCGGAGAAGTATACTGCGGTTTCCGAAGAGCAGGACTCTGTGAGTGAGTTCTACCTGCAGCTGGATGAGGCCGAAAGTGAGCTGGAGTATTTTGACGGGTTTGAGCGCCTGATCGCTGTGTTCTACATCACCAAGCAGCGCACAGAGATGGTGGGCGTGGATCTCAAGATGTATGACGACGCTGATGCTGTCGAACCTGCTGATAGACTCGAATTGCGTGCGGGCCCCTCTCTGAGCGATCCCGGTGAGATCTCGTTGAATGTGGTGGCAGACGGAGAGGAGATCCACGTCTGTTATGAGGTGCTCTCCGACGATGAAACAGAGTACCGCGCGGAACTGATCGCGGAGAGTTACGGGGAGGAGCAATTCTCTATCGCGCTGGATTGGAACAGAGAGAGTGGTGCGCTATCGGTGGTATATGACGACGGGTACAGCTATATGGAGGTCAAAGGCTCTGTTGAGACCGGCAAGGATATGGCGGAGCTTCGCGTAACCAATATCAATATTGACGGCGAAAAGCTGGATCTCGACCTTCGGGTGACGGTCAAGACCCGCGACGAATTTCCTGTGTATCTGATCGATCGTGAGTATACCGAAATTCTGGATCTGACCAACGGTGATCTGGAAATGCTGGCGGGTCGTGTATCTTCCCGCCTGATGAACAAGATCGCCATGCTGGACGAGAGCCTCCAGTGGATTTTGGCGATGCTGTTTATGTAATGGGTATCCGTCGGTAAAGAGGAGTTTAGTAAATCATGTTCAAAAGAGACCTTCGCCTGTTCCTGCGCTGTCTGATCCCGGCGGCGGTGCTTGCCGCGGTATTGGCCGCAGTATGCGCAACGGCGGTGTTTGCTGTGGCACAGGGGGCGGAGAAGGTCTATACACCGATCAAAGCTGCGGTTGTGGACGGAGAAAACTCCGTCCTCAGCCGCATGCTCATTTCTGCGGTAGCGGAGGCGGATCATATCAAATCGCTTCTGAAAGTGGAACACTGCAGCGGGGGAAAAGCCTATGAGGGACTTATGGACGGAACCTACGCGGCGGTGATTGAACTGCCGGAGGATTTTTTGAACGATATATTGTCCGGGCGGGAAAATCGAGGGCGGATCACCCTCTCCTCCGCTGCGGCAGCGAATAGTGAGATTGTTGCGAGTGTCGCCGCATTTGGTGAACTGCTGCTGGCCTCAGGGCAGTATGCAGCTTTCAGCGGGTACACAGTTATCGACCGCTATGTATCGAATGATGATGCGGCAGAGAAAATGCTGGCGGCGGTGAACCGCGCTCTGCTTGCGGAGGCGATGCTCGCGCAGAGCAGATATTTTACCGTTGAAGTGGCAGGGTATGCCGATACCGGTGTGTCGCTTCATGCACACTATTTGATGAGCTGGCTTACTGCTCTCACCATGCTGTGTGCGGTGATGTTTGAACATCTCTTTATTGCGGACCGTACTCATGCGATGCTGCTGCGGCTGCATGTATCCGGAATTGGGGGTGGGAGATTTCTCCTGTGGAAACTTCTGCTCGTATTTGGTTTTCTGTTGGCGGTGCTGCTCCTTGGCGGTGTGGCGGCACAGGGATTGGTGCAGTTGCAATGGAGTGTTGTGTCTGTCCTGTGTATGACGGCAGCTGCTGCAGTGATAGCGGTCACCGCGGCTGCATGTCTAATGGTAGCAGACAAGGGTATTTCGATATGGCTGGTCGGTACTGCGGTGCAGCTGTTCCTGTGTGGAGGTCTGGTGCCCCGCGAGATGCTGCCGGGTATTGCTCTGCGGATCGGCGATTTCCTGCCGCTGGGCGCTGCCCGGTTGCTGATCGCGCCGCTGTTCGGCGGCAGTGAGTCCGGCGCTCCGGTATGGATTGGCGCGGTGTGGATCGCGGCGAGTATTGGCGCGATGCTGCTGCGGATCAAGGACTTGCGGCGGAAGGGGGGCGGCGAATGAAGATCCTTCTGTTTGCCGGTAAGCGGGTGCTTGGCAGCCGCGCCTTTGTCATTATGCTGGCAGTGTATGCTGCAGCTATATTTGCCGCATCGCTGCCCGGTGCTGCCGGCAGCGCGCCGCCTGCCGGTGTGTATTGCGCTGATGACAGCGCTGCTGCCGGGCGGATCGTATCCTATCTCACGGAAAACGGATTTATCCTGTGTGACAACGAGGATTCCCTCCGCACGCAGGTGGAGCAGGGAGAACTGGATTGTGGCATTATACTGCCGGATGGCTTGTTCCGAATGATCGAAGCGGGGGATACCGGAGGGTGTGTGACGGTGGTCGCGGGACCCCTTTCCCTGGTGCCGCAGCTATATCAAAGTCATGCGGCTGCAGCACTCTATAAGGAATGTGCACCATACATTGCCGCCAGGCAGTTGGAGGAATTGCCCGGGGAGGAACTGCTTGAGGAATATGAGCGGCGATTCGAGAGCGGATATGTGTTCTCTTTTGAACTCTTGACAGTTGACGGCGCCGCACTGCGGGAGATAAATGAGCCGACACTTATGATGGCCGCTGCCGCGCTGCTGCTCTTTGCGTTGCTGATTGGCACCGGCGCAGATACAGTGGGGCGTGATCTGCTGCTAAGGATCGGAGTGTCGAGGGCGCTGTGGACGGTTCTGCTGCCCGGTGTGTTGGCGCGGGGATTTCTTGCCGCGGCGGCAGGAAGCATAGGACTGCTTCTGGCGGGTGAGCCGGAGCTGATCGCACCGCTTGCGGCGTATACCACTGTGCTCTGCGCACTGGTGATCTTGCTGGCGGCAGTCATGCCTGAGCAGCACGACCGGCACATTCTGTTGGCAGTACTGCTGATCGCATCGCTGGCACTGTGTCCGGTCTTTGGCGATATTACAGTGTTCTCACCTCTGCTGCAAAAGGTGCGCTGGCTGCTGCCGCCATGGTGGTTTTACAGCGCGGCAGAGCATTGGAGCGCGTGGGCTGCTGCGGGCGGAATCGGTATGGCTGTTGCCTGCGGCGCTGTGTGTGCGCGGTGGTACTGTGTGAGTAGGTATATTCTGACAAAACATACATGAGAGGTAAAATGTGATGCATAATCAACTTTGGGAACAGTGTGCGGAATTTCATGGGCATGAGTGCGGCGGTCTGACTTTGGGATATAAGGCTGCGCTGTATATTTTGGAATGTCTGGGACTTGCACCGGGTGAGCCGGCGGATCTTATCTGCGTGGCGGAAAATAATGTTTGCAGTGTCGATGCTATCCGCGTGATTTTGGGATGTACGGAGCAAAAAGGGAATCTTCTGTTTCATCTTACGGGGGAACAGGCATATACCTGCTTTGACAAAAGGACGAGAGCAGCGGTTCGCGTGGTGCTGAAAGACCGTCCGGAGGGACTGACACGGGAGGCGTCCTTTGCCTACTATCAGAGCCGGGAGCCGCAGGAACTGTTTGCCGCCGAACCGGTGACGATGACAATGCCTGCGGTCGCAGGAAGCAACGAAACCTTGGTATGTAGCGTATGCGGAGAAACGGGCAGCGCTGATTGGTTCAAGGTGGTGGATGGGAAGATCCTGTGCCTGGACTGCGCTGAGGAGCAGAATGAAAGAGAATAAGCAAAGAGCACCGCGGAGGGTTCCGTGGTGCTCTTTGCTTGCGGTGAATTGGAGTTTGTCGGTGAGTTCAAATTATCTTTATGTCTCCGACGGGTGTCTTTTCCCTCGCCGGAAAAGACACGAAAAGGGCGTTAAGAGGAAGAGGGGTTTCGATTCCCCTCTCCCTCTTAAAACTCCCACACCCTAAAACGACACAAAGAGGGGCGCAGGCCCCTCTTTGGATTCTCCCCGCCAGTCCTTTGGTTGTCCTGTCTGTTGCCGACTAACTCCCGGGGTGCAGCAGAGAACTGCCGCGCCACTTAAAAGCCGTGGCACACCAAGGGAAACGCGGTGTTTTGAGTGCTGATCCGCAGAAGCGGCAGCGGGGCGAGGGGCAGCGCCTTCTCGACGAGAAAGTGCCGCATGAACAATTTTGTTCTCTAAAAGGGAGATACCCAAGGGGGAACGCCTTGGGAGAATTTTTGGGTACTTTTGTTTCTATACAAAAGTACCCCGTCGGAGACTGGACACGGTGGCAAGAAAGATGGCGTCTCCTCTGCTGCGTTAGCAGCACGGTTTGCATTTGCAAAAACAAACTCACCGATAAACTCCAATTTGTACACACCCCAGCATACCACCTGTCTCTATTCCTATTTATAGACAAACATCCCCGGCTGTGCTATGATGGTAACACTTTGAATCTTTCGCACCAGAAAGCGAGGAACCTGTATGGGAAAAGAAGCTCTTACCCTGCGTGATATATCCAAGTACTACACCTCCGGTCAATCGGTGGTGATGGGTCTCAACAGCGTGTCTCTGACCTTCCGCACCGGAGAATTCGTTGCCATCACCGGTGAAAGCGGCAGTGGAAAATCCACTCTTGCCAAGGTTATGGCCGGCATTCTCCCCTACGAGAGCGGTGAAATGCTGCTCTTCGGCCGCCCCACTTCCCACTATGACGGTGCTGACTGGGAGCATTACCGCAGCGACTCCATCAGCTTTATCTCCCAAAGCTATGACATTCTTCCCGGCTGCACGGTGCTGCGCAATGTGGTCAGCGCCCTGCGGCTCACCGGCATGGAGAAAGATCAGGCCGCCGAGAGGGCAGAGGAGATCCTGAAAGAGGTAGAACTGTGGGAGATGAAAAACCGGCGGGCCGCCAAGCTGTCCAGCGGACAGAAGCAGCGCCTTTCCATCGCCCGGGCGCTGGCAAAGCCCGCTCCCATTCTCATCGCTGATGAACCCACCGGCAATCTGGACAAAGAGAACAGCGCCAAAGTCATCGAGCTGCTCCACGCAGCCGCCAAGGACCGTCTGGTGGTCATCATCACCCACGAATTCCACGAGGTGGCAGACCATGCCACCCGCCACATCTCCCTGCAGGACGGTATCGTCACCTCTGATATCGTCCTGCGCCCTCACGAAAGTGCCGGGAGTACCGCTCCCGTACGCAAGCGCACGGTTCCCAAGGGACTCAGCCGTTACACCGCCTTTCTGCAGATGGGCTCCCGTCCGGTGTGGAGCGGTATGATGCTGCTGTTCTTCACCCTTACCGCCTTTGCGATCTTCGCCTTTCTGGGCACCTTTATCGTAAATCTGGACGATACCCACACCCGGCTGTATGATCCCTCCGCCTTCCGAAACGGCGACCGGACACGCATCGTTGCCGCGCGAAACGACGGACAGCTGCTGACTGACAGCGACATCACCGCTCTGCAATCCATCCCCCATGTGTTGAACATTGAGCGCTACGGTTATCTTGCCGATGTAAACTACTTCTACCGCGAAGGAAAAGACTACTTCTCCCATTACAGCAGCGACGGCGGCAGCATGACAGAGGATGCCACCACTGTGTCCAAGCAGGTCACACTGGAGAGCAGAACCCTGTTCATGAAAACCGTGCCTGTTCTGCCGGAAGGCCAAAGCTTCCTCACCGGCGGCAGACTTCCCGAGAATATGTTTGAGATCGTGGCAGGTGATGAGAGCCTGCTGGGTGAAACCATTACCGTGTACATTCAGGACAGCAAAAACTGGGGCGTCACCGCCAAACTGCCCTTTGAGATGACTGTGGTCGGCACCACCGACTACGGCGCGCACCTCTATTTTGACGAACAGCTGGGCCGTGCCTTCACCACCTATATGCTCCACGGCGGCGCGTTCTTCATCCCCTGCTACGATGAGGAAACAGAGCTGGACGGGCTTTTCCTCTCCTCCGCAGGATTCTACCGCCAGATGTATCAGTACATCAATGACCACCG
This sequence comes from Candidatus Pelethomonas sp., assembly GCA_045615065.1. Classification (GTDB taxonomy): domain Bacteria; phylum Bacillota; class Clostridia; order Oscillospirales; family Oscillospiraceae; genus Pelethomonas. Next base: position 5,776 of record JAZLEB010000152.1, on the reverse strand, counting down.
GCTGCAAAGCGTAAAAGGCGCTCTCGCCAAGAGCATCATCTCCGTTTCGCTGGATGGCGCGGTATTCCGCTGCTACAGCGGAAATGCCGACAACATCCTGCTGCAGCTGAGCGAGGAGACCCACAGCTACGGAATGCTCTACTCCTTCGTGGTATCCCCCGAGAATTTTGAAAAGATCGCCGAGCAGGGCTATTGCCCCCAAATGTGTCTGACTATTGAGGACTACGCCTATACCGATGATGTTCTGAACGCCCTCTACGAGTTGGGTTACAGCGCCATTTCCCCCTATCAGCAGGGCTCCACCCTGCAGGATGAAGAGCTTGCCGCTGAACGTATGCAGACTCTGAAGATCTGCCTTGTGGCGCTCATCGCTGTGATCGCCCTGCAGGTGGTGGTGCTGCGCGCCATGTTCTCCATGGAAACGGAAGAGTACCGCCTGCTTGCCAATCTGGGACTCCGGTGCAAAAATGCCCGCCTGTCCGTTCTGTGGCAGATACTAACCTTTGCCCTGGGCGGCGAAGCGCTGGCGGCTGTCGCCATCGCGCTGTGCGGAATGGGCGGTATTGAGCGCATTGTAAGCGTTCTGCGCTATCTGCCGGTACCTTACATGCTGCTCACCTGGGCGGTACATCTTGCCGCAAGCCTTTTGACCTGCATCTGGATCGCCGGCGCCCTGCGCCGCGCGGTGTATCCTGTCACCGGCATCCGTGCGGATCTTGATATGGACGATGAGGAGGTGGAGGCATGATCCGAATCGACACCCTGAACAAAACCTACGAAGCCGGCAGCCGCCACGCAAACCGCGTGCTGCGGGACATCTCCTTCACTCTGCCGGACACCGGCTTTGTGTGCATTGTCGGCGCATCCGGCTGCGGAAAGACAAGCCTTCTGAACGCCATCGGCGGACTGGACAGCTTTGACAACGGCACCATTGCCACCGACGATGTATCCGTCAACCGCTACGGAAGCCGCGAGCTGGAGCGTGAACGCAACAACAGCTTCGGCTACATTTTCCAGAACTACTATCTGCTTACCGACCACAGTGTGGCCTACAACATCTATCTGGGCCTGCACTCTTTGGAACTGACCCACAAAGAGAAGCTGCGCCGTGTGCGGGAATCCCTGCGAGCAGTGAATATGGAGCGGTTTGCCCGGCGCATCGTGTCCGATCTGTCCGGCGGTCAGCAGCAGCGTGTGGCTATTGCCCGGGCGCTGGCCCGCCGCCCCCGTGTGATCTTTGCTGACGAACCCACCGGCAATCTGGATGAGGAAAACACCATTAATATCTGCACCCTGCTGCGGCGCATCTCCAAAACCAGTCTGGTGGTAATGGTCACCCACGAGGAAAAGATCGCCCGCTTCTTTGCCGACCGCATCATCACCCTCAGCGAAGGCAGGATCGAGGAGGACAGCAGCTCCTGGGAACGTGGCACACTCGCCGCTGCCGGCAGCAACATCTATGCAGGCGAATTGGATGAGCACCGCAGTGAAACGGGGCAGGTGAAGCTGCGTGTCCTGCAGGCAGCGGATACCGAGCCCGTGGAGCTGACGGTGGCTGTTCTGAAAGACCGCATCATTCTCAAGCTGGACGACGGACGCACCGTATCCTGCACCACCTCCGCCGAGGAACCGGTGATCGAGGAGGGCAAGCGTCCCCAACTGGTACTGGAGGCAGTGGATAACACCCCCGGTGCAGACCGTACCGCTCAGGAGCCTCCCGCAAAGAGCACCCGCGCCGGAAAGGGTCTCACCGGCGGCATGATGTTCAGCGAAGCTGTGCGTCTTTTGCGGGGCAAGGGCATGCGGTTTGTGTCCACATGGCTGTTTCTTACTGCCATGACCGTGCTGGCCACATTTATCGTCAGTGACTATGTGACGGTGTCCTCGGTGGATCCGCACGACTTTATCATTACCGATTCCCACATTCTTGAACTTTCCTTTGAGCGCGGCAGCGAGCTGCCCGCCAATATGACCAATATCCAGCCTTTGATCGGAGAGTATCAGGAGTATCTGCGCTCCTCCGGACTGGTATATGACATTCTGCCCTATGTGAACACCCAGCTGCGCTATTCCACAGATGTGTTTATTCAGATGGGCACTGTCAGTTCCTCCATGGGCAGTTTCAGCCACGCTTTCATCACCCAGCTCAGTGAAAGCGATCTGATTTTCGGCCGCATGCCGGAGAGAAGCGACGAGATCGTAGTGGATCGCTGGGTGCTGGATGCCTTCCTCGCCAAGGATGGCATCATCCAGAGCGGTATCCCCGACATTGAGCGCATGCTGGGCGCGAAACTGGAGTATTTCAAGATGGCTTACGCACCCACCATTGTGGGTATCTGCGACCGCGGCGATCCCACCATCTATCTGCCTGCGTCCGGTATGGCATCCGTGGGACGCTCCGGCAGCGCTGTGATCACACTTTCCGAACTGAAGGCACTGTTCCCCGGGGAATATGACCATCTGAAACTGGAAGCAAATGAATGCATCGTCATTGCCAGCAACGCAGGCGCCATGTACCACAACAAGGTGGGCAGCAGCTACCGGGTATCCTACAACATGTATCTCGATATTGTGGATGCCATTGATGCCGATACCTGGGCATACGCCGTGATCGCAGACGAAACACTTATCCCCATGCTGGAATCCATGGGCCGCGCCACCTCCGCCTTCATTCTCTACTGCGAGGACAAGACGGCGATGCGCAAATTCCTTGCGGACGGACTTCCGGAGGAGTTTCAAAATATGCTGCAGATCAAGGTGAAGGATACCTACACAGATTCCTACACCGCCTACGAGAATGCCTCCCATATGAAAGCGGATGCCCGCACGATCGTGACGGTCACGATCATTGTTCTCTGTATGGTGATGCTGTACCTTCTGCAGCGCTCCGGTGTGCAGCAGCGCATCGGAATGATGACAGTGTACCGCCTGCTGGGCATTCCCCGCAGGAAACTGCTTGCCATTTTCTCACTGGAGAGCATCCTGTTCTCCCTCATCAGTGTGCTGCCGGCATCGGTGATCACCTGGGCGGTGATCCGCATCCTGAGCGCGCTGCCCTCTCTGGAATTCGACATGCTCCTGCCCCCGGCTATCGCCGTGGCAGTGGCGGTGATCACCACGGCGTACTATCTTGCCGTATCCCTGCTGCCCACGGCGCGGCTCCTGCAGCTGCCCCCGGCACGGCTGGCAGGCAAGTACGACCTGTAACCTTACTTTTTACGGATCGGAGCGTGAGGCTATGAAAGACTATGAGATCCGCGCACTGCTGGACAAGCAGCGCGCCTACCACGCAACCGGCGCCACTTTGCCCGTGTCCTTTCGCACTGCGCAGCTGAAAAAGCTCTACAGTGCCGTTAAAACCCACGAGGCAGAGATCGCCGCGGCACTGAAGGAAGATCTCGGCAAAAGCAGCTATGAGTCCTTTATGAGCGAGGTGGGCATGGTGCTCTCGGAGATCTCCCATCTGACGCGCCATACGAAGCGCTACACAAAGCGCAGATACGTTCCCACCCCTTTGGCGCAGTTCCATTCCGCGAGCTTCGCGCAGAATGTTCCCTACGGCTGCACGCTGATCATGAGCCCCTGGAACTATCCCTTCCTCCTGACCATCGACCCGCTGGCAACCGCCATTGCCGCCGGCAACACTGCCATTGTAAAACCCAGCGCCTACTCTCCCTCCACCTCCAAAGTGGTGGAGAAGATCATTGCCGAGTGCTTTGATCCGGAGTATGTGGCGGTAGTCACCGGCGGCAGGGAAGAGAACGCCGCTCTGCTGGATCTGAAGTTCGACTTCATCTTTTTCACAGGAAGTCAGGCGGTGGGAAAAGAGGTGCTGCGCCGCGCCGCCGAACATCTCACTCCCGCGGTGTTGGAACTGGGTGGAAAAAGCCCCTGCATCGTGGACGAGAGTGCCAACATCCCTCTTGCGGCAAGGCGCATCGTGTTCGGCAAATTTTTAAACTGCGGTCAGACCTGTGTGGCACCCGACCACATCCTCTGCGCCGAATCGGTGAAGGACGAACTGGTCGGCGAATTGAAAAAGCAGATCCGCATCCAGTTCGGAGAACATCCTCTGGAAAACGGCGACTATGGCAGGATCATCAACGAAAAGCATTTCCGCCGCCTGTGCGGACTCATTGATGAGCGCAAGGTGGTGTGCGGCGGCGAATGGGATGAGACAGCCTGCCGCATTGCCCCCACTGTGATGGACGGCGTTACCCGCGACGATGCGGTAATGGGCGAGGAGATCTTCGGCCCCATCCTGCCCGTTCTGACCTACGGCGATTTCGATGCTCTTATTGCCAAGCTGAAGACACTGGACAAGCCGCTGGCACTGTACCTCTTCTCGAAAAACAAGACGCATATCCACCGGGTGACGAAGGAACTGTCCTACGGCGGCGGGTGCATCAACGACTGCGTTATCCACATTGCCACCAGTGAGATGGGTTTTGGCGGAGTGGGCGAGAGCGGTATGGGCGCTTACCACGGAAAAGTCGGTTTTGATACCTTCTCCCACCAAAAATCCATTGTAGATAAAAAGCTGTGGCTGGATCTTCCCATGCGTTATCAGCCGTATACCAGTCGGCTGTATGAGAAACTTTTGAGAATGTTTTTAAAATGACAGATCAAAATAACAGCGGCGTGGTTTTCCACGCCGCTGCTTCATTTATTCCTCAATTGCACTTGCAACAAACTCTTTGATTACTCTCTGGTATAGTTCGGTCTGTTTATACATTCCGTTTCCGTGATTGCATCCCGGCAGGATGATGATCTCGGTGCGGTTGGGATTTTTGCGTCTGATCTTCTCAAACAGCTCCTCACGGTGCTCCTCGCTGCCCGCGGACAGCAGAATGGGATAATTGCTGTTTGCCACTGTATCGACGCGCTTGAAATCATCGATATCCACACCGAATTCTTTCTCAAAGCGGGCAACGGCACAGGCAGCGACCTTGTCCCCGTCCTTTTTAAACCGATACCGCGCATTATTCTCAAAAAAGCCCCTGATGCTCTCACTGGGCGCATCTGAGATGATGCCCTTGACATTTTTCATTTCCTGTGCCGAAAGATCCAGTGCAATGCCGCCGCCCATACTGAGCCCGTGAAGGATGATTCGGTCACTGGGGTTCATTTCATTGATCTTGCCGACCCAGCCCATCATATCCCTGTACTCCAAAGCGCCAAAGGAAATATATTTGCCCTCGCTCAGACCATGGGCTCGCTGATAGGGAATCAGCACATTGTATCCCAGTGCGAGGTAAAAAAGGCCGGGAAACGCCCACTCCCGCTCGGCGTGGCTGGTATATCCGTGAATGCAGATCACCGTCACCTTGCTGTCGGTGCCGGCAGGATAATAGATACCTTTCAGTTTCAGCCCGTCATGACTCGCAACAGTGAGCACCTCACGGGGACGTTTTTGGATCTCCGCAAGAGAGTTGTGTACCTTTGTGATGGTGTCATACCATGAGTCCGCAGGCTTGACCATAGCATACGCCTTGCTGATATCAGGCCGTTTCATGGTATTGCGAAACAGCAGACCGCCTTTGAATTTTGTCAGCATATCCAAATCGCTCCATTCTTTGGAATGCCTTTATGATACGACTGTTCCACGGTGTTGTCAACGAAAAGGGAATAGCGGTAAATTGGAGTTTATCGAGGAGTTTGCACCACAGTACGCAAGGCTCCCTCTGACGAGGGAGCTGTCAGCCAAAGGCTGACTGAGGGAGAGAAAACAAGAACTGCAGTGTATCTCTCCCTCCGAGTCGCCTGCGGCGACCCA
>JAZLEB010000151.1:0-42401 GCA_045615065.1 Candidatus Pelethomonas sp. | reverse complement strand
CACACGCGCTCCAGGAACTTCTCACGGCCCAGATCGTAACGGGTCAGGCCCTCGCTCTTGCGAAGCTCCTCTTCCACCTTGATCTGAGTTGCGATACCGGCGTGGTCGGTACCGGGCATCCACAGTGTTTCATAGCCCTGCATGCGCTTATAACGTACCAGAATATCCTGCAGAGTAGCATCCATGGCGTGACCCATGTGAAGCTGACCAGTAACATTGGGCGGGGGCATAACGATGGAGAAGGGTTTCTTGTTGGGGTTAGGCTCAGCATGGAAGCAGTTTGCATCCATCCAAGCCTTGTAGATCTTACCTTCCACTTCCTGCGGTTCGTAAGTCTTGGGCAGTTCTTTTCTCATAGTTTGATACACTCCTCTTTTCGGGGCGAAAAAAATCGCCCCGAGCAAATTTTTGCTCAGGGCGAATTAATTAAATCCGCGGTACCACCTGAATTTCCCTTTTATGAGACACTCTTGCTCCTGATAACGGCGGAGAAACCGTCGGCGTCTACTTGGTTCCGGGAACCGTTCGGGCCGCAGCTCCTGGGCGACTTCCATTCCTGCCTCACGGGATCTTACACCAACCGATCCCTCTCTGTGCATCCGCAAAGAATGTACTACTTCCCTGTCACAGCTTATTTAACAGTTCACAGTATACCCAATTAAAGTGTATTTGTCAAGAAAGGATTAAAACAGTTCATCCATCAGAATATAATAGCGGATCTTCTCCCAATCCGGCACGATACCAAGCTTTGAAAATAATTTATCCGCATCAAAGTCTACAGGGGGATGGCCGCCGTAACTGCCATGCAGATTGCTTTTCAGACTACGATAGCATATAGCGATATCGCGGTATTTATCTGCTACCCCCGCCCTGCCGAGATCAATATACCCGCATACACCCATTTCATCCGCGAACACATTGGGAAGGCAGTAATCTCCATGAGACAAAACCAAATCCTCGTTCGGTCTGTTCTCCTTCAGCCAGCTAAGCAAGTGCTCCGGATCCCGAAAACCGTTTTCGCCAAAGGTATCCGGCTCTACATTACTAAGATCTACCAGACCGTTTTTGACATTATACTCTGCGGCCGCCAGATGCTGCTCCAGTGTTGCATGGTAAGGACAGTCAGTGATATCTGTGTTCCAAAGTTTTTTCAATCCTTCACACAGGATATCCACCAAGCGATCTGGTTCGTTGATCAATGAGAGGTCGCAGCACATTTTGCCGCGCATACGGGACATCAGCAAAAAGGATCTTCCATCCAAAACCTCATGGGCGATGATCTCCGGTACCGGAAGCTTGTCCCGAAGCCATGACATTACACCACGCTCTGTCTGCGCCTCACATGTTTCCGGCTGAATCTTCAGCACCATATCATCAAATAATAACACCTGAGAGTCGGACATACCGATGTTATCTGTTTTGTACTCTCTGTCACCGATAATTTCTCGGATACTGTTTGGGAGTATCACATGAATCACCTGCCATTCAACGGTAGATTAACATATCACAGGATTGAATGCAACCTAAAGGCATACTGCATTTCCTGCAGTATGCCTTTAAATAAAATTATCCGATCACAAAACCGTCCAGTATCTCTTTCATCGTAGAGAGCGCCAAGGTTTCGTCCTGGTAGAAGGATGTCATAACAGTAATATATGCATGATCCAAATACAGGAAACTATAAAATGTGGGACATGTCGATTCGGGTACCAGCACCCGGACGATCGTAAAGGTTCGTCCGTTCGCCGAAACATAGGTTTCCTCTGTAAGCTCAGAGCCATCGGGAAAATTATAGGAAGAGAATCCACCATCAATACTCGATTTATCAGTAAAGACAGATGCGTTGATATGAACAGAGACCCAATATGTGTACGTTGTATATTCGGATGCGCTAACAATAGATTCCACCTCAGTGGGATTCATATTGTACGATACGCTAATATCAATACCCGTAGGTTTTCCATCTTTGCTAAAACAGTGTAGAATGCCGTGAGTATCAAACCGATCTGTTCCAAATCCATAAATGCTTTTCGAGGGATTCGCTTTGTCTAAAACCGGATTGTCAAAAATATTGTAGCCGATATATTCTTCCATTTCAGACCATGCATCAAAGCAATAGTTGAACCTCTCTCCCTCGGGAGTATTCGCTACAGCAGTAAGGAATACATCGCTGAATAATTTCGTTGACACCTTAGTGCTTTCTGACCCGGTATCGAATTCCGGCACAAGTCCAACACCGTTGCCATCCGACCCGCTATCATTGCGGATATTGATGTCAGGAGATGCAAACAATACCCCTGTCGCCAGTGCATAGGTTAACAAGAAGGCAGAAATGGATGCCGCAATCAACACGCACCTTTTGAAACCGACACGACGTACACCAGCAACACGGTCTGCTTCCTGGATCAGTTTATGATCGATATGTTCCATTGCTTCCAAAATAGTATTTTTATCCATGAAGTATCTCCTCCTTGACCAAATAATCCTTGAGTTTCTTTCGGGTGCGAAACAGGAGCATTCTTGTTTTCCCTTCTTCCCATCCCATAAATGCGGCAGCTTCCGTCAAGCTGTCGCCGTACCAATAACGTCGAATGAACACAGTGCGAATATGTAACGGCTCTCTTGCAAGGAATTTCGAAATCGCTTCGCCAAGCGCCTGAGCATCCACACTCATTTCCGGCATATCTGTGAGTTCAGATGCCAGTTCCAGTGCAGCATCACCGACTCCTGCCGGCTCTCTCATGTTCTTACGGCAAAGAGTGATAGCGCTGTTTCGCGTGATCGTTGCCAGCCATCCTTTGAAATACCTTGGTTTTTGCGGCGGGATCGCATTCCAGACCTTAAGCCACACATCACTTAAGCATTCCTCTGCATCTTCCGAATTTCTCAAAATGCTATATGCAATTTTCTTGCAATACGATCCGTATCGCAGCTGCGTTTCCCGGATCGCATCCTCAGTTCTCACAGTATAGAGTTCGATCAATTGTTTATCTGTCATGGTAACACCGCCTCCTGAAAGCTGCTTTCACTTATATAGACTACCAAAATCACTATTTCGTTTCAATAAAACAAAAAAAGAGGATGCAATGCATCCTCAACTCATTTTCAGAATTTCCTTTCTAAGCCTTGCCATGATCTTCTTCTCAAGACGTGAGATATAACTTTGCGAAATCCCCATGCGGTCTGCCACTTCCTTCTGTGTATGCTCCGGTATACCGGACAAACCAAAGCGAAGAACAATGATCTCTCGCTCCCGTTCATCAAGCTTATCCAATGCAGCATCCAGCAGTTCACGATCAACATCTTCCTCAATTGGTCTGAGCACGGTATCCGCGTCGGTACCAAGCACATCACTGAGCAGTAGTTCGTTACCGTCCCAATCCGTATTCAGCGGCTCATCCAAACTGACTTCATTGCGCTGCACAACATTTTTACGCAGATACATCAGGATCTCATTTTCAATGCATCTGCTGGCATACGTAGCAAGCTTGATATTTTTATCCGTACGGTATGTATTGATCGCTTTGATCAGACCAATCGTTCCAATGGAAATCAAATCTTCAATATTGATTCCGGTATTTTCAAATCGGCGTGAAATATATACTACAAGCCTGAGGTTTCGTTCAATCAGGATCTGCTTAACATCCTCCTCTCCCCGGTCCATTCGCTCCAGCAACTGCGCCTCCTCTTCCCGCTTTAATGGCGGTGGCAGGGTATCATTTCCACTGATATACATGATTTTATCCGGACGCATAAGTCCGAGTTTGATCAAGAGCATATGCAGTGTTGATTGAATTTTTAATGTCACGATAGATCCTCCCCCCATAACGCAACTACGCCTCCATCATCTGACAGTGATGTAGGCGACAACGCAACCATAACCGGTGAAATCTTCTTACCACAGAGAAACAGCATGTCACAGCGAAAACAAAGCATCATGGCACTTTCCAGACCTACCGCACGATATGGGATCAAAGTGAATTTACCCGGAGCTAGTACCGACAGTTTCTCACAACAGTAACTGCACCCCATAATTTGCAATTCTTTCATGATCGCCCATTCTTCAACGGTAAACAGAGCTTCAGCAGCAGTATACCACATTGTAAGGACAGGCACTCCACTATATGGATCGCGCAAAGTATGCCCTGTATCCAACAGAACCCGCATGGATACTTCGCTTCCGTCCAGCGTAACTTTTCCGCGCAATATCTCGCCAAAAACAGCGTGTTTCATACTGCCGCGAAATACAAACGACAACAGGAAAAACACGAAAGAGCTGACAAGTAAATATACTTTCCAGTTTATTTGCTGCAGTGTATTTGCTACTCCAATAACTGCAATAGTCTGACTGAACGAAAATATCATCCCACCCAACATACAGGATACAAGATAATTTATCACCACAATTCGAAAAAACACTGTTACCTTGCCAAACGCGATATACGTCAGAAGAAAAGAAACCAAAATCTGTAGATAAAGCCTGCCCAAAAATGATATTGCAGGTATAAGGCACAATGCTCCGTATGCCGCACCCACTAAGGAAGCGACGAAAATTCGAGTCCATTTTGCGGGAAGCGACGTTAGCTTTGCTGTAAGAAATAATCCCAATGCATCTGCAAGCAAATTAGCGAAAAATGCCAAATCGAGGTAGACAACCACCGCATGTCCCTCCTTCTATAAGTATTATACCCTCAGCAACCAGGGAAAGCGGTCGGTTTCTGCATCGCAATATATGAAATTAGGCCCGCACACTCTGTACAAGTGTACGGACCTAATTCTTTAGAACAGTGTGATTTGACTTGTATCAGCGAGACCTGCAAACGCGCCAAGACCTTTGAGCTGATCAATATGCGTCTTGGACAGCTTTGTGCAGCAGGCAGCAAATTCTTCAACTGAGATGAATTCCTTACCTGCCCGTTTCTCAACAGTGTCTAATGCAGCGGTTTCACCCAGACCACGCACCGCGACAAACGGCGGAATCAGCGCGTTATCCCCCTTCAAAACGAAGCGAACAGCCTGTGATTCATAAATACTGATCGGTTCAAAACGGAAACCTCGCAGATAAAATTCATAGCAAACTTCCAGTGTGACAGCAAGATCCTGCTCCACAGCAGAAGCGTCCTTATTATTCCAAATCTCGAGCAGCTTACGCTTCACCGCGTCAAAACCCGCACAGCAGTATTCCGCATCGAACGCCTTGGCACGAACAGTAAAGAATGTCGCATAAAACGCAAGCGGCTTATGTACCTTAAACCACGCAATGCGGAATGCCATCATAACATAGGCAACCGCATGAGCCTTCGGGAACAAATAGCCGATCTTAGCAAGAGACTCAATGTACCACTGCGGGACATCGTGCTCCTCCATCGCCTCACGCCAACCAGGTTCAAACCCCGCAGCCTTTACCTTACCCTTACGGAAAGATTCCATGATCTTAAAACTCATCTTGGGCTCAAGTCCCATCTGAATAAGGTAAAGCATAATATCATCACGACAGCCGACTGTTTCTGTAACAGACGCAGTGCCATTCAGAATCAAATCGCGGGCATTGCCGAGCCACACATCCGTACCGTGGGAGAAACCGGAAAGTCGGACAAGGGTGTTGAAATCCTTCGGCTGCGTGTCTACAAGCATTTGACGGGTAAATTTGGTATTGAATTCCGGAATCGCAACAGCACCGGTGGGACCCAAAATTTCATCGTTCTCAAAACCAAGCGCTTTACTGGTAGTAAACAGGCTCATGGTGTCCGGGTCATCCAGAGGGATCTCACGCGCATTCACACCGGTCAGTTCCTCCAGCATATGAACGATCGTAGGGTCATCGTGACCGAGCATATCAAGCTTCAGAAGGTTGTCTTCCATGCAGTGATATTCAAAGTGGGTTGTGATAATATCACTGTCTGCCGCATCTGCCGGGTGCTGTACAGCGCAGAAATCCTCCACATCCATGTCATCCGGAACAACTACCAGACCACCCGGATGCTGACCTGTGGTGCGCTTCACTCCAACGCAGCCCTGTGCCAAACGATTCTCTTCCGCTCCACCGGGATTAAGACCTCTGGCCTCAAGATATTTTTTGACATATCCGTAGGCTGTCTTTTCTGCCACGGTACCAATCGTTCCCGCGCGGAACACCTGCGTTTCGCCAAACATTTCAATGGCGTGACGATGGGCCCGGGCCTGATATTCACCGGAGAAGTTCAGGTCTATATCAGGAACCTTACCGCCACCATAGCCAAGGAAGGTTTCAAATGGAATATCAAAACCGTCCTTCACATATTTGGTTCCGCATACCGGACAATCTTTATCCGGCATATCACAGCCACATCCAAAGGAACCATCCGTGATGAATTCATGGTGCTTGCACTTGGGACAGCGATAATGAGGCGGCAATGCATTGACTTCAGATATACCGGACATATACGCAACGAGAGACGAACCAACGCTGCCTCGTGAGCCGACCAGATAACCGTTTTCCAACGAACGCTGCACCAGCTTCTGTGCCGACATATAAACAACGTCGTACTTTCCAAGAATACCGCCCAATTCTACGTTCAGACGGTCTGTGATCAAGGCAGGAGGATCATCACCAAACAGATCATGCACCTTTTCCCAAACCAGTCTATTCAGATCTTCCTCAGAGTTTTCAAGTCTCGGCGGGAACAATTGCCCCTTCGGCAACAGATCAAAAGTCTCTACCTGATCAGCGATGGCAACCGTGTTGGTAACGACAACTTCCATCGCCTTTTCCTCGCCCAGATAGCTGAACTCCTTCAGCATTTCATCCGTGGTTTTGAAGTAGATCGGAAGCGGAGCGTCACAATCCGAAAACTTCTTTGTATCCAGCAGGATATGACGGTAGATCTCATCCTCGGGATCCAGGAAATGAACGTCACCGGTAGCGCAAACAGGCTTTCCCATTTCTTCGCCAAGCTTTACAATTGTGCGGTTGAAGGCGCGAAGTTCATCCTCATCACGCACTGTGCCATTGCGAAGCATAAAGGCATTGTTGCAGATCGGCTGAATTTCAAGAAAATCATAAAAGGATGCGATACGCTTGAGCTCAGACCAATCCTTGTTATCCACCACCGCCTGGAACAACTCACCTGCCTCGCATGCGGAACCAATGATCAGACCTTCTCGATGAGCAACCAACTCAGTCTTAGGAATGATGGGAAATCTCTTGAAATATTGTAGATTGGATTTGGAAATCAAACGATAAAGATTTTTTAGTCCAACCTTGTTTTTAACCAGCAAGATGATATGGCGCGGTTTGCGGTTTGCAATTCCTCGCGAACGCAGGGCAGGCATTGCTGCATTAACAGCCTGTAGCGAATGCACGCCGATTTCATCCAACTTCTTGAAAAAATGAGGCAGGAATAATCCGCATGTAGCAGCATCATCACTTGCGCGGTGATGCTGGAACGCAGGAAGCCGCAAATGCTCCGCTACAACGTCAAGCTTGTACTTTCCAAGCTCAGGCAGAAGATTCTGCGCAAGAATGAGTGTATCCACATAAGTAGGCGCAAACTCGATTCCCAGTTTTGCGCAAGCTTCTCTGATAAAGCCAACATCAAACTCTGCGTTGTGCGCAACTAAAGGACGATCGCCAACGAACGAGAGAAATGCCGGCAGCGCTTCCTTTAATTGCGGTGCATCTCGCAGCATCGCATCCGTGATACCGGTAAGGGCAATGATCTCCGGTGTCAAATGCCTGTTAGGATTAACAAAGGTCTGAAACCTGTCAATGATCTCGCCGTTCTTCACGACCACAGCGCCTATCTCGGTGATCGCGTCATATTTCTGCTGCAGACCGGTCGTTTCAATATCAAAGGCTACATATTCATCGTCAAAGGAATGTTCTTCCTCACCGTGAATTGCAACACGGTCGTCCAAATTATTGACATAATAGCCCTCCATACCGTAGAGAAGCTTAATATTCTTAGCGGAGTGCCACGCATCCGGAAAACCTTGCACCACACCATGATCCGTGATGGCGATCGCAGGATGTCCCCATGCTTCCGCGCGCTTGATAATATTGCTCTCCGCGCTTTTCTTCGGTCCCAGCGCGCACAGTGCATCCATATTTGAAAACGTAGAATGCATATGCAGTTCAACACGCTTTACCGGTGCGGTATCCATGCGCATTTCATGAGGGTATGTTGTGATATTCTTAGGGTCAATCAAAATGTCAGTTCCATCACGATTCAGTTTCACATAGCCCTGAACCTTGACCCACATACCTTCCTTGATCGGTTTTTTGATCGCATCCTTTTCGTTTTTCTGCATGTATTTTGTTACTCGAACAGATGATTGAAAATCTGTCATATCAAAAGTTAAACAAAATACACCGGGGCGCCGGGTCTCGTAGAGTTCACAGGCAAATACTCTGCCGGCAACGACTACTCCACCCATTTTAGGATTTAATCCTGTCATCGGGGAAACTCCGGCTTTAATGGGAGAACCCATGATGATTTCTGTGTTTTCATTTTTTGCAGATGCATCGGGCGAATGATTCTGCTGAATTTCTGTAACATGCTGAACGATCACAACTCGATCAAGCGCAAAATTTTCCGCAATATTACTCTCCAATTGCGCGAGCTCATCACCTAAATCAGCAGGCGCGGTAAGAGAAAGATGCATGCTTTTTTTATCTCGCTCAATCTCAACCGCGGTCAGAAATGAGTTTTCAAGAGTAAGCCTCATCCGCGGCGAAATTTCAAGCGTTGGAAACAATTCAAAAAACGGTATCTTCTGTGCCATAGTAACCTCGTTTATCCAAAGTGCAGGGACAGGTATATCTTATAACTTCTCAATCTCACTCATCAGCACATCTACAAGCTGTTCCTGAGGAACTTTTCTCAAAACTTCTCCCTTACGGAAAAGAAGTCCCTCACCGTTTCCTCCCGCGATTCCTACATCAGCAGCAGAAGCTTCGCCGGGGCCATTAACAGCACATCCCATGACAGCAACGGTAATCGGTTTATTGCAATTCAGGAGTCGACGTTCCACTTCTTCTGCCATAGGGATAAGATCGATATTAGTGCGGCCGCAGGTCGGACAGGCAATCAAATTTGGACCATCCTTGCGAAGGCCCGCTGCGCGCAGGATCTTTTTAGCCGCATAGATCTCCTCAACAGGATCGGCAGTAAGGGTAACGCGCAGTGTATCTCCAATACCCATGCACAGAAGACCCCCAATACCCATGGCAGATTTGACCATGCCCATGGACGGAGTGCCTGCCTCGGTCACACCCAAATGAAGAGGATATGAGCAGCGTTCACTGAGCAAGCGATACGCAGCCATAGTAAGAGGAACAGAAGAACACTTAACAGAAATGCAAATATTATCGAAATCAAATTTGTTCAGCAGCTTAACATGGCCCATAGCGCTTTCAACGAGCGCATCGGCACATACACCGCCGTACTTCCTGAGAAGTTCTTTTTCGAGGGAACCACCATTGACACCAATGCGGATAGGAATGTTTCGGGCATTGCACGCATCCGCGACAGCCTTTACATGGTCATCACCACCAATGTTGCCGGGATTAATGCGGATCTTATCAATTCCTTGGTCAGCACATTCCAATGCCAGCTTATAATCAAAATGAATATCCGCAACCAAAGGAATGTGAATACGGGACTTAATAGCGCCAATCGCTTTTGCTGCAGCCATATCCGGAACAGCAACCCGAATGATCTCACAGCCCGCGTCTTCGAGATGATGGATCTGTTCTACCGTAGCATCAATATCGTCTGTTTTGGTATTGCACATGGACTGAATTGCAACAGGACTGCCGCCACCGATAGCAACATTGCCAATGAAGATCTTATTTGTCATAATGACTCCTTTATTTTACAAGCTTCATCACATCGTTGAAAGTAACAAAGAGCATCAGCGCCATGAGCAGCATAAAGAACACAATATTAATCGTATTCTCATATTTCATGGGGATCTCCTTGCGGAAGGCCTTACGAACAAATGTTGAAATGCACAAAAACAAAATATGACCGCCATCCAGCGCAGGGATCGGCAGCAAATTCATTACAGCAAGGTTAACTGCGATCATAGCGCCAAAGTATGCAATATTATCCAGAGCGATTCTAACACTGTCACTCTGCTCACCCACATCGTGAATGGCGGAAACAATTCCGACGGGTCCGCTCAAATCAGAAACACTGGCATTGCCGGAAATTAACTCCTGGATACTGTATCTAACGATACGAACAAAATCAACGGCGTTGAACCATGTCATCTTCAGTTTCGCACCAAATGTTGCATCTTCAACACCAGAGAAATATAAGCCGTAACCAAGATATTTCCCGCCGTTACTGCTGTCTGTATACTCCTGCAGAGTCATGGGAAAATCATTAAGCACAATTTTCTGACCGTTGCGAAGAACGACCAGGTCAAAATCATTTCCATTGCCACGACTAAGGAACATACTAACATTGCTGAAGTTATAAATTCTCTCACCATCGATGCTGTAAAGGACATCTCCTTCCATGAGTCCATCCTGTCCTCTAAGGGCAAACTCCGGCGC
Source organism: Candidatus Pelethomonas sp. (assembly GCA_045615065.1). Classification (GTDB taxonomy): domain Bacteria; phylum Bacillota; class Clostridia; order Oscillospirales; family Oscillospiraceae; genus Pelethomonas. The sequence goes on along the minus strand of JAZLEB010000151.1, from coordinate 31,858 downwards.
AAAACCGGTGATCTCGGTCGTTCTGTAGGCGCTGGCACCCATATTCAGAACAAGTAAGATAATAACTCCCACAAGGAAATTCATAAAAGCTCCGGCAGCAAAAATCATGATTTTCTGCCAGAATCCCTTCTTATGAAGAGCATTGGGATCATCCGATTCCTGTTCCTCCCCTTCCATGGCACAATATCCGCCTAAAGGCAGAATGCGAAGTGAGAATACAGTTCCCTTCTTTCCGGTGTGCTTAAAAAGCGCAGGGCCCATACCGATAGAAAATTCGTGTACGGTAACACGGCACAAACGGGCAGCAATGAAGTGTCCCCATTCGTGCGCGGCGATCAAAAAACCAAAGAGAAGAATTGCGATAACAATATACATAACAAGGATACCTTTCTGTAGGGTTTGCGAATTACAATTTATCGATTCTCCCGCACATAAGCCCGGGCAAGTCGGTCCGCTTCAAGGATATCCGCAAGTCCCGCATTTTGTTTTACAGGAACAGCGTCCAATGCGCGGTTGACAAGAAGCGGGATACGGCCAAATGCAATTTCATCATTCAGGAACATACCAACAGCTTCTTCGTTGGCACCGTTTAGAATCGCGCAGCTGGTACCGCCAATCTTTGCGCATTCCATTGCCAATTTAAGAGACGGAAAAACAGCCAAATCAGGCTCATGAAATGTCAGCGGCGGACAGGACAGCAGATCCAAAGGAGGAAGTGGTGAATGAACTCGCTCCGGATAAGTGAGCGCATAACGAATGGGAAGGCGCATATCAGGCGTTCCCATCTGCGCAATAACAGAACCATCTTGATACTCCACCATAGAATGAATGATACTCTGCCGATGGATCACAACATTTACTCTGTCCGAAGGGACATCAAACAACCGCATAGCTTCGATATACTCAAGTCCCTTATTCATTAAAGTGGCGCAGTCCACAGTGATTTTAGCGCCCATTTTCCAATTGGGATGACGGAGCGCATCCGCTTTTGTCTTTTGATCTACTTCCACCTTGGTCAATCCGAAAAACGGTCCTCCGGAACAAGTCAGGATTAAACGCTTAACCTCTTCAGCGCTGTTACATCCCTGCAAGCACTGGAAAATCGCAGAATGCTCACTGTCTACCGGAATAATATCTGCTCCACACCTGCGAGCAGCCTGCATTACCAGCTCACCGGCACAAACCAGAGTTTCTTTATTAGCAAGGGCAATTCTCTTACCTTTTTCAATCGCAGCCAAGGTAGGGCGAAGACCTACCATTCCAACCACTGCCGTGACAACAGTGTCGCATGTATCCAGCGAGGCAGCAGCGATCAAGCCCTCCATACCATGCATAACAGAAATATTTAAATCAGAAATTTTCTCACGAAAGGCTTTTGCCGCGTCCTCTTCATAAACGACGACCAGACGAGGCAGGAATTGCCTCGTCTGCTGCTCCAGTAGGTCGATATTGCTGTGTGCAGTTAACGCCTCAACTCGAATGTTGCGCTCCAGACAGATATCAAGGGTCTGTCGCCCGATTGAGCCTGTGGAGCCAAGAAGCGAGATAGCTTTTGTCATACCACTTTCTCCATTACAATAACGCGATCATCAATGCGGAAAGAACCGGTGCCACAAAAATCACACTGTCAAAACGGTCCAATACGCCGCCGTGAGCGAGAAACAGGAAGCCGTAGTCCTTGATTCCAAACTCTCGCTTGATCAAAGAAAAGCTAAGATCTCCCAGCTGAGCTACGATGCTGCAGATCACACCGATCGCAGATATCATATAATAATTGATGCTTTGCTCAAAGAAATAATTCATGATCAAAGCAAAGATGATACCGCCAACAACATTGCCAAGCAAACCGCCAACCGCACCCTCGATTGTCTTCTTAGGACTGACCTTGGGGGCAAGCTTATGCTTTCCAAATGCAAGACCAACAAAAAACGCACCGGAATCACTGGCAAAACTGAAAATCAGGGGAAGCAGCAGATATGCACGCGAGAATCCAGCATCTGTCATACGCAGAAATGCAGACAATGCGTAAGGAATTACAGTAATAGCAAAGAATGCCGTAGCAATCTCACACCATTTCATCTCCCCCGCTTTCCAAACAGCAAAAACAAAGTGGACAATCAGGCAAAACATGATGGCAGGAATCTGGAACGCTTCACCAAAGGCAGACGGAACAATAAGAACAAATGCTGCCGCAATAGCAGTACTGAATCGAATGTTTTTTCGAGCATTGATACATTTCATCAACTCATACGCACCGATACCTGACAGAAGCCAAATAACGCCCTCTATAACCCAAACAGGGGCAAGTAAAATCACCCACAGCGCGAGCGGGATGCCAAATGCCGCTACTAATAACCTAGATTTCATAGTAAGCCTCCCAAAATGAAAATCACGAGAGCCCGCCAAACCGACGGTTACGGCGCTGGAACACGGCAATTGCCTTGTGCAGCTCCTCCTTGTTAAAATCTGGCCAAAGAACATCGGTATAATAAAACTCTGCATAAGCGCACTGCCACAGCAGGAAATTGCTGAGTCTTTGCTCACCACCCGGGCGGATCAGCAGTTCCGGACTGGGAATACCCGCAGAATAAAGATACTTATCAAAAATGTCCTCCGTCAGATCATCGGGTTTCGCTGCTCCATTCAAGCAGTCGGCAGCAAAACTTGAGGCAGCCTGAACAATCTCCGCTCTGCCGCCGTAGTTAATGCAAATATTGCACTGGCATCCGGTAAGGCCTGCCGAAATGGAATTGCAGCGATCCACCAATTCTTGCAGTTCGTCACTGAGTACAGACATATCGCCCATGAAATTCAAACGAACATTATCATGTTCCATAGTATCGATAGCCTCAAGAAGATATGCCTTCAGAAGTGACATAATCGTGTCAACTTCTTCCTTGGGACGCTTCCAATTCTCAGTAGAAAACGCATAGACAGTAAGATAATCGATACCGATATCCCGGCAGTAGGTTGCAATGGTTCGAAATGTTTCTGCGCCTACCTTATGCCCGGCAGTACGGGGCAGACCGCGCTGCTTTGCCCAGCGGCCGTTACCATCAAGTATAATAGCGATGTGGCGGGGCAGACGATCAAAATCCACCTGCCCCGCCGTATCACCGCTTTTCTTCCAAAAAGCGAATCTCATCTTTAAATATGAGGAGGATGGCATTAAACTGCCATCAACTCCTTCTCCTTCTTATCAAGCAGCGCATCGATTTCCTTGCAGAAATCATCGGTCATCTTCTGAATGTCCTTCTCTGCAGTCTTCAGATCATCCTCGGTGATCTCGCCGTTCTTCTTAAGGGTCTTGAATGCTTCCACAGCATCACGGCGGATATTGCGGACAGCAACCTTACCGCCCTCAGCATACTTGGCGATCTGCTTGACCAGTTCCTTACGACGCTCCTCAGTCAACTGAGGGAATGCCAGACGGATCACACGGCCATCATTCTGAGGATTAATGCCAAGATCAGACTCCTGAATTGCCTTGCAGATAGGCTTAAGAGCCGCAGCATCCCAGGGCTGGATCGCTAGAGTGCGGGGATCAGGAGAGCTGATAGATGCGATCTGCTGGATCGCAGTGGGAGTTCCGTAGTAATCGACCATAATACGGTCAAGAACAGCCGCATTGGCACGACCGGCACGCACAGCTGCGAAATCACCGGAAACGGACTCAACGGACTTTCTCATTTTTTCCTCATAAATCTTATACTCGCTCTTCATTGGGGCAGTTCCTCCTTAACAATTGTTCCAATCTTTTCACCCTTTAACACACGAATGATGTTATAGGGATCTTTTAATGCAAAACACACCAGTGTCATGTGGTTGTCCATCGCCAGAGTCATAGCGGTGGTATCGGTTGCCTTGAGATGCTTAGCCAGCGCCTCATCGTAAGTGAGATAATCAAACTTGACAGCATTAGGATCAACATTTGGATCCGCGGAATACACGCCGTCAACATTCTTGGCCAAAAGAATTGCGTCAGCTTCAATTTCAACACCGCGCAGCACAACACCGGTATCAGTAGTGAAATAGGGATTACCGGTACCTGCGGCAAAGAAAACGACCTTGCCTTCATTCAGATAGCGGTTAGCTGTATCATAGGTAAAATATTCGCAGAACTTCGGCATCTCGACTGCAGCAAGAACTCTAGTACTGACGCCTTTCTTTTCAAGTGCGTCAGATACGGCAATACAGTTCATAACAGTAGCCAGCATGCCCATAGAATCTGCGTGGCTACGCTGCATTTTATCAGCACCGTCTTTCACACCGCGCCAAAAATTGCCGCCGCCGATGACAACACCGACCTGCACGCCCATTTCAACAGCTTCCTTGATGACATCACAGACCTGACCGATCACATCGAAGTCAAGTCCGGTATGCTTTTCTCCGGCCAGGGCTTCACCGCTAACCTTCAGCATAATACGTTTGTAAATCGCTTCTCCCATAGGGACCTCCTATGTGTGAATTGTGAAGAAAACGAATCCCTAAATTAATCGTTCTATTCTTCAATATTGTAATACATTCCAAGCCTTTTGAAAAGAGGAAAAGCAAATTTTTTACAAGTTTCCTGAAAGAATACTTTGCTGCCGAAACAAAAAGCAAACCGCCCGGAGAATGAATCCTCCAGGCGGTCTGAACAACTTATTCCAGCTCAAGCTGATCGACAGTGCCTTCAACCACAGCACTGAGCAATTCCAGAAGATCTTCACGACCCGTTCCCTTTTCTGCGGAATACGGAATCAAATAATCTTCCTCTCGCAGTTCCAGAGTTTCATAAATACAAGTCAGATTGGGTTCGATCTCAGACTTCTTCAGCTTATCCAGTTTGTTAGCAACGACGATCAGAGGGCAACCGGAATTGAAGAACCACTGTGCCATGGTAACATCATCCGCAGTAGGCTTATGTCTCGCATCCACGATCATCACACCCCAGGAGATCAAACCGGAGGCAAAATAGTTTTCCATAAGCTTTCCCCATCGGTCGCGTTCGACCTTTGAAACTTTTGCGTAGCCGTAGCCGGGAAGATCCACAAGGTATGCAAGACCTCCACCGACCTTAAAATAATTGATTTGTGTGGTTTTACCGGGAGAAGCACCGACACGCGCAAAGTTCTTACGGTTCACAATGGAATTGATCACAGAACTCTTACCAACATTGGATCTGCCGGCAAACGCAATTTGAGGCAACTCGTCTTTTAGAAATGCAGCAGGCGTTGTAGCGGAAAGTATAAAATCCGCTCGATTGAAATTTACAGCCATCGGGTACCTCCTTATATGTACCAAAGCGGGATCACTGACGTACCGTTATCTCTTTGATGCCACTCTCGAAAGGAATGAAAGCAGGAACTGCATCCTCAACATTCTTCTCTTCTAAAGGCATAGAACGACTCAGAGCCTCAGCAAGTACTGTGTCAATAGAGTCAGCGACAACAAAACGCATACTCTCGCGCACAACAGGATCGATCTCTGCCAGATCTCGTAGATTCTGCTTGGGAATGATCACAGTTGTTATTCCATTGCGCTTAGCGGCCATCGTTTTTTCTTTTAAACCACCGATAGCCAGCACTCTGCCTCGCAGTGTAACCTCTCCAGTCATCGCAACCGCACCGCGTACTTTAGTACCGGTCAATGCAGAAACAACAGCAGTTGTGATAGCGATACCTGCGGAAGGTCCATCCTTAGGAACAGCACCCTCTGGGAAATGAATATGAATGTCCTTTGTCTTGTAGAAATCAGGATCAATACCAAGCTGAGTAGCACGGCTGCGGATACAGCTAACCGCGGCATGGGCGGACTCTTTCATCACATCACCCAAATTACCGGTCAGTTCAAGCTTCCCTGTACCGTCAAGAACATTGACCTCAACCTCCAGCAATTCGCCGCCTGATTCCGTCCAAGCCAGTCCATTGACAACACCAACACACTCAGTTTCCAGTTCAGGATTTAGATAACGACGAACACCGAGAAACTCCTCCAGCGAATTATCTGTAACGGTAACCCGCTTTACATCTCCTGTCACCAGTCGCATTGCAGCTTTTCTGCAGATAGCGCCCATCTTTCTCTCAAGATTTCTGACGCCGGATTCACGGGTATAGCCTGTAATGACGGAACGAATCGTATCATCGCTGATTCGCATAGCTTGCTTACCAATTCCGTGTTCCTTCATCTGCTTGGGGAGCAGATATCTCTTTGCGATCTGCAGCTTTTCCTCATCGGTATAGCTGGTCAACTCAATGACCTCCATGCGGTCAAGGAGCGGTCTCGGGATCGTGGAAGTGGTATTTGCTGTAGTGATAAACAGAACCTTGGAAAGATCCACTGGAATTTCCAGGAAATGATCGCGGAATGCATAGTTCTGTTCGCTATCAAGTACTTCCAGCATAGCCGCGGCAGGATCACCACGATAGTCATTACCCATCTTGTCGATCTCATCCAGAAGAATCAGAGGATTCATACTGCCGCTGGCACTGATCGCATTAATGATACGGCCGGGCATGGCACCAACGTAAGTTTTACGATGACCGCGAATATCAGCTTCATCCCGAACACCGCCCAGACTAAGACGGGCCAGTTTACGATTCAAGGCGGAAGCAACAGAAATAGCAATAGAGGTTTTACCGACACCGGGAGGACCAACCAAACAAATGATCTGTCCCTTCGCGTCAGGATTCATTTGACGAACGGCTATAAATTCAAGAATACGTTCCTTGACTTTTTCCAGTCCAAAATGGTCACGTTCCAGAATCTTGCGCGCTGCGCTTACGCTTGCACGTTCTTTTGTCTCCTCACCCCAAGGCATTTCAAGACAAATGTCCAAATAATTTCGCAAAACAGATGCCTCTGCGCTGGAATAAGGCTGCTTGGCAAGGCGATCAACTTCCTTCAGAAGTTTCTTCTCTATTTCTTCGCTCAGATGACGTTCCTTGATCTTCTTGCGGTATTCAGTGAGCTCGTTGTCATCATCCTCACCCAGCTCATGCTGAAGAAGCCGAATCTGCTCGCGAATAATACGATCGCGCTGAACCTCACCCATGTGCTGACGAATTTTTCCTTCCAGTTCCTGCTCATAACCGAGGACTTCACATTCCCGCGCAAGCAGCTCATTAACACGACGCAAACGAAGCACAGGGCGAATCTCCTCAAGAATAGACTGCTTGTCCTGATAGCGAGCAGAAATATTCTGCGCAATAAAATCCGCCAATCTTCCGGGCTCAGTTTCATCCATAACGCGGGCGGCAACCTCATCGCTAATATGATTTGCCTGTTCGATATACTCGCCAAAGTTAGCATAGGTTTGACGAAGCAGCGCTTCCAACTGAAACTCCGAAACACGAACCGGACGGTCAGACATTACCTCAAGATTGCCTTGAAGATATGGCTCTGTCTGCCAAAGGCGCATAAGCTTTGCGCGGCTGATTCCTTCAGCGATCACGCGAACTGCAGTATCACCAATGCGCAGAATCTGACGGATCACAGAAATTGTTCCGACTTCATAGAGATCCTTCTCACCCGGCATAGAAACCGCAACTTCACGCTGGCTGATAAGGAAGATACGCTGATCAGAATCCATGACACGATCCAAGGCCCGAATGGAAGCTTCACGCTCTACATCAAACGTAAGAACACATCCGGGAAATATAGTAAGGCCTCGAAGGGCCAAAATAGGCATATTTATTGTTGAATTTTCCATAATAGGGGCCTCCTCTCTCCGAAGCATAGTCGGAGTTATACCTCATAGGCGAGATACAGAAAAAAGGGGGACGATATCCGCCCCCCTTTATATAGAAATTATAGCGGGAAAAACTCCCTCTTCGATCATAAAGCAGGCTGGTCACCGGGTGTTTCCTCGCCGCGAACGATATCAGGGCCACATTCGCCCTTGACACATTCAGCAGTGATGATCACCTTGGAGACAGTAGGATCCGAAGGAATATCAAACATGATCTCCGTAAGGATACCTTCCATAACTGCACGCAGTCCGCGCGCGCCAATGTTACGCTCAATTGCCTTATCAGCAATAGCCTCCAGAGCGCCATCGGCAAAAATCAGCTCCACATCATCATAAGCAAAGAGCTGCTTATACTGCTTCAACAGTGCATTCTTCGGCTCCGTAAGGATCTGAACAAGATCCTCACGTGTTAAAGAGGCAAGCGGAGCAATCACAGGCAGACGGCCGACCAGTTCGGGAATAATACCGAACTTCAGCAAATCATGGGGCTGAACTTCCTTCAGAATAGCACCCACATCCCGTTCTTTTTTGCTCTGCAGCTGAGAATCAAAACCAATGCCACGCTTTTCAGTGCGGCGTTCGATGATCTTCTCAATGCCGTCGAACGCACCACCGCAAATAAACAGAATGTTGCGGGTGTTGATCTGGATCATCTCCTGATGAGGATGCTTGCGGCCTCCCTGGGGCGGGACATTGGCCACAGTTCCTTCCAGGATCTTCAGCAGAGCCTGCTGCACACCTTCTCCAGACACGTCACGGGTAATAGAGGTGTTTTCGCTCTTGCGGGCGATCTTGTCGATCTCATCCACATAAATGATACCATGTTCAGCCAGTTCTACATCATAATCGGCAGCCTGGAGCAAACGAAGGAGAATATTCTCAACATCGTCACCCACATAGCCAGCCTCAGTAAGAGTAGTGGCATCAGCAATAGCAAAAGGAACATGGAGTGTACGGGCAAGGGTCTGTGCAAAAAGGGTCTTACCGCTGCCGGTGGGGCCGATCATAAGGATGTTGCTCTTCTGCAGTTCAACTTCCTCGTCACCGCCATAATAAATCCGCTTATAATGATTATACACGGACACAGACAGCGTGATTTTTGCAGCTTCCTGACCGATGACATACTGATCCAGAACTTCTTTGATCTCTCTGGGAGTAGGCAGCCGCTCGGGCAGCACATCCTCAGCGAGGCTCCCCTGATGATTTTTCATATCCTCCTCCAGCACGCTCATGCAAAGCTGGATGCACTCGTCGCAAATACGAGCGCCGGGAGCCTGGATCATCCGCCGCACTTCCTCTTCCCGCTTACCGCAGAAAGAACAGCGCAGGGACTTCTTCTCATCACTCATGGACAAATTCCCTTCCTGTTATCTGGAATAGATGACCTTATCGATCAGACCGTATTCCTTAGCCTCCTCTGCGGTCATGAAGTTATCACGCTCGCAGTCAGCAGTAACGGTCTCAACACTCTTACCGGTATTTTCAGCAAGAATATTGTTCAAGCGGCGCTTGATGATCTCAAGGCGCTTAAGATGGATCGCCATATCGGTGACCTGACCCTGTGTGCCTGCGGAAGGCTGATGGATCATGATCTCTGCGTTGGGCAGTGCAAGGCGCTTGCCCTTCGTTCCTGCAGAAAGAAGGAACGCACCCATGCTGGCAGCCATACCAACGCAGATCGTGGAAACATCGCACTTGATGTACTGCATCGTGTCATAGATCGCCATACCGGCAGTGACACTGCCGCCGGGACTATTGATATACATCTGGATGTCCTTGTCGGGATCCTGTGCTTCCAGGTAAAGAAGCTGCGCTACGACCAGACTGGCTGTCGTGTCATTTACTTCCTCACCCAGAAAAATGATGCGGTCATTCAGCAGACGGGAAAAAATGTCGTAGGATCGCTCACCGCGACTGGTCTGCTCAACAACATAAGGTACTAGACTCATAGAATAACCTCCTGATGGAATTCAGCGGAATAACCCTCCAGTGCCAAACGGCACACCACCACATTAGAATAACCGTATTCCGATCTGTTTATCCCGGAATTATCGGTTGATTCACAGAGATCACTCAGCAGCGTCTTCTGCCTTCTTAGTCTTCTTGGTGGTCTTCTTGGGAGCTTCTTCCTTCTCCTCGACCTTCAGAGCAACTGCGTTCTTGGCAACAACCTCGATAGCCTTGTTGCGCAGGATCTGCTCTCTGACAACGGAAGCCTCGATGTACTTCTTGATGTTGCCGGCCTCCATGCCATACTGTGCTGCCATCTTCTCGTACTCGGCGTCCACATCGGCATCAGTGATCTCGATACCCTCAGCCTTGGCAATAGCGGCAATTGCCAAATCCATGCGAACCTGACGCAGAGCAGGACCCTTTGCCTCCTCCAGGAGCTTAGCCTCATCGGAGTTGGTCATCTGCATGTACTGAGCCATGTTCATACCCTGAGCCTGCAGCTGACGGCCGAAGTTCTCAACGAAGAAGTGAGCCTGCTCCTCGACCATAGCGTCGGGAATCTCACCGGTCAGACCGTCGGCAACCTTCTCCATGAGCACATCCTCAAATGCGCGCATAGCAGCCTCCTCGCGCTCAGCTACCATCTTGGCCTTGATATCCTTCTTCAGATCAGCCAGGGTATCGAACTCGGAAACATCCTTGGCAAACTCATCGTCAATAGCAGGCAGTTCCTTGACCTTGACGGCATTAACCTTGACATGGAACACAACAGCCTTGCCGGCCAGGTGCTCATGATAGTTCTCGGGGAAGGTGATGTTGATATCCTTCTCCTCACCGGCGGACATGCCGACGATCTGATCCTCAAATCCGGGAACAAAGCTGCCGGAACCGATCTCCAGATCGAATGCCTCGCCCTTGCCGCCATCAAATGCGACGCCGTTATCAAAGCCTTCGAAGTCGATGTTTGCAGTGTCACCCTTCTTGACCTTGCGATCAACGCTGACCATGCGGCTGTTGCGCTCTGCCATTTCCTTCAGGCGGGCATTGACATCAGCGGCAACGACCTTGACCTCAGCCTTGGGAGCCTCGAGGCCCTTGTACTGACCCAGAGTCATTTCGGGATACACAGCGACGGTAGCCTTGAAGGAGAAACCATCCTTGCTGACATCCAGCAGTTCGACCTCGGGATAACCAACAACATTGAGCTCCTGCTCGCGGACTGCCTCAGCATAGGCGTCGGGCAGGACGATATTCACAGCTTCCTCATAGAAAACCTCGACACCGTACATAGACTCGATCATCTTACGGGGTGCCTTACCGGGACGGAAGCCAGGCATCTGAATTCTGCCGCGCTGCTTGAGATATGCCTTCTGAACAGCAGCCTCAAAATCGGCAGTGCTAACTTCCACAGTCAGAACGACCATGCTCTTCTCTAATTTTTCGCAATTTTTAACACTCATTTTTATTTCCTCCGTATACTGTCGGCTTTCGCAGTCAGCCAATATGATATTATAGCATGGTATATTCGAAATTTCCAGCATTTTTTTGTTGCTGATGAAATTTTTTTCAACTTTTTCCTCTTGCTTTGTTGCACAACAGCTCTCCAACCAGCAATTTGGTTGGAGAGCTGTTGTTATGTAAATCAGCCGAAGAAGCGGCTTATGCCATCAACTTCTCGAGTGCAGCCAACTTCAGGCAAGTGCAGAACACATCAATGGCAATGTCCAACTCTGCAACAGGAGGCAGACTGGGAGCAATGCGGATGTTGCGATCGCGGGGATCTACGCCATAGGGGAACGTTGCGCCCGCACCGGTCATAACAACACCGGCATCCTTGCAAAGAGCCAGAGTACGCTTTGCAAGACCATCCATCGTGTCCACACTGACAAAGTAGCCGCCCTTGGGATGCTTCCACTCCGCAATGCCCAGAGGAGCGATCTGCTCATCAAGTGCCTTCAGAACAGAATCAAACTTGGGCTTCATGATCTCAGCATGCTTCTTCATAAGCGCAAGAGTGTTCTCCTTGTCCTTCAGGAAGAGAACATGACGCAGCTGGTTGACCTTATCATAACTAATGCTCTGAATACCCATCAGCTTGGACATGTACTTAAGGTTATCAACACTGGTGGCCATCACAGAGATACCGGCACCGGGCAGAGTGACCTTGGAAGTAGAGGCATATTCAAACACCATATCGGGGTTGCCGGCTTCACGGCACAGAGTCAGAATATCTGCAAAAGGAACAAACTCGCCGTCAAACTCATGGACACAGTATGCGTTATCCCACATCAGAAGGAAGTCGGGGGCTGCGGGCTTGAGGTTTGCGATGCGCTTGATGGTTTCATCGCTGTAAATCACGCCTTCAGGGTTGGAATACTTGGGCACACACCACATACCCTTAACCGCAGGATCCTTAACAGCCTCCTCAACAGCATCCATATCGGGACCGGTCTCGGTCATGGTGATGGTGATCAGTTCCATGCCAAAGGACTCAGTGATCTTGAAATGGCGGTCATAGCCGGGCGCAGGGCACAGGAACTTTACCTTCTCTTCCTTGCACCAGGGTCTCTCGCTGCGGAGCAGACCATGAGTGAAGGCCTTGGAGATGGTGTCATACATAAGGGTCAGGCTGGCATTACCGCCAACAAAGCACTCCTCCTCCTTGCAACCGAGAACATCCGCAAAATAACGCTTGGCACAGGGCAGACCTGCCAGCTCACCGTAGTTACGGACATCAAGGCCTTCAACCACACACTGCTCAGGGGAATTGAGGATCGTCAGAATATCACTGACCAGATCCAGCTGTGCCTTACCGGGCTTGCCGCGGGACATATCCAGCTTCAGGCCCTTAGCCTTCAGCTCATCAAACTTCTTTGCAACGACTTCGTGCTCAGCCTGCAGCTGAGCAGGGGTCATACTCTGATACTGCATACAAAAATCGTCTCCTTATGCATATTTTGAGTGCGATCTTCCTGCACTCATACTTACTCAAATATTCTACAACAGAACCGAGGAAATAGCAAGCAATGTTTCCATTGATTGGAAAAGCTTACAGACAAGCGATCGCCACACTCAGCGCGGCAACAATATTCTCCAGCGGCATTGAAGGAACATTTTCCTTACCGATCGTCTGTTCGGGAATATAAGGAACATGTATAAACACCGCGCGAGTTTCAGGCATATGTAAGGCCGCATGGTGAAGAACACTATACAGCAGACTATTGCAGACAAATGTACCCGCGCTGTTGGAAACATCTGCAGGATATCCGGCATCACGGATCGCCTGAACCATCTTTTTAATGGGAAGAGTGCTGAAATATGCAGCAGGACCACCAGAACAAACTGGCTCATCCTGAGGCATTTCGCCTGCATTATCTTTAATATTGGCATCCATTACATTGATGGCAACACGCTCAGGCGTTACGGAACGTCTCCCCCCCGCCTGTCCGACACAAATCACCGCGTCGGGACGAAGATGATCCATAGTATCTGTCACCAGTTTTGCTGCATCGCCAAATACCGTAGGAACAACCAGTTTAGTGAGAGAATGCTGCCCAATCACAGATGTCAACCGTTCAACAGATTGCTGCGCAGGATTAACAGACTCACCGCCAAAAGGATCAAATGCTGTTACAAGTATGTTCATAGAGCCTCCCCCCTATTACCGAGAAAACCGTTCATTTAAGCTAGAATACCAATGGAAATACCGAGTAAAGCGCCGAGCAAGACTTGCAGCGGAGTATGTCCCATCACTTCCTTCAGATCCTCTGCGAAATCTTCAGCAGTCAACCGTTCAACATGGGCAAGGAGCTGATTGACAAGACGGGCCGTATCACCCGCGCTGCGTCGAACATTAAAAGCATCATACATCACAATAACAGACATAACCGCAGAAATGGCAAAGTAAGCACCGTCAAACCCATAAATTTTTCCAATTGCGGTGCTGCAGGCAGCAACCATGGCAGAGTGACTGCTGGGCATACCACCGCTGGAAACAAATCGTTTCAAGTCAAATTTGCGGATCAAAATCAGATCGATGATCACTTTGATCAATTGCGCGAGAAACCAAGCGAGCAACGCAGCATCAATGATACGATTCTGCGTTAACATACCAAAATACATTACTTATTTTCTCCTTTCCGCAAGCATTCGTGCAAAAGTGCAGAGAAATTCATTGTTGTTGATCCCTTCAAGTGTGGCCAAAGCAAGAGCCGTTTCTTTCTCGACAAGCTCGGTGCAGCTTTCGAGTCCCAACAAGTCAACAAAGGTAACTTTCCCCTCTTCCCTGTCAGATCCGATCGGCTTACCGAACTCCTGTTCATTTCCAATCACATCAAGCATATCGTCACGCACCTGGAAGGCGAGCCCGATATGTCTGCCGTAGTCCACACAGCGATCGTAAAAAGTCTTGTCAGCATCGGCAGCAATACACCCCAACTCAGCCGCGGCACACAGAAGCTTTCCGGTTTTAAGACTGTGAAGCAGCCGGATCTGAGCTTCATCGCAGCAGTTGCCGCCAAGATCAAGCACTTGACCCGCAACCATTCCGTCCGCGCCACAGGCAGAAGCCAAAGTTGAAACCGCACGAACACGCTGTCGATCACTCAGTTCTTTTGCGTTTGCGATCAATGCAAACGCCTCAGGCTGCAGAGCATCACCAGCCAGCACAGCCAGTGTCTCACCGTACACTTTGTGACAGGTGGGCTTACCCCGCCGCAGGTCATCGTCATCCATACAAGGAAGATCGTCATGGATCAGAGAATAGGTGTGAATCAATTCAAGAGCACACGCAACAGGAAGCGCATGACGCCAATCACCGTCCAGCATATCACAGAACGCTAGAGTCAGTACAGGGCGCACCCGTTTCCCGCCGGCAAGCAGGCTGTAACGCATCGCATGCTGCAGCCGGCCGTAAGGACGATCACACCGAAACAGACTATCCAGGTACTCCTCCACCGCGTTGCGGTAGATGTCGTATTGTTCGGTAAATGAAAGCATCTTTATGCCTCCTCCTCAAAAGGAAGTTCCGCAGGAGTACCATCCTCACTCTTCTGCAGTTTTACCACCATCTGCCGTGCATTTTCCAACATATCAGAACAGGTTCCAACAAGTTTCGTTCCCTCCTCGAAAAGAGAAAGAGAATCCTTCAGCGGTGCATCGCCCCGTTCCAACAGGGAGACGATCTCCTCAAGTCGAGCCATATTCTCTTCAAAGGATTTTTCTTTTTTAGCTGCCATCAGCCTGATCCCCTTTTTTATTACATTTTTCGACAGTACAGGTCAACTGACCATCGGAGAGTTTTGCGAAAATACGTTCACCGGCAGACACATCCTCCACTTTCCGGAGGATCTCTCCGCTTTCATTTTCCAAAAAAGCATAACCACGGCCAAGAACCTTCAGCGGACTAAGCGCATCAAGAGAAGCTGCAAGAGTTGCCAGTTTATTCCGGGGCGTACTCATCATAGAACTCGCCAAATAGTACAGATCCTTTTGCATCTGACCAAGGAGCATTTCCTTATCGTCGATCACTGCCTGCGGATCGGTAAGCACACGGCGAGATGCCAGAAGATTTAATCCGGCCTGAAATTTATCAAGTTTTCTGTTCTCGGCTCTCAACATCTGCAATTTATACCCTTGCAGACGCTGCAGAAGATCCGTGCGGTCAGGGACCGCTATCTCTGCGGCGTGGGAGGGAGTTGCAGCACGCACGTCAGCCACAAAATCCGATATCGTTACGTCCGGTTCGTGACCGACCGCGGAAATAACCGGGATCTCGCTTTCATAAATTGCGCGGACGACCCGTTCATCGTTGAAAGCCCATAAATCCTCAATGGAGCCGCCACCACGTCCAACAATCATAACATCTGCAACGCGGTAGCGATTTGCGTAACGGATCGCACCAACGATTTCGGGCGGGGCCTCCGTTCCCTGCACTCGAACCGGAAGCAGTTTCACCTGTGCGGGAGGATAACGCCGGCGGAGAATGCGGATCATATCATGAACTGCTGCTCCGGATGACGATGTGACCAACGCGATCGAGCCGGGATATTCGGGCAGAGCCTTTTTATGGCTCTCTTCAAACAAACCCTCACGCCAAAGTTTTTCCTTCAGCTGTTCAAACGCAACGTGAAGATCACCCACACCATCGGGGGTCAAACTGTCACAATAAAGCTGATACGCACCATCACGCGGGAAAACAGAAATTCGTCCTACCGCGAGGACTTTCATACCGTTTTCCGGTCTGAAACGAAGTCTCGATGCCTGAGATCTGAACATCACGCACTTGATCGCGCCTTCCGCATCTTTCAGTGTGAAATAATGGTGCCCGGAGGGATACAGCTTGTAGTTTGAAATCTCACCGCGAATACATAGATTTCCAAACTGCGGTATACTTTCAAAAACCTCTTTGATCATCTGATTAATTTCAGACACAGCATAGATCTTGCTTTCCAAGCATTCCCCTCCTCTCCGGCCTGTTATACGAAAAAGAGCGCACAGCAAGTGCGCTCCTTTATGTTTTTATTCCTGCTCCTGCTGTGAAGGTTTCACAGAGGGTTCTTCGACCAGCACTTCCGTGCGCACAAATGTACCGAGAATACCATTGATGAATTTGACAACATCTTCGTTCTCATACTTTCTTGCAATCTCAACCGCCTCATTGATAGAGGCACCGTTGGGAATGTCAGGCATATAAAGGATCTCATACATCGCAAGTCGCATCACAGCGGCAGCCACAAGAGGAATTCTCTCAAATTTCCAACCCTTGGCATATTTTTCAATATAAAGATCCAGCTCATAACCATGCTCGGCAATACCCTTCACCAGGCGGCGAATATATGCCTGCTGAGTGGGACCGGGAAGTTCTCCATAAACCTCATACTCAGGAGCTAACTCCTTAAAACGATCGCCGCTCAGGCGCTCGTCAAGCAGTTCTTCTGCAGTAAGATCGGTAAAGCTGAGTTCGTAGGAGAGATGCATCGCGATCTCTCTGGCGACATTTCTAATCATCCGAAAGCCCTCTTCTCTCTATTAGAACTTTTCGTTGAAGCTCACACCACCAACGTGGATATTAACAGCCTTTACAGAAAAACCGGTCATAGACTCCACTTCGGATACGACCGCATTCTGAACCTTTTCCGCAATCTCGGGAATCGCAAAGCCATAACGGACGATCACATAGAGATCCAGCACAGCACGGTCGCTTTCAACACCGACGCGAACACCGCGCGCATGACCTTTTTTTGAAGTTACATGCATCAAGCCGGCGATACCTTCGATCTCATAGGCTGCAGTACCGGCAACAGATGCAAGTACATCCTCAGAAATATGAATGCTGCCGAGTTCCTCGACATGCGTGATATAACCCTTATTTTCACCCATAATATTGATACTCTCCTTGAAATTCAATACTTTAGCTTTTATATTCTACCACTATTCACCTAAAAATACAACTATATTTTTTGAAATATCATCCACTTACTTTTATGCCCGGAAATCTGTTTGCCATAAGGAAAAAAACATGGTACACTTCTTTCGAGGTGATACTATGGGAAAGCTGCAAGGCGAGTTTTTTCAGCGAGACACAGTCACTGTAGCCATAGATCTGCTTGGCCGATATCTTGTAAGGAAAATTGACGGACAGCTTCTTGTTTGCCGCATCACAGAAACCGAAGCATATATCGGAGCAATCGACAAGGCATGTCACGCCTACGGCGGCAAAGTTACTCCTCGCACCAAAACACTATACGCCCCTCCCGGCACTACCTATGTATATCTGATTTACGGCATGCATTGCTGTTTAAATTTTGTTACAGAACCCGAAGGGATCGCAAGCGCAGTATTGATCCGCGGTGCTGTACCCGTACATAATACAGACACCATTTCACACCTGCGATTTGGCAAGGATGTCGCCTCTCTTTCTGCCTATCAAAGGAAGAATTTCTTAAACGGACCCGGAAAGCTGTGTAAAGGATTATCGATTGACAGGTCTTTGAACAACGCAGTCTGCGGAAATGATGCACTTTACATTGCAGATGCGCTGCCTGAATTTGGGCTTACCCGCCGCGCCGAAAATTTCACTTACTGTTCAGGTAAGCGGATAGGTATTGATTATGCTGAAGAAGCCATAGATTTCCCATGGCGATTTTGGATTCAGGAGGATAGCAAATGCTGATTTTTGATTTGGACGGAACTTTGATCGATTCAAACGGACTATGGATCGAAGTTGATAAGATATTCCTCGCGCGGCGCAATGCTCCCTACACCAAAGAATACTACGAAGGTGTCGCCCACACGATTCTCTCAAACTGCGCTGTGTTCACCAAGGAATATCTTGGTCTCCCGGAATCGTGCGAGGAAATCATCGCCGAGTGGATGGAGCTGGCTGAAGGACAATACCAAAATGTAGCTCTCAAGCCGGGTGTGCGCGAATATCTCGATAAATGCAGAGAGTCCGGGCACAGGATGGCGATCTTTACAGCCTGTGTTCCGGAACACTGCCGCGCAGCACTTGAACACCACCAACTTCTCCCCTATTTTGAACAAGTAATTTATGCGCAGGAATTGGGGGTAGACAAGAAATCACCCTCCATTTTCAAGAAAGTCGCTGAAATGCTGAATGTCACAACAAAAGAATGTGTTTTATTCGATGACTCCCTTTCTGCCTGCAAAGCAGCAAAAGCAGCAGGCATGACTGTTGTCGGCGTCCACGATGCGCACTTCAGCTACAGTGAACCTGATATGCGTGAGCTGTGCGATCAATATATTTACGGATTTAAGGAACTGTTATGAAAAAACAATCAATCATACACATTGTTATAACTGTTGTCTGCTGTTTGGTAATGCTTGCAGTTGACGGAGTATGGCAGCCCGGGTATTGGGTCAAATCTGGCATTAAGATCATACTTTTTCTTGGATTACCCATTATTTTCCATTTATTTATTCATGACACCACACTTCGCGCTATTATTAATCCAACCAAAAAAAGTGTTTTGCGTGCGCTTCTGTTCGGCTTGGCGATATATGCAGTAATCCTGATTGGGTTTTTCATTTTGAAGGGTCAGGTCGATTTCTCCTCTGTTCTCAAAAATCTCCCGGACGGTGTAACAAAACAGACATTTCCTTTTGTTGCGCTGTATATTTCCTTTGTCAACTCACTGCTGGAAGAATTCTTCTTTCGCGGATTCGCATTTCTTGCACTGAAAGATAATTTCAAAGGTTCTTCTCTGTTCTCTGCTGTCGCGTTTGCACTATATCACACCGCTATGATGCTCGGTTGGTTCCCTCCGGCAGTATTTATTCTCGCATTGGCCGGTCTTACAGTCGGCGGATTGATCTTCAATTATCTGGACAGTAAAGATGGCAGCATTTACACCGGCTGGATTGTACATATGTTTGCCAACTTTGCTATTAATACCATTGGATTGCTTCTGTTCTACCAAATCGTATAACAAAAAGATCGGTACAGAAAAGTACCGATCTTTTTGTTATTTGCCGATAAATACGGCGTCTGCGTCTTTAATAAAGTTCTCCACGCTGTAGCAAATGAAAATCTCATCCGCGTTAACGCTATCAGCATATCCGGCTACAGAGGTTCTGAAGTAGCGCAGATCTACCAGATGGATCTCACTGTAGGTCTGGCTCAGAAAAGGCGCCAGACTGTCAGTGTAACTGTCACGTACAACCACCAGAATCTTATCTGTCGCGGCATTCGGATTGCGGATAATATAGAGCGGATTGTTGCCACCCATAAAAGAAGAATACTTATCCTTCTCCTGCAGCTTACTCTCATCATACAAGCCGCCAACCTCATGCGTAAGACCATTTTCTACAGTGATGGCATCATCGAATACATAGTACTCAATAGTATCCGGCTCCAGCCAGTGGATACCAGAGGTAGAATACAGTGTACCGCAGAAATCATCGGCAACCGTTTTACCCTCACCAAGCTCTGGCACATCGAGCCCGGCAGCCTGCATGAATGCCGTATAGCCGTAATATGCACCGAGGCTTGTCCAGTGATGGTCGGTACGGTAATAGATCTTCTCATCGGCATGCTCGGAAAGCACACCGCCAATGTCTACCCAAATCGCGCCGAGCTCCTTTGCCTGCTCCAGGAAAGCGCCCTGATCATAATTCGGAGCGCCGTCAGGCAGCTTATCCTTCCAGGTTTCAGCCGCAGAAGGGATCAATCCAAGGTAAACAGGCTTATCCGTAAGAGCAAGCAGTTTATCAACGGCAGCAAGATTCTGTTCTGCTCTGCTGCTGTCGGTTATTTTGGAGATCAGTGTATCGCCGCAGAGGTAGACGTTGTGAAATTCACGCTTACCAATCAAATACTCGTATCGAGCCTTAAATCCCATCCAATCATCACGCATGGGAAACTGGTCAGAGAGATACGTTTCCAGATCAGCCGTGTAACTGCCATCCACTAATGTTTCCCAGGAAAACTCCGGCAAAGTGCTGAGATTGCGGTTCTCTGTAGGAGAAAAATCTCTGTCGGGCAGCATAACATGAAGGATGCCGAATCCACCGATATAAATGCAGAAGATTACTGCTGTTATAATATTCATCGTTTTTTTCATTACGGCACCTCCTTAGAAGCGGAAATACAGGAAGGGATTATAACTTGCATCCACAAGTGCGGCTGTGCACAGGATCATTGCTGCAAGCACGAGAATCGGGGTCAAAATATCCCGGGTGCGTTCGCCAATTCGTGCCCAAAGCTTTTTGCTAAGCGGTGTCGATGCAACTGTAAGGATGATGAGCATAGGCAAATAACTGACAAGATTATAAACTGTTTCGCCGTCCAGGAATTGCGCACCGCCAAAACAAGTTGCAAGATAGCGTCCCAGATGCCCCATGTCCTCTACAGCAAACAACGCCCAGCCCATCAGCACGGCAAACAAAGTATAAAAGTGTTGCATCACAGCGGGGAGTTTATCAAGAATCTTACCAAGAAACATACGCTCGGCAAGCATAAGGATCGCATAGTAAAGTCCCCACAAGAGGAAGTTCCAACCGGCGCCGTGCCATATACCGGTGAGCAGCCATACGATCAGAATGTTGCGAATCCACTTGAATTTTGAAACACGGTTGCCGCCCAACGGAAAATACACGTACTGGCGGAACCAATCTGTCAAAGAGATATGCCAGCGTTTCCAGAACTCAACTACAGAACGGGAGATATAGGGATAGTTGAAGTTCTCAATGAAATCAAAGCCGAACATTTTTCCAAGACCGATTGCCATATCGCTGTAACCGGAGAAGTCAAAGTAGATCTGGAAGGCATAGGCGATCAAACCAAGCCAACCGCCAAGCACAGTAAGATGATCACTGGCAAGACTCGTATCCCAAAGCTGTCCGATAGCATTGGCAAGAAGCACCTTCTTTGCTGCACCAACGCAGAAACGTTTCACACCAGCGACGAATTTATCGAGATCTTCTTTGCGGAAGTTGAGCT
This sequence comes from Candidatus Pelethomonas sp., assembly GCA_045615065.1. Taxonomy (GTDB): domain Bacteria; phylum Bacillota; class Clostridia; order Oscillospirales; family Oscillospiraceae; genus Pelethomonas. The sequence continues at coordinate 10,712 of JAZLEB010000151.1, read as the reverse complement.
GTTCCGCCACAGTCTTATACTGAATAATAGGGCCTGCGATCAGCTGAGGGAACAGTGTGACGAACGCGCCAAAAGTAACGATATTCTTCTGAACCGGTGCATCCTTGCGGTAAACATCAATGGTATAGCTCATGGTCTGGAACGTATAGAAGCTGATACCGATAGGCAGAGGAATCCCAAGCAGCGGCAGAGATAATCCGGTAACGGCATTGATGCTGCCGGCAATGAAGTCATAGTATTTGAAAAATACCAAAATCAGAAGATTAAAGAAAATAGACGAAGCAACTGCCATGCGTGCTTTCTTGTCATTCTCCCGCCAGCGTTCAACCAGCATACCATGGGTGTAGTCAACAAGGGTCGATACGATCATAATGATAATATAGATCGGTTCACCCCAACCATAGAAAAACAGGCTGGCAAGCAACAGGAGCAGGTTACGCAGCTTAAGCGGCGCAATCTTATAAATCAAGAGAACGATTGGAAGATAAAAAAACAAAAACGGCAGACTTGAGAAAACCACAAGCAGCCTCCTCTCTTATCGGGATTGTAATAAAAACGCCGCGGCCGCGCAAAGGTATATCAGCACAGCCACGGCGTTTTATGTTCAGAAATCAAGCAAAGAGAGCGTTGAAAGCAGCAACAGCATCAGCAGTAGCCTCACCGGCCAGGATCAGGACAACAACATTGCCCTTAACAATGATCTCAGCACCCTCCCAGGCAGCAACAGTCTCGGGATACCATGCACCGCCATCAACCTGATAGGTCTTGCGAGCCTCGAGGATGGCCTTGACAGCCTCAACATCCTCAGCATTCTCGCACTCGATCAGAGCAAACTCGAAAGCAACAGCGCTCATACCAGCCAGCTGAACAACGCACTGCTTGGTAGCAACATCACTCAGACCGGGATAGAAAGCAGCCAGAGTGTCGGGATCAGCAGGCATCATAAAGGGAGTGTTCTCCTCACCCAGAGAAGCCATGAAATCATCATAGTACTTGGTCAGATCAGGAGTCTCGACGGGAGTGACGACATCGTTACCTGCGTCATCGCCTGCATTGTTGGTGTTTGCGTTACCGCAGGCAACCAGTGCCAGCATCATGGTCAGAGCCAGAATAGCAGCGAAAAGCTTTTTCATATTGTGTGTAATCTCCTCAAAAAAATTTTTATCATTCACCCGTATCACCGGGTCCGATACTTAGACGATGATACGATTGAATTGTTCCCTGTTTTTCAAAAAAATTTGAAATATTTTTTAGATCTTTTCAAGATGTGCAGCTGCCGCTTTCAGCATAAGCTTTTTTGTACCCACATCATCAAAGGCGATTTCGACCAGAGCATCGCCTCCCATAGGACGAACAGACAGCACAAGCCCCCTGCCGAAGCTGCGGTGTTTGACCGTATCCCCCAGTGCAAGAGAAATCGGCGGCACTGCTTTTTGAGCGGAATAGGAACTTTCGCGGGAGGCCGGCCGTTCAAAAGTTCTCACAGAGGGACGAGGTGTTTCATAGAATCCGCCACCACCGAAGGAACTTCCACCAAACCCACCGGTATCCCAATCATCCCGCCGGACGTAGCGGTCCGCACGGCTGAGCCACTCACTGTTGCCCTCCGGAACCTCCTCCAGAAAACGAGAAGGCTTATTGCTGGTAGTGCGTCCGTACAACATACGCTGACGAGCGGTCGTCATTGTAAGACGTTCCCGCGCGCGAGTCATCGCAACATAGCAAAGACGGCGCTCCTCTTCCATTTCTTCGCTCTCGCCCGCGGCCCGTCCACCGGGGAAAAGACCTTCTTCCATACCGACCACAAAGACAGAAGGAAATTCCAAGCCCTTGGCGCTGTGCATCGTCATCATTGACACACAATTATCATCCGGCGCTGTTTCGTCCAGATCGGTGAACAGTGCTACAGTATCAAGGAAACCGGCAAGAGATCTATCCTCTGGATCGCTTTCTAAAAATCCGATAATACTGGAACGAAGCTCCTGAACGTTTTCGATCCGTCCGCGACTCTCCATATCATCTTTCGCCTGCAAAGCGGCGATATAATTAGTTTTTTCGCAGACAAGATTGTAAAACCCAGGTAACTCCATATCGCCTTCCCGCTCACGAAGATCATCGATCATTCCAGCAAAAGAGGAAAGCTTTGCCGCGGCGGATTTGAATTCAGGGAATCGTCCCGCTTCCTTCATGATCTGATACAGCGATGTTCCCTCCAGCTCGGCAGCATGCTGTACTCGATCCATGGTGGTATTGCCGATCCCCCGCACAGGTGTATTAACGATCCTGCGCAATCTTAGATCATCTGCAGGATTATTGATCACGCAAAGATATGCCAGCATATCCTTAACTTCCGCGCGGTCAAAGAACTTCAAACCGCCATAGACCTTATACGGAATACCGTTACGCTTGAACGCCATTTCCATTGCGTTGGACTGGGCATTTGTGCGATACAGCACCGCGTTGTCGCGCCAGTTTCCGCCCTGTCCGTAATATTCCATGATCTTACCCGCAACAAAGGTCGCTTCATCATTTTCATTATAAACGGTTTTGATAAGCACCTTGTCGCCGGGGCCACTCTCCGTCCAAAGAGTCTTGCCTTTTCTGCCCACATTATTCCGAATCACAGCATTGGCGGCATCCAGAATATTCTGCGTAGAGCGATAGTTCTGCTCCAGGCGGATCGTTCGGCAGGAAGCATACTGCTTTTCAAAATTCAGGATATTCTCAATATTCGCACCGCGGAAGCGGTAAATAGACTGGTCGTCGTCACCGACTACGCAGATATTCTCACGCCCACCCGCAAGAAGTCGCGCCAGCATATACTGAAGATGGTTAGTATCCTGATACTCATCCACCAGCACATAGCGGAATTTCTTCTGATAATAGGTGCGAACTTCCTCATCCTTCACCAAAAGATGGACGGCATGGAGAATGATATCGTCAAAATCCAAGGCATTAGCCGCGTGCAGACGGCGGTCATACTCCTCATAGATCCTGGCAATGCGAGGCATGCGCCAATCATAGGCAGACGCCGCCTCCCGTGCAAACTCTTCATGAGATTGATCCCGATCCTTTGCACCGCTGATGATTGCAAGTACGCTGCGGGGCGGAAATTCCTTCTCCTCAAGGGACAGATCCTTGAGGACATCCTTGATAACTCTTTTACTGTCATCACTGTCATAAATAGTGAAGTTAGTATTGAAGCCTTCTCCCAGTCGATCAATATCCCTGCGGAGGATACGGACGCATGCGCTATGGAAGGTTGCCGCCCAAATATCATTGGCGCCGGGACCGCACATTCGCGCAAGCCGTTCTTTCAGTTCTCCCGCCGCCTTATTGGTAAAGGTGATGGCGATCACAGACCAGGGGTGCGCCGGTTCCACCGCGCACAGATGGTGAGCCTCTCTCCACTCTTCAGGAGAAGGCTGCTCGGGGAATCCTTCCAAAAAGGCAAGATCCTCCGCTGTTGCCCATTCCGGCACAAAATCGGTGTCGCTTCCCTTTCCAAATGTCAGCAAATTATCCACACGGTTGATCAAAACCGTGGTTTTTCCGCTGCCAGCACCCGCCAGCAGCAAAAGGGGGCCCTCGGTGGTCAGCACAGCCTCTCGCTGCATGGGATTCAGATAGCCGTATCGTCTCGCAATGACAGCACGGCGGGCAGCAATATATCGTTCATTGAAATTATGTATCATCACACTATTCCTATCATGTTGATTTCTATATTTTATCCTAAAAAAAGAATCGGGTCAACAGTAGAAATCTGCCCGTGAGTAACGTTGCTATTTGGAAATATCTATGATAAACTGTAGTCAATATACTATCGAGGGAGAATCGCAATGTTTTATGATACAAGCTTTTTGAAAAACGAAGAATTGACACTCAAGCTGGAGCGAACTGCAGATGCCGATCCGGTCAAAAACTGGGTACCAGCCTATTATTTTGCGATCTGTCTCCCGTCTGGTGAAAAGATCGGACTCTGTGATCTGAGAATGGGGCATAACGAACAGCTTTACTACGGAGGCAATATTGGATACGAAATTTTTCCCAGTCACCGCGGTCGTCACTATGCCGGGAAAGCATGCAAACTCCTTTTTCAGCTAGCTCGGCAGCATGAGCTCGATTATGTCATCATCACCTGCGATCCGGACAACCTTGCCTCAAGGAAAACGTGTGAATACGCTGGCGGAAAATTGCTTGAAATCGCAGAATTGCCGGAAAACAACAATATGCGTCAGGAAGGCGCCACTCATAAATGCATCTTCCACTTTGAACTTTAAGAATTGTGGGGTATAGAATATGATCCATTTCAGAAACGACTACAGTGCGGGCGCACATCCTGTTGTTCTCGAAGCTCTTACCGCAACCAACCTTGACCTGACCGCTGGTTATGGCTGCGACCCTTATTGCGAAGCCGCTGCAAATACAATTCGCACCCTCTGCAACGCACCGAAGGCAGAGGTCCATTTTCTTGTCGGCGGAACACAAGTCAATAAAACTGTTATTGCCGCCGCCCTCCGGCCCTATGAAGCCGTCATTGCCGCTTATACGGGGCACATCTGTGTCCACGAAACCGGCGCAATTGAGAATACAGGTCATAAGGTCATCCACTGCCCCTCCCCTGACGGAAAAGTAACGCCGGACATGATACGCAGTGTAATGGAATCACACAGCAGCGAACACATGGTGGTTCCCCGTCTGGTGTATATCTCCAACACCACAGAAGTAGGCACCGTATATTCCCGCGATGAACTCGTTGCTCTGCATGAAATCTGCAGCAGCTACGGACTTCTTCTCTACTGTGACGGAGCGCGGCTCGGCAGTGCAATGACAATCATTGGCGCTGATACAACTTTTGCCGACTATGCAGCATGCTGCGATATGTTCACTATCGGCGGCACAAAAAACGGCCTGCTCTTTGGTGAGGCGTTGGTAATGAATGCACCCGACAAGATCTCCAATTTCCGACACTGCATGAAACAGCAAGGCGCAATTCTCGCCAAAGGACGTTTACTCGGTGTTCAGTTTGATGCCATTTTGAAAGACGGACTTTACCTGAAGCTTGCAAGTCATGCCAATCGACTTGCAGAGCGTATCAGCGAAGGATTAAGTGAAATGAACATTCCCCTCCTCGCAACCTCTCCCAGCAATCAGGTATTCCCTGTTTTCTCAAATGAAGTAGTGGCAAAGTTGGAGAAGGAATTTACCTTTGAGATCCAGGAGCATGTTGATGCGCAGCATACCTGCATCCGTTTTGTTACTGCCTGGTGCTCCACCGAGGAAGATGTAAACGCCCTGCTTACCGCTATCCGCAGCGCAATCGCATAAAAAATAATGACCGCCGGACAAACTGTTGTCCGGCGGTCATTGTTGTTATTGATTACTGCCGGGTCCGGCATCATAAAGTGTATCAACATCAGGATTTCTGGTCACCATAAAGGCAATTTCCTTGCCATCACTGATACAGGTAATCGTACCCTGCAAATCGGTGCGAAACACAGTAACATCCGCATCGCGAAGGCGACTCATCACCACCTCATGAGGATGATCATATTCCGGATATTCCTTTCGACTGCTGGAAATAACCGCATATTGGGGCGCAACATTTTTCAGCCACAGATAAGAGGTAGAGCTGTAACTGCCGTGATGCCCCACCTTGAGCACATCAGCCGACACATCAAATCCGGCATTAAGAATATCATGTTCCGCGATCTGCTCGGCGTCGCCGGTAAACAGGAATGTTCTTTCTCCAAATGTGATTTTCAAGACGATGGAGGTATCATTTTCGTCTTCATAGACCTTTTTGATGGGGCCGAAGATCTGCACCTGTGCGCTGCCCAGCATAAACATTTCTCCGGGAACAGGGGCAATTGGCTCCAGGCCCTCAGCATACACTGCACTGATTACATTGCGAAACGCGTATGTATCATAATTCGACTCTGGACAGTAGACCTTTTTAACATCTGTCAGCTGCAGAATGGTAGGAACGCCGCCGCAGTGATCCTCGTGTGCATGGGTGATCACCATCGTATCGATCACAGTAATGCCCCGTTCTTTCAGAACAGACCGGATAATATGACTGTCAGCTGCATTGCCGGCATCAATCGTCATAAATGCGCCGTCGCATTCAACGAGCATGAAATCCGCCTGTCCAACATCCACAAAATCGATACGAAGATATGATGCCTCCTCCTGCTGAGAAGAGGAACAGGATACAGCTGCCAAAACAGACAGCAGTACAACCAGCAGGATCGATATCTTTCTAAACTTGTTTTTCATATTCAAATCATCACCTCTTGGAAGCTATTATACATGAGAGAAACTGCACATGCAAGCAGCAGAAATTGCGACACAAATTTTAGTAATTACAATTGACATTTCTATATAAAAAAGTTATATTGAAAGTGCCTGTTTTTCTTTAGATGAAAACTGAGGAAAGGCAGGCAATTTCTACACCCAATACCGCCTCCCGGCGGTAATTAGATTGTAAGAAAAGGAATGGGGGAGGATAAATGTCCAAAGAGTTGATTCGCCTTGTGAATTGCAGCATGGCGTTTGACGGCGAGCTTGTTCTCGATAACATTAATCTTTATTTTAATGATAGTGAGTTCCTCACACTACTCGGTCCCAGTGGCTGCGGCAAGACAACTACCTTGCGCATCATTGGCGGTTTCATCACGCCTTCTTCCGGCGAGGTGCTGTTCGACGGTGTGAGGATGAATGATATTCCGCCGAATCTTCGTCAGGTCAACACAGTATTCCAGCGTTATGCACTGTTCCCGCACCTCAACGTGTTTGAGAACGTGGCATTCGGCCTTCGCATTGGCAAGACCGTTGAAGAAAACGGCAAAAAGCGCAAGCAGAAGATTTCCGAGGAAGAGATCGAGCAGCGTGTTATGGAAATGCTGGAAGTTGTCAGCCTGAAGGGTTTCGAAAATCGCCGCATCACAGAACTTTCCGGCGGTCAGCAGCAGCGCGTTGCCATTGCCCGTGCACTGGTCAACCGTCCCAAGGTTCTGCTGCTTGACGAGCCCCTGGCTGCTCTTGACCTGCGCCTGCGCAAGGATATGCAGAACGAATTGAAGCGTATCCAGCAGCAGATGGGCATTACCTTTATCTATGTTACCCACGATCAGGAAGAAGCACTCGCCATGAGCGACACGATTGTGGTTATGGATCAGGGTAAGATCCAGCAGATCGGCACTCCTGAGGATATTTACAACGAGCCCAAGAACGCATTCGTTGCGGACTTTATCGGTGAGAGTAATATTTTGGACGGCATCATGCACGAGGACTACGTGGTTGAATTCTTCAACCGCAAGTTCAAGTGTCTTGATAAGGGTTTTGCGCCCATGGAGCCTGTGGATGTTGTCATCCGCCCCGAGGATATCGATATTGTCCCTGTGGAAAAGGGTCAGCTGAAGGGCACCGTTACCTCCGTTACATTCAAGGGCGTTCACTACGATACCATTGTTGACTTTAAGGGCTTCAAGTGGCTGATCCAGACTACGGATTATCATCCCGAGGGATCCACCATCGGTATCATTCTGAACCCTGATGATATCCACATCATGCATAAGAGCCAGTATTCCGGTATGTTCGGCGACTATTCCTCCTACTCCGAAGAATATGAGGAGATGGATGACGCAAGCTTCGACATCGAGGAGGATGAGGAGTCTGTGGAGGGCGGCGCCAATGATGAAGAATAAACGCGCTCTCTTTGCTGTTCCCTACGTCGGCTGGCTTGCCCTGTTCGTCGTTGCCCCCATTATCATGGTTCTCATTTACGCCCTTACTTCCGGCGCATCTGACGGCTCTATGGGCGGCTTTACACTGGAAAACTTCACCGACATGACCGCCTACGCGGTGGTCTTCGGCCGTTCCTTCAAGCTGGCCTTTGTCGCAACCCTGATCTGTCTTTTGATCGGATATCCCGTAGCATATATGATTTCCCGGGAAAGCGAGCGCTTCCAGCGCATCGCCATGGTGCTCATTATGCTGCCCATGTGGATGAACTTCCTGCTGCGCACTTACTCCTGGATGTCTATTCTGGAAAACAACGGTCTGCTCAATCAGCTGTTCCGCGCCGTCGGCGTGATCGACCTCTACAACAGCATTTTCGGCACAAACATTGAGTATTTCCGCATGATCGGCTCTCAGGGTGCTGTTGTGCTGGGTATGGTATATAACTACCTCCCCTTTATGATCCTGCCGATTTACTCTGTTATCGTTAAGCTGGATCACTCCCTGCTGGAAGCCGCCCGAGATCTGGGTGCCAACTCTGTGGGTGTGTTCCGCAAGGTCATCTTCCCTCTGTCCCTGCCCGGCATCCTGTCCGGCATCACCATGGTTTTTGTTCCTGCTGTGTCTACCTTTGCCATTTCCCGTCTGCTGGGCGGCGGCAAGCAGATGCTGCTGGGCGACCTTATCGAGCAGCAGTTCCTGGGCGGTGCGTACAATCCGCATTTGGGCGCTGCCATCTCCCTTGTGATGATGCTGATCGTTGTCGCATGCATGGCCATCATGAATCGCTTCGGTGAAGGCGAGGAACAGGCGGTGATGCTGTGAAAAAGACTTCTCTTACCTTTAACCGCGTCATCATGGCGCTGGCGTTCCTGTTTCTCTATGCTCCCATCTTCCTGCTGATCGTCTTCTCCTTCAACTCGGGCGACAGCAATATGGTCTGGGAGGGTTTCTCTACCCACTGGTATGTAGAGCTGTTTCAGGATCGTCTGATCATGCAGAGCGTATATACCACCCTGCTGGTAAGCCTTTTGGCAACTGTCATTGCTACCATTGCAGGTACCTTTGCAGCCGTCGGCTTCTACAGTCTGCGCCGCCGCACCCGCAATCTCCTTACCACCGTGAATAACATTCCCATGATGAATGCCGATATTGTTACCGGTGTTGCCATGTGTCTGTTCTTCGTTGCATTCTTTGCATTCTGGAAGGATATTGCCCTTTGGTTCAACAGTGTGCAGAGTTTCATCGAGCTGCCCACCCGTCTGACCATGAATTTTACCACTCTGCTGATCGCCCACATCACCTTCAACATCCCCTATATCATTCTGTCCGTCAGCCCCAAGCTGCGTCAGCTTGATAAAAACCTGGTGGATGCTGCCATGGATCTGGGCTGCACATGGATGCAGGCATTCTTCAAGGTCATTCTGCCCGAGATCAAGCCCGGTATCGTCTCCGGCGCACTGACCGCTTTCACCATGAGTATTGATGACTTCATCATCAGTTACTTTACCTCCGGTTCTTCCTCCTCTACTCTTGCCATGACCATCTATGGCATGACCAAGAAGAGAGTCACACCGGAGATCAACGCGATCTCCACTCTGCTGTTCATCACCGTTCTTGTGCTGCTGGCAGTCATCAATATCCGCGAAGCACACATGGAACGGGAAGCACAGCGCCGTAAGCTTCGCACTACTGCCGAGATCGCAGCCCGCGGACCCGAAAAGCGCCGCGGCAACAATCCCTTCATGAAGATCGGCGCAGGCGTTCTCGCCGCAGCAATGCTGATTGCGATTGTAGTCTCTCTTCACGGTAAGACCAATCAACGCGTGGTGAATGTTTGCTCCTGGGGCGAGTATATTGACGAAAGTCTCATCACTGAGTTTGAGGAACGCACCGGCATCACTGTCAACTATCAGACAGTCGAGAGTAACGAAGCGCTCTATGCACTGCTCAAGGCCGGTGCCGGCGATTACGACGTGATCGTGCCCTCCGATTATATGATCTCCCGCCTGATCGAGGAGGGTATGCTGGAGGAACTGGATTATTCCAATATCCCCAACTTCGAGCTGATCGACGAGCGTTTCAAGAACCTCAGCTATGACCCCGAGGACAAGTACACTGTCCCCTACACCTGGGGCACTGTAGGTATCATCTACAACGAGGACATGGTCGGCGGTGAGATCACCAGTTGGAGTGCAATGTTTGACGACAGGTATGCCGGCGAAGTGCTTCTCATCAACAACTCCCGCGATGCACTGGGTTTTGCCTTGATCAATCTTGGCTACTCCATCAACACCACCAATCCCGATGAGATCCGCGAAGCCTTTGAAAGCCTCGTGGATGCCAACGAGCGCGGCGTATATCAGGGTAAAGTCATGGATGAGATCTTCGGCAAAATGGAGGGCGGCAACGCAGCCATCGCCACATACTATGCAGGCGACTTCCTCTCCATGGCCGATAACACCGAAGAGCCCCTCGCCTTTGTTGTCCCCGAAGAGGGCAGCAACTGGTTTGTGGACGCCATGTGCATCCTGAAGGACGCCCCCCACAAAGAAGAGGCCGAGGCCTGGATCAATTTCATTGCATCCACCGAGGCGAGCCTTGCCAACATGGACTATATTTGGTACGCCTCCCCCAACCGTGAGGCGCTGGAACAGTATCCCTCCTACTACGAGGAGCTGTACGGCGAACCTCTAGATCCCGAGGTATATGAGATCATGGCTCCTTCTCAGGAGGTTCTCGATCGCTGCGAAAGCTATGTGAACCTGCCTCCCGAGATCCTTGCTCTTTATAATGAACTATGGATCAAGCTGGGCGTCAGCTAACAATAATAATGATCCCCCGGCGAAGCCGGGGGTTTTTCATAGACGGGTAAAACCCTTTATTACTAGCTTGCGCGTCCCGTCGCGCAAGTACGATCCGCCAGCCGCGAGAGTTTTGCTACTTGCTACCCGTAAACGGGTTTAGAA
>JAZLEB010000150.1:0-2354 GCA_045615065.1 Candidatus Pelethomonas sp. | reverse complement strand
TGTCGAGCTGTTCGCACCGCAGTCCGCAAGGCTCGCTCTGACGAGGGAGCTGTCGCGACGAAGGAACGACTGAGGGAGAGATACACCGGAAGTTCTTGCTTTTTGGTCTCTCCCTCCGTCTTTTGCTTCGCAAAATCCACCTCCCTCGTCAGAGGGAGGCTTAGGATTCTGCAAACCTGAGAGCTCGACAAACTCCAATTTTTATTTTTGAAAAAACAGAATAAATGAACGCGAAATCATGCGCTAAATCAGGAAATATTTGCTGTTAGCTTACTTGAAAATCAAAAATTAAAAAATCCACGACTTGACAAGCGGAAATGATACCTTTATTATAAGGTAACTGTACGAGACGGTCGACCCTGTCGGCTAAGTAAAAAAAGAGAACGGAGCGTGAAGAAATGGCAGAGATCATTACAGGCAGGTCCAACCCCTTGATGACCCATATCCGTAAACTTGCCTCATCTCGCGCTTATCGCCGCGAATGCGGTGAATACATCGGCGACGGCACCAAACTTTTGGAGGAGGCTGTTAAGTGGGATGCACCCATTACGACCGTTGTCCACACCAAGGGCGTTTCTCTGCCGTCACTGAAGGACAATGTGCGCGTTGTGGAAGTGCCTGAGGATCTTATGCGGTCCATAAGCCCTATGGAGGCGCCTCAGGGCGCTCTGTTTGTGGCAAAGCTTCCTGAAGAAGCGCTTCCCGCACTACTGGAGGGGAAGCGCTATCTTGCACTGGAAGGTGTGCAGGATCCCGGTAATGTGGGTACGATCCTCCGCACTGCCGATGCCTATGAGGCGGACGGTGTGATCCTTTTGAGCGGCTGTGCCGATCTCTATAATCCTAAAACCGTTCGCTCTGCTATGGGTGCGCTGTTCCGCATGAAAGCATGGAGCGGTACGCTGGAACAGCTTTCCGCGGTTTTAAAGGAGGCGCGGCTTCCTCTGATGGGCGCTGCGCTGCGAGAAGATACTGTGGATGCCCGCGAGGCTGATCTCAGCCGCGGTGTGATCCTCATTGGCAGTGAGGGCAGAGGATTGAGCGAGGCGGCGCTCTCTGCCTGTGATAAGACGATTCGTATCCCCATGAGCGCGCGGTGTGAATCGCTGAATGCCGCCATTGCAGCGGCAACACTGCTGTGGGAAGGTTATCGGTAAGCTACTGAAAAAGGGTGTGACGCTTCATGACGGCAATGAAATACTGGCTGTGGCTTTCAAGCCTCAGAGGTGTGCCCAACCAGATGAAACTGAGCCTTTTGGGCTACTTCGGCACACCCGAGAGAATTTACATGGCCGACAGCGGGGAATACTTGCTGGTGGACGGTATGACACGCCAGTGTGCAGAACTTTTGGAGAACAAGAGCTTGCGCGAGGCAGACAAGATCCTGGGTGACTGTGAGCGGCTGGGTCTCCGGATTCTGACACTTCACGATGCGGAGTATCCCGACCGTCTGCGAAATATCTATGATGCACCGATCCTGCTGTATGTGAAGGGACGGCTGCCACTCTTTGATGACGAGGTGGCCGTTGCTATGGTGGGATCGCGGCGATCTTCGGATTATGCGCTCAGAATGAGCGAACACCTTTCCTATCATCTGGCATCTCAGGGTGCGGTGGTGGTGTCCGGTCTTGCGGCCGGCGGCGATGCCGCGGCACACCGGGGCGCGCTGCGAGGCGGCGGATTTACCGCTGCAGTGATCGGTGGCGGACACGATATTGTCTATCCCTATGAAAACAGATTTCTCTATGATGATCTTGCCGTGCGTGGTGTGATCCTTTCGGAATATCCGCCGGGAACTCATCACGATGGGCGGCATTTTCCGGTGAGAAACCGCATTATCAGCGGTTTGTCGCTGGGCGTTGTCGTTACTGAGGCGGCAGAGAAAAGCGGAACATTGATAACTGCTGGCCTTGCGCTGGATCAGGGACGGGATGTGTTTGCCATTCCCGGAAGAATCGATGAGCCGGGCTGCGTCGGCAGCAATCGCCTGCTGCGCGACGGCGCTATGGTAGTTACCGAGGCTTGGGATGTGCTGATGCACTACGCCTCCCGCTATCCCCACAAGCTGCACACACCGCCCCAGCAGAATGCAGTGCGTTTCGGTGAACGGGCGGAGACAGCGGCAGCCGAAACCGAAGTGCAGAAACAGGTGAAAAAAGAACCTGCAAAGGAACCGGAACTTCCGGTGCTGGAGCTTGGCGGCGATCACGGACTCAACAATGAGCAGATCGCCATTCTCAAAGCACTGGAGGATGGAGCAATGCAGGTGGATGATATTATTGAAACCACACAGATCCCTACGCGGCAGGTCTTGTCGGCGCTGACCGTACTGGAGATCGAAGGATATGTTGCCC
>JAZLEB010000149.1:0-4864 GCA_045615065.1 Candidatus Pelethomonas sp. | reverse complement strand
CTGGACGTTACCATCCAGTCCCAGATCCTCGAGCTGATCAACAAGCTGAAGGCAGAGCGCCAGCTGTCCGTTATCTTCATCACCCACGACCTGGGCGTTGTTGCTAACATGGCAGACCGCGTTGCAGTTATGTACGCAGGTAAGATCGTTGAGTACGGCTCCGCTGAGGAAGTCTTCTACAGCGCTGCTCACCCCTACACCTGGGCTCTGCTCAGCTCCATGCCTGACCTGGATACCGACGAGAAGCTGGAAGCTATCCCCGGTACTCCTCCCAACATGATCTATCCTCCTGTGGGTGACGCATTCGCTGCTCGTAACAAGTATGCTATGCAGATCGACTTCGAGAAGCAGCCCCCCATGTTCAAGATCACTGACACCCATTATGCAGCTACCTGGCTGCTGCATCCCGATGCTCCCAAGGTCGAGCCCCCCAAGATCATCGTGGACCGTATTGCCAGAATGAAGGCAAAGAGAGGTGACGACCATGCAGAATAACAATGATATCTTGCTGAAGGTCGAAAATCTGTGCCAGTACTTCGGACCTACCAAGGCTGTCGATAATGTCAGCTTCGAGGTCAAGAAGGGCGAAGTTTTCGGTCTGGTTGGTGAGTCCGGCTGCGGTAAGACCACCATCGGTCGTTCCATCATTAAGCTCTACAACATCACCGGCGGTAATGTTATCTTCAAGGGTACCAGAATCGCAGCCGGTATGAAGGGCTACCGCGATGCAATGGCTCAGGCACAGGCTGACTGCAAGGAAGGCAAGATCACTTCCGCAGAGAAGGATGCCATCATTGCTGAGCAGAAGGCTCTCATGAAGCAGGCAAAGTTCGATATGAAGAACTGCGACAAGGTCTACTCCCGTAACCTTGCCTATGCCTGCCGGGAGAAGTACAAGGCTCTGATCGAGAGAGCTGCTGATCCTCAGGAGAAGGCTGCTCTGCAGGCAGAGTTCAAGGCTGAGCTGCACAAGGCTAAGAAGACCAAGCTGGTCACTCAGATCCAGATGATCTTCCAGGATCCTATCGCTTCCCTTGACCCCCGTATGAACGTCCGTGAGATCATCGCTGAAGGTCTCAGAATCCAGGGCGAGCGCAACGAGAAGGTCATCGACGAGAAGGTTTGGGAGATGCTGGAGCTGGTCGGTCTGGTTCGCGAGCATGCTACCCGCTACCCCCACGAGTTCTCCGGCGGTCAGCGCCAGAGAATCGGTGTGGCCCGTGCTGTTATCATGAACCCCGACATGATCATCGCTGACGAGCCTGTCTCCGCACTGGACGTTTCCGTTCAGGCTCAGGTTATCAACCTGCTGAACGATCTGCGCGATAAGTTCGGTCTGACCCTGCTGTTCGTCGCACACGACCTGTCCGTCGTTAAGTACTTCTCCGATCGTATCGGTGTTATGTACTTCGGTAAGATGGTCGAGCTGGCCGATTCCGACGAGCTCTTCCTGAACCCCCTGCATCCCTACACCCGCAGCCTGCTGTCTGCAATTCCTCTGCCCGACCCCATCTACGAAAAGCAGAGACAGAGAATTGTGTACAATCCCCTCGCTGCACACGATTACACCGTGGATAAGCCCTCCTTCCGTGAGATCAAGCCCGGTCACTTCGTTATGTGCAACGATGCTGAGTACGAACAGTATCTGAAGGAACTGAAGTAATGTCCATCAGGATCAAAGACCTGATCATGGACTATGCCGTCGGTTTGATGATCGTTGCCTTTGTATATATCAGCAATCAGACGATCGACGAGCAGTATGGAATTGCATCAGATATTCTTCGCCTACTCTGTGACGGCAGCTTCTGTGCAGGAATCTTGCTGCTTGGTGCCGGTACCATTATGTTCTGTGCCAATAAAGGTGCATTCAACCTGTTTGGCTACTCATTTAAGTTCGGTATCAGCCTGATCCTTCCTCTGGGTAATAATCCATGGAAAGGTGATAAGGATCGCGAGACCTACTACGACTATTGCCAGCGTCAGGCTGATAAGCCTCGCAAGAGCGTTGCTCCGCTTCTGATCGCGGGCGGCTCTTATATGGTGCTGTCGTTGATCTTCCTGCTGCTGCATTACAATTTCTAATAAAAAAGGATCGTCCTTACGGACGATCCTTTTTTATAATTCTATATAGAAAACGATACTATGGAGTATCTCGCTCATTCAAACTGTTTGAAACCGCCGTCTGTGCCGCAGCAGCGGCAGGCTACCCTGTATCTGCCCTTCAGCTGGTTTGTGCCTCCGGCGGGTGACTTTGGCCTTGGCCCCAAAGTCACCAAAAGTCCACCCAAGGCGTTCCCCCTTGGGTATCTCCCTTTTAGAGAACAAAATTGTTCTTGCGGCACTTTCTCGTCGAGAAGGCGCTGCATTAGCCCCGCTGCCGCTTCTGCGGATCAGCACTCAAAACACTGCGTTTCCCTTGGTGTGCCACGGTTTTTGTGTTGAGTCGCAGCTCTCTGCTGCACCTCGGGAGTTAGTCAGCAATAGACAGGACAACCAAAGGACTGGCGGGGAGAATCCAAAGAGGGGCCTGCGCCCCTCTTTGTGTCGTTTTAGGGTGTGGGAGTTTTAAGAGGGAGAGGGGCAAGGTGAATTGGGCAAAGCCCAAGAGAGGGTGGCCTGGGCCAAATCGAAACCCCTCTCCCTCTTAACGCCCTTTTCGTGTCTTTTCCGGCGAAGGAAAAGACACCCGTCGGAGACAAATGATAATTTAAACATCCCCGAAAAACTCCAATTTTAAAAGCGAAAAATCTCAAGTAAAAGATGCTGCGCTGCAAAAAACTACGATGCGCGTGACGGGAAAGAATATACCTCCACAGTGGTATCGGTATAATACCAGGTCAGGATCTCTCGGTAGGTCATACCCTTTTTTGCAAGAAGATTGGCACCGTATTGACTCATGCCAACCCCGTGCCCATAGCCGGAGACAGAAAAGATGATCCTGTCATCCACAAAAGACAGGGTAAAACAAGCGCTGCGAAGGGACAAAATGGAACGAAATTCCGTGCCGCTTACAGGAATTCCTCCAACATACAAAGAAGTAACAGTGCCGTTAGGAAGTTGCTGTATTCCGGTGAACCAAGTGGAGGGGGCACCATCCAGTGCGGCAGCAGGAAGAGCGTCGCGCAGGAGCGCACGCAGTTCAGCAATAGAAAAACTGACATCAGTGTGGAAATTTGGCACTGTTTCGGCAGTTTCAGGGGAACTGACACTGGTGAGATAGGGGAGCGAACTACTCCATACATCTTGAGAATTCATGGTCATACCAGCTGAAGAGGAATGAAACACCGCAAGGATCGGCAGGCCATCATAGAGAATGCATTCTCCATCTGTCTCAGTGACAGCGCTTCGCAGCTTGGCTTCAAAGATCTCAGCATCAGCACCCCACAGGTCTGCAGCGGTTTCGCTGTCCATATAGGCTTTGCAGCAATTAATATCCGTGCAGGTGTCGGCATCAGGATGCGCCGCCGCGCCGCCGTTTAGCATCTTGTAGAGGGTGTAGGTCCGTGCTGCGACAGCCTGCGCCTTTAAGGCGTCGCATTCGAAGGAGGCGGGCATTTCGGCGCGGAGAACACCAACCAGATAGCTGCCAAGATCCATAGTGACAACGGTACTGCCCATCAGCACAGTGATCTCCACAGCACCATCCAGTTCACCGGTTGGGATGTGATCCACAGAAGGAGCTGCAATGGAAAGGTTGGTCGACGGATCAGACAGGGTATTGTCCGGCATGTCAGGTTCGTGAGCTGAGGGGGAGATGAGAAAACCAGGGAGCAGAAATACCAGTGCCGTGAGAATGATAGAAACAATGAGATACTTTTTCATTTGAATGCCTCCTTGTCAATCAGTTTATGAGCCGCTTGTCCAAAAAATGATGACAAATTGAGCACCCCGTGGTATACTACTGGAGGAACAGATGCGTACACGAAAGGACGTTATGATATGACAACTGCAGGTAAAATTAAGCTGATTCGCATGTGGGCCTTGGGTCTTGCGATGTTTGGACTGCGCTTCTATCAGCTTCGCTATGATTTCGACAGCAAAACACTGCTGCACACACCCTCCGCAGCAGGCACTGCGCTTGCTGTGCTGGTTGCGGCTGCGGCGGTGGTGCTGTTTCTGATCACAAGATGGGAGAGCAAAGAGAAACCCCTGTTTCGTGATTACTTTGCGTCACCGAATAAAAGCACTGCATTGCTGATCTCGGGAGGATTCCTGATGGTGTTTGGCGGTGTTATGCCGGTGATCTCCGCGCTTATGAACGCCTCACCTGCGGTGAACCTGTTGGCGACTGTTGGCGCAGCGAAGCTGGCTACGGCAGTGCTGGCAGTTGCTGCAGGTATCGGTTTCGTGATTCTGACCGCGCAGATGCGCCGCGGTGAGACAGATTCTGTGGTTCCTGTACTGCCCGTGATGTTCTTTTCCGCATTTTGGGTACTGACTCTGTATCTGCCGGTGGCCACGGATCCTGTGCTGGCGCGGTATTACTTACCGATTCTTGCGGCAGCGGCTGCAGCTTATGCCTTTGCCGAGCTTGGCGGATTCTTCCGCGGCGACACCAAAGTGAGAAACTTCAGCTTTACCGCGGAGTATGCGACGATGCTGTGTATTGCAGCTTGTGCAAAACTGGAAGTTGAGAGCCTTGTGTATGCGGGCTGCGCCCTTATCCTCACCGTCCTGTTGGCACTGCGGGGGAAAAAGCCGGCTGAGACCGAACAATAAAAAAATACAAGAGCGAGTGGGAGGAAAAACCACTCGCTCTTGTATGTTCGGAAGATTGGATGAAAAGAAGTTATTGTCTCT
Source organism: Candidatus Pelethomonas sp. (assembly GCA_045615065.1). Lineage (GTDB taxonomy): Bacteria > Bacillota > Clostridia > Oscillospirales > Oscillospiraceae > Pelethomonas. The sequence goes on along the minus strand of JAZLEB010000149.1, from coordinate 64 downwards.
TGCATATATTAAGATACACGACGGTTGTTACAAAAACCAGCACACTTTGTTAAGAAAGTATTAA
>JAZLEB010000148.1:0-4802 GCA_045615065.1 Candidatus Pelethomonas sp. | reverse complement strand
GTTTCTTTGGTTCAAGAAAGTAAGACCAGCTACCTCTGATAGCTGGTCTTACTTATTTAGTTTTGAGCTGCTCCTATGAGGACACTTCCCATTGTATTCGCCGCTTCTTTCTGTGCTGCGGTGGTGACATGGGCGTAGGTGTCGAGAGTGAATCCTGCGGAGTAATGTCCGAGCATACCGGACACCGTCTTGATGTCCACTCCGTTTTGCAGTGCGATGGTGGCGAATGTGTGTCGGAGGTCGTGAAATCTGACCTTGGGCAGTCCCGCCCGTTCAAGAACTCGCTGCAGCATGTGGTTCACGCTGTCCGGGGAGATGGGGCCACCGTTTGGCGACGGGAATACATATTCGCTGTTGACTTTTTCGTGCTGTGCCTTGAGAACTTCTGCCGTGTCATCCGAGATGGAGATGTTGCGGTAGGAGTTCTTTGTTTTTAGCGGAGCTTCCACGATCTCGCCGTTGATTCTTGCCACCTGTCGCTGGACTCGGATGACGCGATTTGCGAAGTCGATGTCGCTCCATTTCAGTCCCAGAAGTTCTCCCCTTCTCAGCCCTGTGGCGAGTTCGATGTAGTACATTTCATAAACGCCACTTGCCTTTGCTTCGCGTAGGAACTTCGCCAGATCCTCAGCGGGAATCGTCTGCATTTCCTTGTGTTCGACCTTTGGTAAGGCACAGGCATCGGTCGGGTTCGTTGCGATCAGCTTCTGCTCCTTAGCGAGGTCGAGTGCGGAAGAGATGACCTGGTTGATGTTCCGCACTGTCTTTGCACTCAGACCTTTCGGTTGTTTCTTGGACTCGACTCGCTTTACTCGCCCGTTACCGAGGAGTTTCTTGTAGAACTTCTGTAATTCCAGAGAAGATAATTTGCTCAGCGGGATCTTGCCGATGTGCGGCTTGATGTGGTTGTCGATGTAACCCCTGTATGTCTGGTGCGAGGACGGTCTGATCTTGACCTTTGCATAGTTCTCAAACCAGATGTCCATCCATTGACCGAGAGTATATTTCTCTGCTTTGATTACATCCAGCCCGGCGGTTTCCTCGATGGCTTTCTTGAGTTTGTCCTTCACCTCGGCCTGTGTCTTGCCGAGGACATTTTTGTAGATCGCTTTCCCCGTTTCCGGGTCATGCCCTGCGGTGTATCGACCTTCCCAGCGACCGTCAGATCTCTTCCGGATGCTGCCCTCGCCGTTCGCTCTGCGCTTTGCCATGCGACCACTTCCCTTCTCATTTGGTAACCAACATACATACCACAACTTCGCCCATAAGTCGAACACTTTATTCTTTGTTTCAGCGGCTCAATTTCTGCGCCGCTTCACATCGTTATACTCGACTGGATGAGGAACATCTGTTTGGGAATATTATAGTACGCTTGTTCTGAATTGTAAATCAGAATGTGTCTACGGGGCGAAATTTTCGTGTCTGCGGGCTTGTTTTACAGGATGGGGAATGATCCCAGCTCGTTGCTGTGTGCCGACAAAAGCGCTCACACTGTCAAACAGCGGGGAGTTTCGAGGGTTCATGATCTGTCAGCGGTGAATTTCTTGAAGTATCCTGCGGAGTTCCTCGTCCTTTTCGAAGGCATACATCGGGTCTTCCGAAAGCTCCAGATGAATGGCACAGGCGAGACGATATCCGCTGATGAAGCTGTGAAGTCTGGCTTCGCTGTGCAGGAGATCCTCCATATCGATCAGCTTCAGCAGGAGCTTTTTGTCCTCCGGTTCCAACCGGGCGGAGAGCTGCTTGTGGATCTGGCGAATGTTACCATGGAGGTTCTGGAAGAACTCCGGTTGGGGTTCGAACTGCTTTTGCAGGGATCTCATGTAGTCATACATTTGTGTCGCCTCCTTTGTCAGCAAACACAAATACCATAACTTGCGGTGAAAGTCGAACACTTTTTTCAAAAGTCGCCACACATCGGTGTGAATCCGCTGAACCCATTGAAAACAGTGGGTTTCTCAGGGTTCCGACGGCGGAGAAATTGAAAAATCTCAAAACCGACTGCGTTTGTGCAAGCGTGAAAAAGCCCCGCATTGCGGGGCTAAGTGAGCGACCCGGCGGGGTAAGCGCCGTCGGGTCTTTATCTTGCCCACTTATCGAACGGGCAATTTTTCAGCTCGTTCGTCGAATCGCTGGAGCAAAATTCACTTCAAACGGCGGTCAACGGTGGCTTTATTTTTGAATCGGCTCTACGCCCTACCCGTCCCGCAAAGCCGCACAAATCGCTTCACAGGCGGAAACACGGCGGAGCATTTCGTTCTCTGCAAGGGGTGCGGGTTTCCCGCAAAGAGATGCGGAAGGCGGTCGGCGGCTTTGCCGGTGACCAGCCAAACGCGATGCTTGCTCTCTCCGCGAAGGAGAGAATTTTCCTCTCTGCATTAAAAGAAGAGCGCCCTGACTTTTCAGTCCGAGCGCTCGAAAGAAGTTTAGTTCTTGGTTGTGTTCTTAGCAATGAAATTCATGACTGCCTCCTCCGCCTCACCAGCGGGCACCCAGATATCGGGATAGAAGCCGCGGAATTCTTTGAAGTGTTCACCCTCCGGGAAAAGAAAGAGAGCATCGCCGAAAGTGACATACATTCCGGTATTCGGCAGCGTCCACGTCCGCATAGAGCAGGTCGTCGTACCATGGGTGTTCTCACCGATGATAAGTGTGTTCTCCAGATTGTGGGCGATGTCCACAAAGCCTTCGCCGGCAGAGAAAGTGATCTTGCTGGTCAGGATGATCAGAACGTTATCCGAGGACGAAAATATATCATTTGCCTTGCTCGGGTCGGGATATAAAACACCTTTGTTTGTGACAAACGCATCGCCTTGGTACAGCATATAGGAATGTCCAATCATATCATGCTGGGTGTAATTGGAATACCATTCGTCATACATGGCAGTAATGCCGCCTCGGCAGGTGCGAAGATCCACGATGCTGATATCACAGTCGCTGCATTCAATGGCGGCATCGGTTAATTCATCGCGGCCGTTTTCAAGGTCGACCTTATGGACAGTAGTGACGGGGACTCCATTTTCTACACGATAATCAACATATTTCTTGGTGTTATACGACTTCTGGGAATAGGGATCGGCGGTGAGGTCGATGGTCGTTCCGTCTGTGAAGCGCACGGTCAGAGAGTCCGCACTGTAATAGATGCACCCTGCTTCCATCTTGTTGTCTCGGGAAACGCTTTCCAGAATCACGGGATAGTAGACCAGTTCTCCCTCCTTGGTTAGGGAGAGCTTGAATATCTCATCAAGATCCTCAAAACCATCCACGGACGCAACGATTCGTCCATCCATTGCCGCATATCCGTCACCTGTCTTTTGGAACGCAATTGTTCTGAAGAAGAAGGGCACATCGTAATTTCCTGCAAAAGCGCCACCGACGGTGAAATGACCATCCTGCACAAATGCAAAGTGCTTGCGCATACAACGAACCCAGCTCTGCAAGGTGATGGTCTCCATGGCGCTGCATTCTTCAAGGATCGCATCAAAAGCTGCGCGGAATGCTTCGTCGCCGCCGAAATATTTGTAGCCGGCGTACTGAGTGCGCAGAAGCTCATAGTAGAGTTCCGTATCCGCCGTGACCTGTTCAAGTGTCACAACGGAACTGAGCGGCGGCATGGCCTTGAAGTTGCCGGTATAGGCAGCGGGATCGATTTCCGGATTTTCGTTTTTACCCAAGTAGGAGGAATAATCGCCTTCGTAGAATGTGATCGATTTGTGTTCGTTGTTGAACTTGTCCAGCAACGCCTTGAAAGTGTCCGACAGTTCAAAGGAAAGGATTTCCGATTCTGTTCCAGCAGCAGATTCAACAGAGTCCTTCTTGTCGCTTATGGGGGGCAACTTGGCTGGTATATCGGGCGTATCGGGCACATCGGTACTGTTGCAGGCGGTAAGGAGTGCGCTTGCTGTAAGTATTAGGACAAGACATATGCTGTAGATTCTTTTCATTGCGGATTCTCCTAAGCTTAATAGCTCTATTTGAAACTATCATAGCATGGAGCTATCGCGTTGTCCAGTGACGGAAAGCAGTGCACAACGGGTTCATGCTGACAAGGGGATCATATAGCTTGACTCAGCGGTCAATGGAAGGTATAATACGACACTTCTCGGAGATAGCTTGACGGATCGGAGAATCATGCAGAGGAGAAAAATTATCTTCTTTGTTTCAGCGGCTCATCTCTTGATACACCCCAAGCGGCGCTGACCCAGATTCCGACCCATTTCCGTGAAAGACCGATTCTTAGCTGGGGAGCAAACTCCTCCGGCCTTTGGGTTTTCCCCAATTTTCGGGGGTAAAAAAGGAGCGAAATCCTTGTATTGCAAGGGGTTGAAGCCTCAGAGCAGCTCATAACCCGGAGGCCGCAGGTTCGAGTCCTGCCGCCGCAACCATAAAAGACCTGAAATCGAGAGATTTCAGGTCTTTTCTTTCATTTATGGCGGGAAAAAGTAGGACGCAAAAAGTGGGTCAGCGGTTTGACCCATCCGCTGACCCATACGGGAGTGAAAATCGCTTGTTATTGCGTTTTGGATTGAGGTTTGCTAAAATAAATCTGTTCGATAAGAGTTTGTTGTATAAGGAGAATTGAGATGATTACCCTTAATAAAGAACTGGATGGACATATCCTAGATATAGGCGGCGGGGGTGACGGTGTAATTGGTCGTTTGTACACTAACCAAGTTGTTGCTATAGATATTCGTCAAGACGAGCTGGATGAAGCTCCGATTGGATTTGAAAAAATCGTGATGGATGCAACACATCTGGAATTCAACGATAATTCTTTTGACCATGTAACGTCATTTTATACC
>JAZLEB010000147.1:0-34993 GCA_045615065.1 Candidatus Pelethomonas sp. | reverse complement strand
GCGATCCTCATAAAACGCTGTGCGGTTCGCTCAGTAAATTCCACTTTTTCCGCCAGCCACTTCTGCCAACTGCCACGCGGCAGCTGAGCCTTTGCCTCGATCAGGCGCCGCCCGATCTCCAACATACCGGCGCTCGCCTGCGCCTTGAAAAAGAGAATTTCACCCTCAATGACCTCAATGGGTCTTGTCACTACCATTTCGCTCATTCTGTCTTAACCTCTCTATCTTTCTTTTCTGTCAGAATGGGGTTCCCCTGCTTGTCCCTTTTGCTTCCTTCCGAAACCCATCCCAGCCACTGATCCACAAATTCCTTTTCCTTGCTTTTCGGCTTGCAGCCATACTTGTTGCCTTTACCCTGTATCTGAACCATCGTTTCCCCTCTCATTTCGATGGTCCACGCAGGTGTAAACGGGGCTCTCTTCCGCCGCATAAATAAAATCGTTGTCAGTCCGGCGGCGTGCTTTCCTGCGTAGCGTCCCACGCAGTGGTTAAGTTCCTCACCTTCTCGCACGATCTCCCGGCTGGAGCTGGGCGCGCGGATGAAAAATTTATCGTTTTCAAAACCGTACCGCTTCATCAAGGAGTTGTATCTCTTTTGATACTCAGAATCAAACGAAAGCTCGGCTTCGTGCCGCATCTGAGCTTCAGTTTCCACGGCTCCGTCATGGGCTTCCTTCAGCTTCTTTGGCATCAGCGCGATTGGCGTGCTTAGATCGAATTCGCAGAATTTCGCCGCCTCGACATAATCCTTCCACTGGATCAGTGCCTCACCCCTTCTGATTTTCTGCTTGTCCGCCTGACTCTGCAGGTACCGTAATGCCTTTTCAGGCTTCACCCCGCAACCGGTAGTGCAGGCTTTCACAAAATCTTCAAAATCATGTCCCGCAACGCTACGCTTTGCCTCATCCAATTCCAGAAACGATATAGGGTTGCCGTTTGCCTTGAATTTGCGGTGCCATCTAAGCTCTCTTCCGCTTCCGTTGATTGCAATGAACTCCTTCAATTCCTTCTTAGTCAATCCAAATGCTTTACATGGGTTCTTTTCTGACCAGTTGACTTCTCGAATCTTCTTTTTGCCAACTACAAGATCATTCACCATCTGCCGCAATCCCATCTTGCTCAGCATTTCGATGTGTCCATTTCTGCTGGCTGCATCCATGAACCTCATTCCATAATCATGTTCCTCCCGGTCTCCTTGAACCCCTTTGATAATCGTTAAATACTCACGAAACGCATATTCCAAATGCGTCCCCGCAAGCCGTTCTGTTCCGATCAGGTGGTATCTGTTCCATAAATAGCCTGACCAGCCCCCGTACCCTGTACTACTCCACGGTTCGCCGATTTTGTTCATCCGCTCATATGTACATCTTAGGGGTCTTCCGCCCGGTGTCAGTCCTAATCCTGTCCAATCGTGCAGGTAACGCCAGCCTATCGCTTCTCCCTGCTTAAAGACGTACATGGCTTTGTCGCAATACTCAACCGGAGGATTCCAGTACCTTAGACCGTACCACTTTCTAACGTAATAAGCCTGTGCATACACCACTCCGTTTTTAACGTGGAGCAGAATGCACTTTTTCCACTCATCCAGACTGCTGCCGCTTTTATACCTGGCAGTATTTTTCAGATCCCCGACATGTCCGCATTTCGGACATCTGGCAGCTCCACCGTGGCTTTGCTGCATAAACTCCCGATACTCCGGAGTTTGTGTTCTCGCATACTTTTGAAAGGAAAATGACTTTCCGCATCGTGTACACTGGCACTTTCTGTCCCCGTTGGGTTCCGTTGTGTAGAAAATATAGTGTTTGAACAATGCATTGACCCTTTGCAGGTCTTCTTTTGAAAACACAGGAAAGCTTTTTAATAGCTTCTCGTCTTCCTTGCTCAGTTCTGCTGCCATGACGCGCCTCTCAGAAAAGGAAATCCGCAAGGTCAATAACCTTCCGCGTTTCCTGTTTCGTCTCTTTCGGCGCTTCCGGCATCTCCGATTTTTCGCCCCGGCTGATCGTCATCGCAAACCCGATTTCCGCCGAGGGACTGTAAAATTTCACAGCCTTCTTGTACGCCTCCAGATCCGAGATCGAATTGCCAACGCCTGCGGCAACATCCTTCATGCAATCCGCAAACGTTCCTCCCTCAACGATCTCCCGCGCCAGCAGGTCATCCTGTCCGCAGAAGGATATCAGCGCATCTGCTACGGCGTTTTTCATTGCACCTTCCTTCTGTCCCTTGACCTCTTTTTTGCCCTCATTGATCTTCTTCCGGGCTTCCTCAAAATACAGCATCATCATAACCTCCTCATATCCCTGCACGATCACTTTGCGTGCATACTTGCATAATATTTCCTGTCTCTTGCTCTTTGGCTCTGCTCCCGCTGACGGGCGATGGCTTCGCATTTCCCGCAGCGGGGCCGTACTCCGCCGGGACTCCACATCTTTGCGCCGCATTCACAGCACACACCGCGCAGCAGAGGCTCTTTTCTCTCACACTCGCACAGTGCGGCGACCTTGCCCCAATGTACCTCCCACCATTTGTCGGCTTCCACCGTGGCCTGCTCCCAGTTGTCTGCAATTACGATGGCATCTGTGTGGTCCGGGTGCTCCACCCACCACAGGAAGGTCTGCTTCTTTTCAGTTGCCATTCTCATCACCTCCGGGAGGGATGATCCAAACCTCCGCCGAGGAAACACCAAATTGCTCTGCTTCCTCGTGCGTCTGGATCGCGATATCGACGTGGTATCCTGTCACTCCTGTATCTGCTGCCAGATAGCTGATTCCGTTGATGATCACGGTGGATCCAAGCGGGATGATGCTGGGATCTACCGCAACCATGCCCGGTGCCACCGGAAGGCCGGAGGCTGTCAGACCGGTGCCGGTGCCGCAGATGTGCTGATTGTCCTTGCTCTCGCAGCAGTAGGCCGTCAGGGTGCACTCACCGATATAGCGGTACATGCCCACCTCCTCATAAGCCGCCATATGCTGCAGCCTCTCCGCTTCTTCCATAACGCGGTCGTACTCGACCTGTGCAACGTACTCGTCAAATTCCTGCTGCAAAGAGCCAAGCCGAGTCACCGCCGCGGTGCTGATCTCCTGCACGGCGTTGTACTCCGTCTGCAGCTGCGCGATCTCGGACTCCAGCGACTCTTTCTTATCCCGCCACTGGATGCCCATCCACAGTGCCATTGCTGCAAACAGCACCAAAAGGACCATCAGCGCAACAGCTCCGCGCTGCCAGAAGGCCAGCTCCTGTCGGACTTTCATGCGTGTATTCTTACTCATCGCTTTTCCCTCCGTACATACATTCGTAGCCGATGATCCGCTCATTGATCTGCTGTCTTACGGTCCACAGTTTTTCATTCAGGTCTACGGCTTCCTCCGTCAGGCGATCCACAAGATTGCTGTGGCGCTCCAGACTCGTGCGGTTATCTTCCGCCGCACTGTTCAATCCGCCGAGCATGTTCTGCACACTCTGCAGGCGGTCGCATATCTTCTTTTCCTGTTCCAGGAACTCCAGTAAACTTCTGCTATCCATATTTTCTCCTATGTAAAGTAAATTTGTTTTACGCCGTTACAGGCGTTCTTGTTACCTTGATAAGACCCTTATCGGTCCGGCTGCACTCAAAGCCGGGAGGCGGATTGATCGTTGCAACGCCGCCAAACCGGGTAGTCAGAAGACCCCACTGCAGGCCGACAGCAAGCCGCTCCTTCTGCTCCTCGTTCAGATCGTCAGTGCAGACCAGCTGATCGCCCACATAACAGTACGAGATAACCTTGATCTTTGGTTTTTCCTTGGCCATATGAACACCTCCCTGTTCAGCCTACGATCTGTGCCGGTTGTCCTATGCCTGATCAGCACCTTCGTCCATCAGTTCCGGGTTATCGTGGATGTTGCCGATGACCTCGTACTCCGCAATTGGGAGGTATGCGATACCAAAACTCAAATCCTTGTTTTTGACACCAAATTCAACATTACACCCGTCCCAAAAACAAACGAAGATTTCGTTGCCATCGGCTACAATATCCCCCTCGAAGATCCGCTTTCCGTTTTTGTCCTGCAATCCGGTGTACTGGCCTACGGTGGCGGGGTCTACCTCTACTCGATGGCCTGTGACAGAGTCAATGTCGCAGATTTCATGGCTGCAATCGGCGATGGCACCGACATAAAATCCCTCTACCCATTTGCTGTTGTCGCTCCGCTTGCCGCGAAACAAAATCTCACGCATGGTTCTGCACCTCCTCTGCAGGCTGCTTGAGCCAGTCCAGCCAGCATTTTTCACAGTCTCCATCACAAATACACCACTTCTCCTTGTCCGGGCACTGCTCAATTCCCAGTTTGAGCGCCAGCTCTTCATCGCTCATGGAGCGGATGCGGTCGGCATTGGTCATTGTTTTTTTCTCAAAACAGTTTTTATGCCCGCCTCTTCTGGATGAACCAACGCATTTCCCTTTATCGTGTTTACAGTCTTTGCATCGAAAAAACTCCTTCATCCCTGTTCTCCTTTTCAATCGTTCTGTCGTTTTCGACAGTTATGTCGTGTACATCCTCCTTAATTCGTGCTATTATTTACGGTTAAGGAGGGATTTTATATGCTGTTCGATTGTCCTTTTGATGAAATTACGCTAACTCGAAGCGACCGCTCTCTTTTACGCAGACTTTCGCGGCACAGAATCATCGACAACCAACGCAATCACAAAAAGGTCAAACCGCTTGTAGAGCTGGGCCTCGCTTATGGCCGATATGACAGCGGGGATACGATCAACACTTATCTCCACATCACGGATCGAGGCATTCAGTATCTACGATATTTGCGAAAAAAGCAGAAATATCGTAGAAAAGACTCTTTCAGATATTGGATCACTACCGCCATCGCATTGGCTGCCCTTATTAAGTCATTCCTTCCAGAACTTTCCGCAGTATTGGCATGGCTATCGAAGCTGCTAACGCAATAATCGACAACCAAAATGGCAGATCCGGATGCCGTTCTCGAAAAACCTTTCTGTCCGTCTTTCTGGGGCGGGCAGTTTTCTTTTCTTCATTCATCCCTGTGCTCCTTTCAATTCAGCACCGATTGTGAATAGTTTGTAAACTTTTCGTTTTGTGTTGACATTCTTTTACTTTTTGGTGTATCATCACTTATGCAATACGGTTTAACCTTACTGAGTGCTAACGCAGCAACAACCTGCGTTAGCACTCAGGCCCACCCCCGTCATTCGTGCCGGATCCCATCTACACAAGAAAGGAGGTTACTTTCATGGATAAGATTTCTGCCAAGAATCACGCATTCGATATTGCAAAAGCTCTTATCGCATCCAGTGAGATCAACTACATCCCCAACGAGAAGTGCGCCAATGATCTCGCCGATTTCATCGAGACCTTGATCAAGCGCCTCGAAAAGATCGACACCGAGAGCTAATGAATAAGCTGTGAACTCATGTGCAGTTTAACCAACGCTTCAGCAACCTTCGCCATTGCTTCGCAATGTTCGGGGGTTGCTGTTTTTTCCAGCTGCTCAATCGCGCTCAGCAGCGCATTGATAGCTCTCTCGTACTGTTCCTTGTTCATGTTATAATCCCCTTTCAATTCAGTGTTGTAGACGAACAATCTACATCATCCGCAAAAAAAATACGAATCATATCATCTCTCCCAAGCCCCCCCACCGCATTGCAAAATGCTTCGACCTCAGATACCTTAAACTCAGTCTCATTGTCCATCTTTTTATGCAGTCCGCAACGCGAAAGTCCCATCTGTTCCGCCACATATTTAATTTTGAGACCTCTATCCTTGATTGTCTTTCTAATTAATTTGCTGTTTGTCAATCTTGTCACCTCCTTGTAGATTTTACATCTACACTCAAACAATAGCACGCTGTCCCCTTTTTGTCAACATCTTTTTGCAAGAAAGTAAAAAAATGTTGATTTTTAATCTTCCCTATGCTATTGTTGTTTTACAGAGGTGATTTCAATGAATATTGGAGATCGTATTAAAAATCGCAGATTACAACTTGGACTTTCTCAAGAAGAACTTGCCGCTAGGCTTGGGTATAAATCTCGCTCTACAATTAACAAAATTGAATTAGGTATAAACGATATTACCCAGTCCAAAGTGTCTTCTATTGCCAAAGCATTGGATACCACATCCGCTTATTTGATGGGCTGGGACGACGAAAAGCCCCTCAGCGTTTCCGCCGAAGGGCTGTCAGATATTAAGCGGGATCTGATCGATAAGATTATGTCCATGGATGATGAAACGGTGGCTGCACTCAATCGAATCGCAGACCAAGTTCTTTCTCTGCGAGATAAATAAAGAGTGCCAGTTCCTCCGCAGTCATGGATAGGATCTTCTCCGCAAGCGCGTTTTTATTCTCCGGCTCAGCTGCGCCGTCCGCGGCGGTGGCAATATAGGTCATCGTCATGGTCGGCTGCATGGTGCGCCCTCCTGTTTTTCTTTATCATCCAGCAGGGCCGCTACCCTGCTGATCGTTTCTTCATCGGCGTGCCGGAGCAGCTCCATGATCCTGCGTCGTTCCGGATCGCAGACCCGATATCTCTCCCGGAGCTTCTCAACATAGAAGTTAACCAGCGTGTCATATTCCAATGTGCATCCTCCTTCGGGAGTTGCCCGCCGGGTGTCCGTCGCCAAACATCCACCCGGCGAGCTTGCTGGGGGCTGATTAAAAGGTATCACTTTTAACCGGCTCTTTCAACACTCAATTCATCAGATTAAACCATCAAATTATTTGTACTTTTGAGCGAAAAGGAGTCATTTGATATGCGTGAAGCAACTAAAAAAGTCATTCGGTACCTCAAAGAAGTCAAAAAGCAAAAGCAATTGACATGTCAAGCTATCGTTGACGCATGCGAGGCGCAAGGCGTATCGATCAGCCTTAGTACCGTGAGCAGAATTTTTTCCCCAAACAGCGAGGACGGCCCCGATTACAGACAGTACACGATCAACGGTATCTTCAACGCCATCATCGGCACAGATGAATCTGAAGTGACAACAGGCGAAGAAGCATCTGCGGAAAACGCCGCGCTTAAGGCCGTTGTGGAGATGAAGGACGCAACGATTGCTGATCTGCAGCAGCAGATTGAAATTCTCACGCAGGAAAAGGCCGCTCTGGAGCAGACGATCAGCACTCTTCAGATCCGGCTGGAGACCACCACAGAGATAATCCAACTCGCAATGGAGTCCCTCGGAAAGGGTACAGCACACTAATGATGTGTCCAATTCGGACACGGGAGGTCAAACATGACAGAACGCAGTATGCAATTTGCCGCGGTATATATTCGTGTCTCCACCGAGGAGCAGGCGGAGCTCTCCCCTGAAACTCAGTTGGAGAAGATCCGCGAGCATGCCCGGCGCGAGGGCATTGTTATTCTGCAGGATCATATCTATATTGATGCCGGTATCTCCGGAAAAAAGGCAGAGAAGCGCCCGGAATTTATGCGGATGATCGCCGCTGCGAAAGAAAAGGATTGTCCCTTTACAACACTTCTTGTTTGGAAGTTCTCCCGTTTTGCCCGCAATCAGGAGGAGTCTATTTTCTACAAATCCGTTCTCCGCTCCAAATGTGGCGTCGATGTGGTCAGTGTTTCAGAGCCGTTGATCGCCGGACACTTTGGATCGCTGATCGAGCGCATCATTGAATGGATGGATGAATTCTATTCCATCCGGCTCAGCGAGGAGGTCAAGCGTTCCATGGAGGTCAACGCCCGCCGTGGAAAGCTGCAGGCTACTCCCTCTTTTGGCTATTGTGTTCAAGATGGACACTTGGTAGAGATCCCAGAGGAAGCGGAGCTGGTGCGCTGGATTTTCCGCTCCTTTGTGGATGGCAAAGGACTCTATCCTATTGCCAGAGAATTGAACGCAATGGGCATCCGGACACACCGAGGGAACGCATTTGAAAACCGTACCGTGGAGTATATTCTCCGCAATCCGGTCTATATCGGCAAGCTGCGCTGGAACCCAACCGGCCGCACACGGCGCGATTTTACCAATGAAAATATCATCCTAGCAGACGGTGAACATTCTCCGCTTATCGATATGGAATTATGGGATGCAGCGCAGAACAGGCTTGACGAAGTGAAACGGCAGTGGGGGTACAAAGCACGGCCTACTACGGATCTGAAACACTGGCTTTCCGGTATTGTCCGCTGCTCGTCCTGCGGCTCCACGTTGATCTTCTCTTTGCCCCATTACTACAAGTGCAACAATTACGCCCGCGGTCGATGCAAAACATCTCAGCACATCAAGGCAGATGTGCTGGCAGAAGCGCTTATTGAGAAGATGCGCGCTGATGCCGTTTCCCTGCAGCCTCTTCCCTGCGATGTTGCATATTCTGCCGCCAACGGTGGAGCGGACATTGAAAGATTGGAGTCTGTCCTGCGCGGTCTGGAGAAAAAGAAAGCCCGCTTGCAGGATGCCTACCTGTCCGGAGTGATTGAGCTGGAGGATTTTGCCGCAGCTAAAAAGGATTTGGAGATCACCCTTGAGGATACTCATGCTCAGCTGGAGGCCATGCGGTCAAGAACCGATGAGCAGCAGGTGCAAAAGGCCCTGCAATCCGCCATCCAGGAAGCGCTGAAGGTTATCACCTCCGACACAGCATCTTTGGAGGAAAAGAACAACAGCGCCCGAGGAATTCTCAGCAACTGCGTATTTGACAAGGAAAAAGAGACTCTTTCCATCACCTACAGAACAACCCTGTAACCCTTGCACTGCAAGGGCTACAGGGTGTCATTATAGTCTATTGAAGTATGGTGGAGCTTACACCAACAGACTATAACTGCCCCGGAGGTATTCCGGGGCAGTATTTTACTCTCTGTACATGGCCAAATAATGTTTGACCTTATTGACTTTTTCAATCTGCTTTTCGTGCAGATAATTGTATACAGCCAGCATAGCGGCAGGTGGCTCACCGTGCTCGCGCCGGTGCTGCTCAATGATCCGCGTCACCTGCTCGTGCAGCATATTAACGTGCTGCAGTTCCATTCCTGCAATATCGTAAAAGGTTTTTGAGAGCGCAGCATCGTCCTCTTTATGCTTTACTGCTTCTTTTGCGTAGTGGCAAGCGCCCTCTACTTCCTCCTCGATCATCTCCGAGATTTCCTGAATCAGTTTCATGCTTAACCTCCCATGATATAGGATTTGATTTGTTCCACATCAGAGGGATAGAATACCAGTTCATCAACTACCGGAACATGCACCCGCAGGCCGCTTTCCGGTACCCTTGCCCTGATCACTTCCATAACACCCTCGATATCAACGTCTCCATTTGGCGCTACCGCTCCAATGGTGTTCATCAGAGTGGGCAGCTGCTTGTGGAGCATATACGTTACGCCAACGAGAAAACCAAGCCGCTTGACGGGACCGTTCTGTCCGTCCACCGGGATCTTAGGTGCAAGCTCATTGTCGATAAATCGTGCCAAACCGTTCTCGATCTGCTGCATTGACACCATATGTCATTCCTCCTTTATTGGATCGGGGAGGGTCGCCCCTCCCCTTTTTAGCCGGTTAAGCGCCGGTTGCTGCGGTAGGTGCCGTCCAGCTGTTATACAGCGGCATAGGCTCAGGACAGATATTGCCGATGGGAACAACTGTTTTGGTCAGGCCCATCAGTGTAGCGATGTTGCCCTGCATGCAGCTGATGTTTGCAGTGACCTGAGCGTTCACTACGGCCTGCTGAGCGATCTGACCCTCGATGTTGCGCAGTCTACCATCGATGTAGCCGTACACCTCAAGGATCTTGTCGTTGGTGTGGATGGTGCTCTCCAGCAGAGCGATCCGGCTGTCCTTGGCTGCGTTGGACTGCTCCAGCCCCAGCTCGTAGCGGTTGACCGCGGTGTTCTCGCTGCAGCCACAGCCGCCATGGCCGCCGAACAGACCACCCAGCAGATTACCGCCGCAACCTCCCATGCCGTTCAGCACGCCCAGTGCAGTGCCGGCGATGCCCAGGCCAAGACCAGTACCGGCAACGCCCTTGCTTGCGTAGTTATTAACTTCCATATCGATACTCCTTTCTTTGTTGTGGGACCGGCTCTGTGCCCGTCCTCTAAGTAAAGAGTACCTAAAAAACATCCCCCGAAAGCGACACTAAAGCGCCATCGGGGGATGCTGCATTATTACTCCAGTTCTACCCGGATTTTTTCGAGTGCGGATGATCGGATGCGGTCAAGAGTTCGATCTGATGTGTTGAGCTGTTGGCAGATCCATGTGAGATCCGCTCCGTCGCGGTGTTCCAAAAGACTCTTTTGTTCGTCTTCGGTCAAGCCGCAATCGGCAAAGATCACACGCAGCTGGTCGAGCGGGATCTCCTTCATTGCCTGGCGAATTGCCTTGTGTCTGATCTCTATAGGGATCCCCTCCAATCTTACCACGGACTTTCTGTTTTCCATCCGTAGCTGTTCCAGATCGCTCGCTTCTGAGCATCGGTTAGACTGCTTGCTTCCAGAGCAGTCTTAACATCTTCCTGGTTAACACTCTTGCTGCCGCGAGCTTGTTTTAGATCCTCAATCTTGCTGAGAAATTTGTAGTATGCAGTTGAGCTCACACCCGCACGACGTGCATCCATGTACTTTTGATATTGGCTGTCAGTCATAACGTTGGACATGGCAAGTTCCTTTAAGTACTCATCAAAATAGGAATTTGCCACTTCAGAAATCTTCTCCAGATTTGTGTCAGCATCCTCAATATCACGGATCAGACTATACGCATCCTCGGTAGGCACACCGCCGTTGCGAAGTGCATCAAACAATGCTGTTTGTTTTGCAGTCAGGCTGTCGAAATCGCTCTCGACCCATTCCCTGGCTTCCGGCAATGCGGATTTACCAAAGAACATTGCTGTGATTGCATTTAGCCCAGCCTGTCCAAAGGTGTCGTTTTCAATGGGGTACTGCAAAATATCTTCGCCGGTGTTATCAACCGTGTAGCTACCGCCACGAGCGACAGCTGCGGCGCCCTCCACAGCTTTCTTTACCTGACCGCCTCCAAAGGGAGGCAGGATATATGCAGCGGGCTTTGCCAGCTCCTTTACAGCTGTGCCGAGTCGTTTCTCGCCTGCCCAGCTGTCATCTGTGGCAGCCTGCCAAAGCTTACCTACATCAGGCAATGCGTTGCTGATCGGCACTCGTCCGCCGCCAAGCAGACCACCAACAAACGGTAACTCTTCAGCCACAGCTGTTGCGAGATTTACACCTGCATCATATACTCCTTTTTTCTCGACCTCAAACGAGGGCATGTCTCCGGTAAAGATGCCAGTACCGAGCTCTATCAGATTAGGAAGTTCATATCCGGTCAGATCTCCAACGGTATCGTTAATGATGCCAAGAGGATCCAGCGCAGGTCTTCGGCCGATAAAGTATTCATACAATTCATCGTACAAGAATGCGCCGATCATGAACTTCAGCATCGCCATAGCAATAGCCGCGGCACCTTTTTCTCTCGTTTCTCTCGGGATATCTTTGAAGGTGTAAGAGAGCTGATTGTTTACTTCCAGCTGGAATTGAGTGAACAGCTTGGTAACAGGGTTTGTTTGTGCAAAGATTGTCGGCATGGCTCCTTTGCTTCTGTCTGCCATTACACCGGCAGCCCAACTGTCAGCATCAGCAATTGCAGCTGCTTCACTCATTCCGCGCCGAATGTTCTGTCCATACCGTGCGCGCACAAGCGAGTCTGCAGTAAAGCTGTCAATAATAGACATAGGTCTGGAAAGTACAGCAGATGCATTCTGCGACCACGTGCGCACAATAGGATCGCTGCCACGCCGGTTTGTAAGGAAGCTGCTCATTGCCACCATTCCGTCATCATTTTTGATTGCGCGCAGCGTATCCCACATGCCCGCCAGCAGACTTCTGCTGTCCAGCGTGGCCCACGCCTGAGTGATAGGAATGAAGTTGGTTAGCCAGCTGCCCGGGTTTACTGCAACCATGTTAGCAGCCACACGACCTTCCACCGCCTTCATGATCGCATACATTTTTCTTCCCAGCAGTTGCTCCATATCTCTGTCATGGCGACTCTTCTTGCCGGCAATAAGATTGGTATACTCGTCCAGCTCCACAGCAAAGTTTCCGAGTTCAAACTTGCCATTCTCGAAAATTTCTTTGATGCGGTTCTGTTTGTCCTCCTCCGCCAGGGTAGGATCATTACGAACGTTGTCAATCTGCTTGCGCAAGCCATCATCACTGGTACGATATCTCACTTGCGTTGCAAAGGCTCGCAGCATCTGGATATTGTCGGTCTGATGAATAACATCAGCCACGCCCTCGATGTAGCTATCGAAACCTTCCACCGCATCAAAGGATGTATTGACACCTTGACGCTGCTGCGCTGATCCAAACCACTGAATGCCCGGCTTGAATGTATGAGTCATGCCGTTTATTGTTGTCGGCAGCTGAAGAGCAGCAGTGTTAATGCCAAGAGATTTTCCGAACTGACTCAGGATACCGTCGCCGGACTCGCTCTGGAAATGAGGAAAGTAGCCCTTGCGGTAGTTGATTGGCTCGTAACCGTTGCGCATTCTGGCATCATTCATCTGCACAAAAAGCTCATCGTAGATCTGCCGAAATTCGTTTACCGCATTGCGGATTTTCTTGGCATCCAATTTTGGATTGCTCTCCCACAGATCCTGAACGATGCCCTGCCAGTCCTCCAGCGACTTACCATCGCGCTCCTTGATAAACTTGTATTTCTGCAGATAGCGAATATTATCTTCTGCTTCACCAAGCAGCTGAACAGCCGCTGCCTCGCTGATCTTATTTCCTGCAGCAACCTTTCGGCTTAGCTTCAAAGCACGCACGCGGTCACGGTACTCGTTCTTCATTTTTGTTGCCTTTGCCGCAGCTTTATGCACCGGAGTAAATAGCTCGCCAATGATTTCTTCCGCCAGAGATTTGTCATCGGTCATATCCATATCGCGGATATTGCGTTCCATCGTTTCTCTGGAATAGAGAAATCCGGACTTTTTGTCCTTCAATTTATGAGCGTTCTCCAGCAGCTTGTCAGCCCGAGCATAGAGCTTCTCTTTCCGCTGAGCGTTCCACCTCCGGATCTGCCGGGCAAACTTCTCGTATTCCGCCTTTGCCTGAAACACCTCAAGAATACCGGTTACATTGTCTGTCAACGGATTTAGCATACTCTCGTCAATGTCACCACGCAGAAGCCTGTTAACCTTCATGCTGTCACTTTCAGTCAGAAGATTCCTAGCAACAGCTTTATCTGCTGTCCTTCGTGCTGACTCCATGTTGGCGTACAAATCTTCCAGATCCTTTTTTGTCAACTCCGGCTGTTCTGAGCTTTCGCTTCCTGTAGATTTAGCTTGTTCAGATGCGTAACGGTTAGCAAGGCGCAGCTGAGCAATCAAATCATTCACCTGTGCCTTAAAATCCTGCTCCATCTGATCCCGGTACTCTTCGATAAAGATACCGTGCTCCTCAGCCAGCTTTTGCTCCTGGGTGCGGTATGCCTTTTCAAATAGATCTTCCACAGTCTTTTCAGATACCCTGCCGGTCTGCAAGAACTCCGTGGTGATTGTTCTCGCTATGCCGTCCATCTGCTCACTGCGGCTCTTGTACGGGATCCTCAGCGCGTTGGCTAACAGATTGGTCAGCTTCCGCTCCTCGGTTTCAAGGATTCGCTGTGCCTTCTTAGGAAGTGCCTGCACGGGATCCTGCTCAACACCAGTCTCTGTGTCAGCCTCACCTACAATAGCAGAGAACTTCGGTTCTGTATTGACATAATCACTTGATTGTGATAATATCCACGATGTAAGGTCTGTAGCGTATGCCACCGGCTCGGGATATGATTTCCCGACATCACGGAGTAACGCTGCGGCCTTATTTGCATTTCCGGCAAGAATTCTGCTGTCCTTGGCTCTTAACTCAAGCCAGTTAGAAAATCCCTCTCGTCCATAAATGCTTTTAATCTCATAGGCACTCTGTCCATCAACGCTACTTTGCGGATCAATTCCTATTAACAATGGAGCATTACTTTCTTTTTGAGTGTCAACTCGAACATCCGAAATAACGGAGATTCTTCCGTCTCCAATCACAACCAATGCAGGAGATGAAATGATGTTCGGAATATCTCGTACAATATCTTCCTCTATACCATGCGCCGAATTACTCTTATTGTTTCCTTCTTTTCGAACAGACTTTGTCAAATTAGACTTCAGCATAAAAAATGGCTTTTCACCCAACCCGAGATCTAATAGATTGGAATTTGCATCCATTACAAAAAGATCGTCCGATCTTCCAAGAGGCTGCGGATAATTCTCATAGTAAGCATCGAGTTGATTTTGATATGGCAACTTTTTTGTTCTCTTAACTGAAAGAACTCCATCTGGAGGACCTCTGACTTGTGTTTTGCCATCTTCAATCTGACTGGCAGCATCATTTGCGATATCACTGAACTGCTTTACATCCTGGGCGAAAGTGTCTTTTCCGGCATAGGCATCGGCAAGAATCTCTTCTGCAACTGCAAAAGTAAGAGCTTCTCCGGTGATAGGATTCCCATCGGCATCCACATCAAGAATGCCGTGATATGCTTCACGGTATCTTTCGCAGATTGCCCACAGCTTCTCCTTCGGCATTTTCTTTCGCATCTGCTGCCACAGATCGCGGATCATCTCCCTGGAATTCCCGAGAATACCGTGGAACTTCTCATGCTCCCAATTCTGCGTGGCCGTCCACGTGGGACTATCCACACGGATGTACACATCGTTACCGCGGATCATGGCATCCGCAGTTGATCCGTTTACCAGCCGTGCTTCGCCGGTGAACAGGTGCGGAACAAGCCCGCGGCTGCGGATATCAGCAGCGATCTCACTCAGCTCTGTATCGCCATCGATCACGCTCTGCGGAACATCGTAGATCTGCCCGGAGTCTTCAGCATACTTGCTGCCAAGATAGCTGCGCGCTGTTACAGGCTGCTGTCCTTGGTCTCCGTGGATCCGAGCGACACGATCTGCTCGATCTCTTGCTCGCTGGCTTTGTACCTGCCCGCTCTGATCTCGTCCTGTGCCTTCTGCCAGCTCTCCAGTTTGCTCTCCGGCACTCGCACTCTCATACCGTTGGCTGCTGTCATCAGAAACACTGCCTCTGACATTGTCGTTTACCTCCGCTTTCATCATTTCAGGATTGTATCGATCCAGTGTGTTAACGCCTTCCAGACTCTCCTGCTCCATCAGCGCATCCAACGCAGCATCATATTCCTCATCGGCCATTTGACCGGCGGCATATTCCGCCTCGATCTGCTGGCGCAGCTGCGCTGCACTCATATTCTGCGACTTTTTCGCCGTGTCCGAGTCGGACACGGTTTTTTCACGGCCAAACATGGAATCAAAGAAAATCTTCTGCTCAGGAGTCAGCTCGTCACTCTTCTTTTCCGCTTTGGCACGCGCAAGGTTCTCCTGTCCCTGCCGGATCGTGGCGGCAAGCGCCTCGTCCCGGGCTGACTGCGAATTTACCCCCGTGCTGCTCGCTCCTGCGCCCGTGGTGACGTTTGCAGGACTCTCCTGCGCTACAACACCTTTTTCCGTTGAAACGCTCTCAGAGGCGCTCTGGGCGTTCTGTGCAGGCTTCTTTCCGGTGACTTTCTCGATAGATGCATTAATAAGGCGCTGCGCCATTTCCTTTGCGCTCTCGCTTTTGCTTGCGTTGGATCCAGCACCGTGAGCCGTGATATCGGCAGTTTCTGTGGATTCCATCAGGTTCGCTGTGACAAACGAGATCAGAGATGTGTAAAGGATTTCCTCCCAAGTAGGAACATCATACTCTTCCTCAAAAATCATCGTGCGAAGCAAAGGTTCAAAGAAATTCTGAAGGTTTTCTTCGATCGCTTCCGCACCGCCCTTGATTGCTACTGTGCCTGCAAAGCGGAATAGTGCATTGTCCCATGCAGCAACTTTTGTCAGGAGATCGTCTGCTGCGATACCGCCCGCTTTGCTAATACCACCCAACAGATACTGGAACAAAGCCTCGCTCAGTCCGACACCTGTTGCATATAGCTCAGCCCTTGGCTTGTCATATCCTTCCTCCAATGCAGAAGCATAGGCATTACCTCTGGCGGACAGGCCAACCTGTGTGCTGCCAAGCAGACCCACAATAGGCGCAGGGACACCCATTGACGAAGCAATGGTAGTAGTCAAGACCATTGGTGCCATGTTGGCCACCTGGTTTGCAATGCCATAAATGATTTTTTCTGCACCTTCCAGTTCAGAAGCTGTATATGCATCAGCATACTGCCAAGAATTTTCAGGAACGATTTCATCTGAAAAGAAATTCTGTGCAAATCCCTGAATGTTTCCAGTAAAGCCGGATGCGATTGCAATATCCAGCTTCCTGAGCAAACTATCTTTTGCGTTTTCCGCGATCGCTCTACCTTCCCTGTTGCTTATTCTGTCATTGATCTGCAGGCGATAAGACAAAGCTTCGTTGCTGCCGTATTTGCCAAGCAGATAGTAAAACATATCCCGCTCGGATTTATCCATGTAACCGATATCGTTTTTGATATTATCCCACTGAGTGCTGAATTCTTTTTTGAGATCTGCGCCCTCGCCCAGCTTGACATACTTATCAAACTCGGGATCTTGCCTGTAGGTGAAATATTTACCATCTCGCTCTTTCTGCTCTGCGACATCAAAAAACTTCAGCCGGTTTTGCAGTGTTTCACCATCACCGGTCTTAGCGGCAAAAATGGCGTCAAACGTTGCGTCGTCCATTTTCTCTTCAAGAAGACCGCGCTGCTCAGGATATTCGGGATAAACAACAGCGTACTGACTTGGATTTCCAAAGGCGTTTGTCTGCTGGATCGAGGTAGATGTTCCGACCGGCTTGACCGGCCTTTGATTTGTCATTGCTGCATACGGCTCTTGGTGATACCTCGCTGCATCCCAACCGGGTGCCCAGCTGACAGTCAAGCGTTTTCCTACGCCGGGATTGTTCACGGTGATCTTTCCGTCATATGCCATTTGGCGAAGGGCATTAAAATCGATATCGCCGATTCCAAGAGAGGAGAGGCTACCGGAGTCGAAGTAGTCAATATCTGCCATTGTTTTGCGTTCGTTCTCCGCCTTCAATGCAGAGTCATATTTAAACTGCTCCCATTTCTTTCTGCCTGTTGTGGAAGCATTATAGGCATTTGTTGCACTGGTTGCTTTAAACCGCTCCCAAGCCTGCTGACCAGCAGGCTTGGAAACGTTAGTTGTACTCACAGCATTCGGGATAGCACTGTCAAACGATACTACACCGAAATTTTTGTTGGAGTTTGCTATCATTCCAAAACTCCTTTCACATCAATTGATAGCCGAGTAAGGTGAATACCCGTATTTGGCAAACAGATCCATCAACTCAAGAAACTGCTCCTCATTGAGTCCACCGGCAATCTGATCCATGTACTTTGTTACGGCATCAAAATTTCCGGTAGTCAAGTTTTGAATTACTGTGTTCTTGATAGCACCCCATTCTGTGCCCTTATATGATCCGCCGGAAACATTATTGCTGTAACCTGCTGCCCAGCCTCCTTCAGATGCAAAAGCAGAAGAAACTGCATTGTCGTAACCGGAACTGATAAACTCCGTTACGTAGCTAGGGGCTAGTTTTGAATCAACTCCGCGATTGGTCAGATATGCAGCCATAACCTCAGGATCGCTTTCTTTAGTGAATTTTGCGGAATACAAAACCGAGAAAGCGTCTTCAGGTCTGTTGATACTCAATGTGCTGCCCTCCCCCTGAGACAATGTCAGCGCATCATACATCGCCTGCGCATCTGCACGGGAGCCAAATTTCATGGCCGCCAGCTGCTCATCCGTCAGTTGATCGATCTGACCGGCATTGAACAGCATCCAGCCCATTTCAGCTGTCTGTGCAAGCTCCGCCTGTCCAACATCGTAGTTAAACTTATCCTGAGCAAACTGGAATTCCTGCTGCCACTGATTTTGTGCCGCATTGAATTCCTGCTCCCATCTGTTCTGTTCGATGCCGATCTGTGTCATGGCCATATCGTACTCAGCCTGCCACTGGCTAAGACTTGCCTGGAACTGCTCCTGCGTCATATTAAACTCAGCCGCCCACTGCTCCAAAGACAAAAGCTGAGCAAGATACTGCTGGGTGATCTCCAGCGCCTTGTCTGCCTTCTCAAACTCACCCTGTGCGCGGAGATCTGCGATCTGCCGTGCAGTGTCGGTGGAGAGCTTTGTCTGCGCCTGCTGCACGGCAAGACGGTTCTGCGCGGCCGTGTTCTGAATAGAGTTGTACTGCTCCTGACCGATGCCGCCGCGATCACCGCGAAGCTCTGCATACAGAGCAGCATTATCCAGTGCGTCCTGCTCCTCAGCACTGATGCTCTCGGCAGTTTCCTTGAACTGGGGCTGCGCATCCTGCAGTGCCCGCTCCAGCTCGGCAATTGCCTGCTGGGTAGCATAATCGATCTGTCCGTTTGCCTGGTCCTGTGCTGCCTGCTTCCATGCATCAATGATCGCCTGCATTCTGCCTTCCGGTGTATCCGGATATCCGGAAGGCGAACCACCGGAGCTGCTGCCAGCTGCACCATACGCGCCATTGGCGCCGCTGCCTAGCAGATCTCGCGCTGCTTGATCGATCTCCAGCTGCGCAAGGGGGATATACATAGAGCCATCAGCACCGCCGGAATACTTGTACTTTGCGCGAAGACGCTCAGCAACATCGTGCCAGTACGCCTGATCTTCAGGAGTGGTAGCGTTGGTATACATTGTCTGGGCGTAGCGCAGAACCTGCAAATCACCGTCGCTCATTGCATACTCGTCTCTGCCAGAAGTACCGGCTTTAACAGGTCTGCCCTGTCCATCATAGTAATACCATTCGCCGTCCCGATAGAAACTTTCCACAGGCTGGCCGGTACCGCCCCCGGCCAATGCCGTGTCCCGGTTCTGGGTATATCCGCCGTGATTAGACCACTCATACATCAGATTCGGATCCACGCCAGCAGACTTGTACAGCTCCAGCAATTCATCCTGAGTCAAGGCATTTGCTGCGCCGCCGGCCGCCTTCATCGCTTCGACAATAGCGTTGTAGCCTTCAAGGTTACCTGCGCCAACTGTCTGCTGCTGCAGAGTGGTGGTTCCTGCACCGGCAGGCGGTGTATTGGGATCCGTACTCATCGTCGTGGCAGGAACGGTGGTGTCAACAGGGGGCTGCGCCGGGGTGGTAGCATCGCCATTCTGAGGAGGGTTGTTGACCCGCGGAATGTTGACACCGCCCTTGGGCAGGGCGGGCGCGTTCTCCTTGTCAACGGGAGTCGCAATTACATTCTTTGTTGCCATATCCGCTTACCCCCTGTCGAATACTCCGGCGCGATCCTGGATCACCAGCAGGCGGATCATATCGTGGCTGAGATCCAGACCCTCACCGTCACCGTTGAGAATGTTTCTGTCCACCAGCTTCTGGATTGTAGCGCGTGCCCACTCCGGGCACTCCTGAACAGTGTTGTATCGCTTCATATCGTCGTCCTCCTCGCATTCGTAGACCGGGCGAACAGCGCCCAGAATATACTTGATATTTCGCTCCCGGCGCTGTACCTGTCCGCCATCGGCATCGTTGGCGCTGCCGGTGTTTCCTTCGATGGTGATCACGGTGTCGCCTACGATCTGCTCCACAATGCCGCAGTGATCGGTAGTGGCACCGCCGGGGAAATTCATGATAACGACATCGCCGGGGGCAATTTCTCGGGGAGACCAGCACCCCGCCTTAATCGCATCATTCATCATGCGGCCGCAGGATGCCGTTCTGACCGGCAGCTTAACACCCGCCTGATCAAATACCCACTGAACGAAAACCATGCACCAGGGATAGCTGCTGCCATGAACCTCCTTGCCGTAGTACCATGTGTTGTATCGGACATTATTGCTGCCGGGGGGTGCTTCACGCACCCCCAGCTGCTTTCTGGCAACGGCCAGCAGATCACTTGCCTTCGCCATTGTTGTTTCCCTCCACTGCATCCTGCATCTTCTGACTCTGGGTGCCGAAGTAGAACGAAATCACCATAAGGAAGATGGTGAGGAAGTCCTGACCGGTTACGCTGCCGCGCAGAGCCAACACGGTGAACACTACGGTCAGCGCGATTGTGACAATGCTCTTAACCGAAATCAGCGCGGCAAGGCGCTTGATAATCTTTTCATTCTTCATTTCACTTTCTCCTTATCCACAGATATGGTTTACTCCGTATGTCTCACAGCACTCGTGCTCGATCAGGCATCCGCGTGCCTTGTTCCAACCTGGGGCAAAATACGCAATGTCCGCTTTTGCCAACAGCTTCAGGCTTTCACCAAGGCATTCCAGCGGGCTCAGATCTGTTCCCTGAAAAAAGCTGTCGATCACCTCAACTTCTTCGCCGAGAAGATCTGCAGCAGTACGAACCGCGTACTCACGTTCTGCAAGAATCTCTTCATCGGTCTTCCCCTTCATGGGCTGAGAAATAAAAAGTTTCTTCATTGGAATTCCTTTCTGTGTCCGACTTGGACACCTTTCCATTTAATACTGTTTTAAGGCACAACACCAGCAATTCCCCACCGAAGAATGCAAGGATCACGCCGAGCAGTGCGGCACTGTCATGTCCGGTGCGGGAAAGAATACGCAGCGCCCACGCACTTGCCACCGTACCCGCGCCTACGCACCAGAAAACGATGATCTTGCCGAACAAGTGCGGAATGCCTCTGATCTTATCAATGAGCTTTTTCATTACAGTTCCTCCCACTTGTGTGCCTGTTTATTCAAGTGCTTCTCCAGCTTGCCCAGCGCCTCAGTCACAGGGCCGTTGCAGCCCTGCTCCCTGAGACCCTTGAGGCAGGCGAGGATGGCAAAGCACATGATCGTTTGTTCCTCGCACATAGCTGCAAGCTCGCGATCTTGCTTCTTCTGCCGCGACACAAAGCGGAAGCACCAAAGCATTACGCCGCCGATCACGCCGATAGCAGTCAGCACAGCTGCTGCTTGAATGATAATTTCTCCATCGATGTACATGTTATCACCGCCCCTCTGTCACTTGGCAGTGCCGAAGGCAATCCATTCGTAGGAGATGCCTCTATCATTGCTGATCGCGGCGGGGCCTCCGTCGGCAGTCACCCCGTAATACTCCTGCGGTATGTCAGGGATGCTCCATGTGAGTTTTCCATGCTCTGCCGAAAAGCTGATGGTTGTCTCGATACCCGCCATGTATGTTTCCCCCGGTTCATAGCCGTAATGGGGGGAGTCAGATGCGCCTATGATGGTGTATCCAACAGGAATATCATTACCCAGCCACCAGCAGGTTCCGTATTCATTCCCCCATGATAAGTTACTGACCCTCCTCAGCAGCATAGCCAGCGGTTTAAATCCGGGCGTCAGGAGTGTAACGGTACGGCCGCCAGTACCGGTGTAGCGACCAGTCGCCAGCATAATCTTACCGGCCGCGGTATCTGCCTGCGCTTTCAGCACAGCATCGATTTTTGAGGTGTTTTCGTTCAGAGGTTTGGCGGACAGGATATCTGCCGCTTCCATCAGGTTAAGGGAAAAATGTTCTGTCTTCTTCATGCTGTGCCCTCCCCGTAGCTCTCGCCGGTGATTTCTTCATAATCCTCGGCAGTGATAAAGCCCTTTGCTACGGCGCTGGCTACCATCGCCTTAGTCCACAGCCCCATGTGATACCACTTCTCGATTTTTGCTTTCATGTCTTACACCTCCAAAAGAGTGTCTGTCATCATTGCCGTGTAGGTCACCTGGGCCTCCAGTACGTCCAACTGGGAAGGTACAGCGGCCGGAGCATCCGGCACAATGCCTTCAGTCATGGCGACAACGGTCATCATGGTATACAGCATCTGCTCTGTGACCCGCTCGCCGTCCGTTCCTTCCGTCTTCACGGTTCTTGTGTAGGTTTTCTCCTCTGCCTCAACAGAAACAAAC
Source organism: Candidatus Pelethomonas sp. (assembly GCA_045615065.1). GTDB lineage: Bacteria > Bacillota > Clostridia > Oscillospirales > Oscillospiraceae > Pelethomonas. Next base: position 13,091 of record JAZLEB010000147.1, on the reverse strand, counting down.
GGGAAGGTGTCCGGCACGGGAAAGTCGGCTGGTATCATCGCCCAACCGTCGGGAACAGCAGTGATGTGTTCAGCTCTGTGGTCATTGTGCGAGCCGTTAGGATTTTCTCTAAGATCTACAATCCACATAATTCATCCTCCTTACAGAACTCGATAAACATAATTAGCACCGGATGCGTTGATCCATACGCTGTCAGTGGCAAGGGTAAGCACTCCTCCTTCATACTTTGCTTCCGACGCCAAGTATGTTGTGATTGCTCCTGTCGTGTTTCCCTGCAGCGCAACCATAAACCCGCCGTATTTGGTAACAATGCCTGCTCCATATGCGTTGTAGACAATGACAGCATCACCAAGACCACCGATAACTATCGTTTTAATTGCAGGAGAGCCGCCACCCGTGTACGAGCCGGACGGCTTGTCCAGCGTGCTCAGAAACGCACCCCACTTTGTGGCTGCACCCGTTTCCGTCACAATGCCAAGACTGCAGGTGCCGTCATGCTTGAAATTGAACGTAGCGTAATTGGACGCTTCATCATCCGCGCTCAGATAGGAAGCAATCACAAAGCCGACGTCGGACGATCTCAAAACAGAAGTCTTTCCGCCACTCTCCGGAAACTTCAGCTTCGATCCGTTGGCCATACTGCCGCCAGCAGAGGTGATAACCTCGTTCCATGCTACCCAGCCATTTGCTCCGTAGAGACGCACCGCCATTTTGGGTACAACGGCATTGTAAGAAAATGCCACCTGCATTCTACGACTGGTCAAAGCCACTGATCCGTAAAAGTACGTCCTAACGTAACAAAATGTACCCTCCAAGATATTGCGCAACTCCGGATTCACTTCTGTGCTCACAGGGATCATGGCAAAAGGATCCAGCAGATCATCCGCGCTTTTATTGGTGGCAGCCGGGTAATAAACAGGGGTAACAGGCATCTTGCTCTGCTCAAGCTTTTTGCCCATCCCCGCACTCAGTGCCGCGCTAGAGCTGTCGGTGGTGAGATTGTTGATCACAAGGGTGCTGCCGGCAGGAAGTTCTGCCAACGCACTTTGTACACCATTCAACGCTGCCTGTGCCTCAGTATTCGCGCTTGTTGCTGCGGTCTCACTGGCCTTAGCCGCTTCCGCACTGCCGGATGCGATCGCACCGACGGTCTCGACACGCTGTGTCATAGACAACAGGTCACTGACCCGCCCATCTATATCACGAAGCGTTGCCATCACCTGCTGGTACACGCCGGCGGAAGGCTCTCTCGCATCACTGCCGATCTCGCTGCCTTCGCGCACTGTACCGATGCTGTCCCACACACTTGTCAGGATCTCACCGTCAGCACTGACACCGTACACACCTGCTTCGATCTCAAGCCCGATGCTGTCACGCACCAGCAGTTCCCACGGCAGCAGGCAGGTGCCGTCATCCGCGATCACCGCTGTCACAGCCTTTCCCGCTGCGCGGAACACAGCGCTTTTGCGGTATTTATCCCAACTGCGGTCAAAGGAGAAGCGGCAGAAATACACATCCTGCGCGCCACAGTACAGCGCTTCTTTTTGCTGAACACTGACCACGCTTCCGTTTACATTGATTTCGATCATATCTTTCCCACCTCCTTACAAACCAAAGAATACGATCTTTCCGGCGTACGGCTCATCTGCCGTCAGAGTGACCGTGCCGTCGGCATTGTACTCAACTCTTGTGGCCGCCGCAGCCCATGTTCCGCTCCTGTATGTACCGTTCACAAGATGATAGATACTGTAGCCAAAGTTTCCGTTCTCGCGCTTATGCTCACTTTTGGAAACAGAAAGCACTGCACCGGATGCCGTGCCGATCCAGCTATCCTGCGCAAAGCTGACCGGCGTACTCTTCACCAGTTCCGGGGTGCCGCCGCCGGCCAGTTCCGTCATATCGCTTCGCAGCTGCCCGAGCGCCTCCTTGTGGCTGTCCAGTACCGTCTGCACCGTAGAGACAGTGCCGTCAACAGATGCGCCCAGTTCGGCGGCAGCGCCCGCCGCCTTCAGTGCTGCCAGCAAAACATTGTTGATGTAATCCTTCACAGCATCCGGGTGATACTGCATATCTGCTCTCACCCGCTGTTCATCGTTCTCATATGTGGGAAAGTCTTCCGCACTGGTCCAGACCTTCCCATAAGTCAGTTCCTTAAATGCCATTTCTTATCTGTCCCTCCCCCGATATTTGTAGAACACCTGCGCGGAGATCACTGCCATATCCATACCGCGTTCATTATTTTCCAGCCGCATCGTGAAGTGCCGAACATGCTTGCAGCCCGGCTTTCGCCTTGCGACCGCCGCGAAGCGCTGAGGCTTTAGCTGGCGAAACGTCAACCTGCGCGGAGCAAGACGCCAACTGCTGCAATTGACAGGAGTGAGATCTTCCCGGCGCTCGTGGTCCGTTTCGTAGGTCACTTGCATCACCGTATCAGTGTCGCCTTGCACAACAAAGATAAGTCCGGTGATATCCTTCAACCGGTCGTAGCTGCCCATGTACTGAGCGGCAAATCTGTACACCTTATGGATAGGCTCACCGTAGTCCTCAAAGATCCGCTGCATTGCTGTTACGCGGCCGCCGGTATCGAGATGCAAAACGGTGTCACCAATCTTCAAAAATGCTACTGCATTGATGTTGGTAAAGTATAACCACGCAGGATCTGAGTAGTTGCTTAGCGCATAGTCCCAGCAATACACCTCACCGTCCGCCACGACCCAATACCGTTCTCCGTCATCGTAGCTGCATACCGTAGCTGCTCTGCGCAGCAGAGGATGAAGGTTATTGTCCACCTTGCGGCTGATCGGTGTAATGTTGTTCTCATAAGCCGCCGAGCTGTCCCGCACGATGCACACGCCATTCTGTGTGTTGGCAAACACCAGATTGTTCTCGATGAGCTGGATAGTCCACGGAAGATCACAGCCAATAGCGGAGTTGATGGCGGTATAGTTCATGGTCAGAAGCACTCTGCCATTTGCCATCTCCTGCGTCCCCAGCGTTGCTCTGCCGATGCTTCGTTCTTTGAAGATCACCAGCATATTCTGCTGCTTGCCAAAGCCCGTGATGGCATCTCCGGCATCCCCTGCCAGATTGTACTGTTCAAACGGGAAATATCCGGGATCCATTACAGCGTGGTTTCCACACCAAAAATAGGCATTTGGCTGTGCCGTACAGCCGCCGAGAACAACGCATACATTCTGATCACCGCCGTACACGGCAGAAATGTTGCAATCCATGATGCTATTGAAAGCATCCGGATTCTCTTTTGTGAAAGTGATCTTTACCGTGTTTACCCGCACCGGCTCATGGTGGGTAGGCTCCGTGTCAAATGTCACGGTGCCCTTGACAAGATCCACCGAAAAGCCGCTTGTCAGCTCCTTATCATCCACAACGACTTTATCCACGCTGGCGAGGTTCTGCACCGGCAGCTTGTAATCCTTTACGCCCTGCACCGTGGAATACCACACGGTTTTCTGTGCACTGAGTCTGTTCTCTCCCTGGTACTCATCTCCCGCCGCCGTAGTCGGCTCAGTGTTGATCAGGATAACCGGCGTATAAGCTTCTACCGGCTTTGCAGAAACGCCTGTTTCGGTTTTACTGACAGAGACGTATGCGCCCTTGTTTTTGTAGTACAGCTTTTCGCCGTATCGAAACCATGCGCCCCGGTTCTCCGGTATGCCTCCGCCGTTGCCGATCAGTGAAAGATGCAGCGGGTCTGATGCGTCTGCTGCGTAGATCTGATCGCCAATGTGGAAGTAAACAGTTCCGTTGAATGTGTCCTCATAGCAGGAATAGGCTGTTCCAAGCAGCTTGTCACTGGCGTACACCTGCCCATCACGACAGCACAGTGCGCCGTTCTGCCACCATAGATTTTTCATTTCCGGACTCTCGTTTACATTGAGGCGGTACTCCATTTCCCATGTGTTCAGGCCACCATCCAGGCGGGGAAAGTTGACGACATACTCCTTGGCAGGTGTCGGCATCTGCGATAACTTTACCTGTGCCACGCCGCCACCTCCTTAAAATCCATACACATTTTCCACAGTGTTGCAGTCCGCGTGCGGCCGCTCCGCAAGACGTGCCAGACGGCTCTCAAATTCGTTGCTGAGCGCAGAGAAGGCAAAGGCATCATCCTGCATTACCAGCTGCGCTGCAGCGTAAAACGGAAGCGCCAGCTGTACAGCGGGGGTATTGTCCAGCTCGTCCTCGTCCTTCGGATTTGCATCCAGCATGCGGGGATAGCGGAAATACTCCACCTGCACCTCACCGGCAATATCTTTCGGTACCGCGATCTTATTAGGACCTACAGGATGGTAGCCGTGGGAACGCCGGAATGTTTCACCGTCATACTGAATGAGTCCGCCGCTGCTGAGCTGCCAGCAATTGTCCGGCATGGTGTATACAAGCCATGCACCGTTATCGTCACAGCGAAGGTTCTTCAAATCGTCAAGCATTCTGATAGGCGCGGTCGTGGTTGCTGCCTGCATTGCAGCATCGTTTAGAAGGTTCGGGATCCTGTTCAGATAGTCTGCCTGACCGTTGTAGGTGTCCTGCACCTTAGAACCGGCAACACTGTACTGGTTGATGAGCTGCAAAGTGATATCCCGTGCCTTCTTGTAATTCATTGTAAAGCTCACGGCTGACCTCCTCACTTACCCATTGCGCCAAGCTGACGCATGGCAGACTGTGCGCTTGCGGGCATATTGGCATATTGCGCCTGCATATTGACCGGAAGATTTGCAAGAGCCTTGTCTTCACTCATAGGGCCGCCCATAAGCGGATTCTTTCCACCGCTCATTGCTACGCCGCCTGCAGGGACCGAAGTTCCACCGGGCATTGGCTGTGCCGTCTGCGCCTGTGTAGCACGTTCCTTAAGGTCTTGCACCAGCTCAGCCTTGCGGGGGATCAGCTTGTCGGGGATGCGCTCAAGATAATCGATAACCTCCAGAGTGCCATCCCGTCTGAGATTGTCCAATGTCTGCACCATAGCGATCTCGCTGTAGTAGGTGGTGGCACCGGCATTGACTCGCACATTAAACCAAAGGTTCTTGAACTGCGTAAAATCGAATTGCTCTGCCACTCTTCTAGTAACTGTATTTGTCTGCATCATGCCTGTCATAGGGTTTAGCATCGGCAGACCGGATGCATCTGTTACCGGTTCGGTGAATGTTCTGTCACGAACAATGGGACGCATGCCGTAGTAGGTGCCCATCATGTCCAGCAGGATAGCGCCGATATCCTCCAGCCATTCGTACATTCCTGCTCTCGTGTTCTCCAGCGGCACTTCTGCGTTATTCTGCAGCACCATGAGTGCAGATGTATTATCAGGCTTAACATTGCCCAACTGGGCATCTGTTGCACCGAGACAGTCCTTTGTGTAGCTTACAGCCTTGTCAATGGCCATGATGATTTGATTACTCATGTCTGCCGGCTGCAGATTATACGCTGCCTGTGAGATGTTCTGTCCCGGCATCATGCCGCGCACACCGATTGCCTGTCCCACCTCATTGTTCCAATTGCTGATGAGCTCAGCATTGTACACCGTCTTTGGGAAGGCCATCAGCTGCAGGTGGCGCATGACCATGGCAAACATGGTATTGATGAAGATCTGATTTGGAATAATACCGGTAACCAGTGCTCGGCCGTGGTACTGGTTCTTCTGCTTCTCCCAGTTGCCCCAGGCAATGGGATAGCGAGTGAGACCGGTATCGATATCCTCATAGATCACGCAGGACTTTGTTGCCTTTGTGACGTGCACTGTACCCTTTTTCTTTTCGTACATGTACACATAAAGAGCCTTACCGCTTTCGCCGTCAGCTTCCAGCTCTGTCTTGCCGCCTACACCGGCGATGTCCGAATAGTCGGCATCTGCATCGACCAAACCGCCGTCATTCTCCTTGGCGTGCGCCTCCATCTCTTCCTTCAGGTTGGCAATGGTGTCACGGCCAACGATCAGAATGTAGGGCTGTTTTTCAACGTCAGCCACGTTGGGATTGCCAAACATAACGTTGATACCGTCCACCAGTTCCATGCAGATCTCGCCGCGGTATTCACCAAATGCTCCGCCGTAAGGGATTGCATCAGGATCCCAGTAAAAGTGCGCGCAGTAGTCGCCGGTCTGTGCGCCATCAAACAGTGCTTCCCGGATGCGGTAATCCATCTTGAACTTCTCCAGAAGGTTCTGCACCTCTGCTGTTGCCACTGCCGCGGCATTCTCGGAGTCTCCCGTTCCTGTCTGCAGGTTTGTGCTGGAGTAGTGGCTCAGTTCATCGAAGCTGACGGAAGCTGCGCTGCTGGTGAGCGATGCCACGAACAGGCTTGTTACTCGCTTGATGATGTTGAATGTGGGCTTGGGAAGCTTCTGCATGGCGGCGGACTGGTTGAGATGCAGCCACTGATTGCCGGCAAAGAACTCGATATTGGTGTTGACCAGATCATACTGGTTGGGAGTAAGCCGGTTATTGTAATTGCGGCCCTGCTCGTATCGCTGCCATGCCTTTGTCAATTTATCAGCCAAATGTATCACCTCCCACGTTGTACGCCTGATCAGCGCTGTAGCTCAGCATTTCATCATAGAATGCCTGTGCCGCGCGCTCCCTGCGCTTCTGCTCTTCTGTAGCTTCTTCCTCGACCTTTCGTCTGCTGTACTTCTGAAAGGCGTTATTGCCGTTCCATCCAATAACAATGCCGAGGGCGAGCAGACCGAGGACGGCCAGCATGCCCCCGGCACCGTACAGAATGTAAATCATATTGTTTCCTCCCTTCCAGGACTTTGCTGGGAATGTGTCCGAGTTGAACACATTCCCAGCTGTGGTTATCAGCCGATGTTCAGGACAGCATCGCCTGCGGCAATGGGCTTGCCCTCGGAGTCGACCTCCACCACGCGGACAGCGGTGTGACCACTGGTGGGAGTGATTTCCTTGCTGCTGCCGGTCAGCTCGGTCCATGCGGAAGTGGTGATCGCCTCGCCGTAGGTAACAGCGGTCAGGCTGGCAAGATCATCTGCGGTCATGTAGTAGCGCTTGTCGCCTTCCTTCTCGCTGGTAACGATGATGGTGGACTTACCTGCTGCGGTAGCGGCGGTACCCACGATCATATCCTTCAGGACGGGCTGGCTGCCGTGGTAGTAGATGGCATCTGCCTTCTCGTTGAACACGAAGCAGTCGTAGATCAGACGACCCTCCACCAGCCAGCCGGAGATGCCGGGGGGATCATCGTGGATCTTGTAATCGTTCAGCTGCTTGGGTGCGGTTGCCGCCACCTTGTGGGTGAGCAGGAATGCTGCACCGGCAGGCAGGCGGGAGCTGGGAACCTTGACGATCTTACAGCCGTCCACCTCGCCGATAACACCCTTCTCCAGCATCTCCTGGCTCTTGTCTCCGTAGCGGACAAAGGCGCTGTCCTGCTTCAGGAGGTTGGCGAACTTGTAGGAGCAGAAGCACACGCGGCCGGTATCAGGCACGTTGTGGTTGCCCAGATACTCCATACCGGCCAAGAAACTCTCGTAGGCGTTGGCCTTTGTGATAGCGACGGTGGAATAAGAGCCGTGTTTAGTAGCAGCAGCACCCAGAGTTCTAAACACATAGGTGTCGAACTCAGGTACACACACCTCGCGGATCTGGCGCTGCAGCGCCTTGCCAGCATCGCTGACCATTTCGGACTGGATCTTGTCACCCTTATCGATGATGAAGGTGAAAGCTCTGTCGCGCTTCACGGTCAGCTCCTGCACATTGCGGGTCAGGTCGCTCGCGCTGCCGTAGCGGTTTGCGCCGCTGCGCTGGTAGTCACCCATAGGTACGACAGGCAGAGAGTAGACCTTAACGGTCTGAACACCGGTAAACTTGTGGTCGGTGTTGAGTGCAAGCATTGCCTGACTCTCACGGTGGAATCTCTCATCCACCTGCTTGGAGTACTTGCTTGCCAGATTGATCATAGGCATAGTTTATAAATCTCCTTTTCTGTTAGTAGTCGGACATGAGTCCCTGCAGGAAGGGGTCCTTGCCCTTGGTTTCGACATGCCCACCGGCGGACACGCCCTTAACGGGTGCCTTGGCCTTCGCCTCGGCATTCTGCTTAAGGATGATATTTTCCTGCTTCACCCTTTCGGCCTCTTTCTTCACCTCCCCGGCCTTGTACTCAGCGTAGGCGGCACTGAGGGAGATCTTCCGATCTGCTGCGGTGCGAATAACTTCCTGAGGAACCATACCGCCCTTGGAGAGCGACTCGCGCAGCTCGGGATAATCTCCCAGCAGGGTTGCCATCTCGCGTCTGTAGTCGCGCTGCTGAGTAGGCGCTGCAGAAGCTTCTGCCTTCTGTTCCTGCTGGGGCGCGGCAGCCTTTGCGGCGTTCTCGCGCATTCTGCTTTCCACAATGGCTTTGGCTACCTCGGGATGCACGGGATGATCAGGATCTTCGGTGAGGCGCTTGATTTCGGCGTCGCGGTAGTTATCCTGTGCCTTGGCAAGCATCTCCTTGAAGTCTGCAAAGGCGAGACGCTTCGCCATGACATTTGCCTCGTCCACAATGGACTGCAGCTCCTGCAGGCGGCTACCGTCGCCGGCATGCTCCTTCTTGAAGCGGTAGAGGTCGGAGATGTCACTCTCCTTCAATTCCACTTCCTGATCGCCGTCCTTGATCTTGAAGAGGCTGGCCGCCTCCTGCTTCTGCTCGGCAGCGGATGCACTACCTTCCACGCTGCCTGCGCCTACGCCGTCTTCTTTCTCCGGTTCCGACTTCTCCGGCTCCTCTTCAGGCGCAGGATCCTCCTCACCCTTGCCTTCATCGCCGAAACCTTCGATCGTGTCTTCCTTGCCGAAGATGTTCTCATCGTCGCCTTCGGGCTCAGCAAAGATGTTTTCATTGTCGTAGCCCTCCGGAAGCATGATGTCATCGTCCTGCTCGGGTGTGCCGATCTCATTGCTCAGATTCTCGTTATCCATACTGTCCTCCTAAAAATAGTTTGTTTCCCCGTAGGGATCGTACATTGCATCGCCGTCCAGTGTGGCGATTGCTGTCTCATCGTAACCGTCGCGGTCATGCCGCGCCGGTGCTGTGGGAAGCTCACCGCTGGCGTGGAGCAGATAGCTCAGCGCCTGGGTGGCACTGTCCACCATGTCGTCGTTCTTGCCGGCAGGGAATGCGGTAAACTGATCCACAAAGGCTGCAAGCCATTCCTCGCCCTGCGGCAGGTACACATGCCCGGACTCAATGGCGGGCGATACCGCATTCACGCGGGACTCTTTGCCGCCAAGAGGATTGACTGGGATACAGAACATCTCCTTCTGCAGGGTCTGAATGATCGCGCTGCCGTTGGCCTTGTCCTCTACCAGGACACTGCGTGCATCCGGATACAGCTTTTTGACTGTGCGGATCGCATCCAATGTCTCCGGGAAATCCATGTGACGGTTGAGGCAGTAGCGAAGGTAGTAGTCGTTGCCCAGCTTGCCCCACACCTCGATGGCCACGAAGTCGTTGTTCTCTTTGCCTTTGAATGCGGCATCCACGGAGATAACACTCCGTGCAAACTGCGTGATCTGCTTAGGATTGTAGTAGCGCCACCAGTCGCGTTTCACGAGGTTACCGCCCTCTACCCTGGGTGAGCATTGGTAAAGCGCTGTCCACGCTCTGGCGCCGCCCTCTGCGCTTGCCAGATAGCTTTTCTTGAACTGCTCCAGCCACCGGGCATCCTTGCCCAGCTCCGGGCAGAGAGCATCCCCGGGGGATCTTCCCAGCGGGTCGTTGTCCTCTGCCTCCACAGGCAGGCGTACCAATGTTACCCGCTCTTCAAGCTCCAGCAGACGCGCCGCAAGATCGTCCTCGTGCCAGGGGGTCATAATGACAATGACTTTCGCACCGGCCTGCAGACGGGTCTTGAGTGAGTTTAGCCACTCGTTCCACAGCTGGCTGCGGTATGTCGGACTGTCTGCTTCCACACGGTTCTTGATGGGGTCGTCAATTATCAGAAGATCTGCAGGGTTGCCGGTGATACCTGAGCGGATACCTCGGCTGAGCAGGCGACCATGGGCAACACCGTACTCACTACGGATCTCGAACTCTCGGGAGCGGTTGACACCGCAAATCTCTATCCCGAAAAGGTTCTTGCCATACTGCTTGACCTTTTCCTTGTTGCGCCGTGCGAAGCGTTCTGCCGTCTCGTCGTTGTAGCTAGCGATCACCACGCGCCAGTCTGGATGCCGGCCCAGTACCCAGCTGGGCAGCGCTTCCGTTACCGTCATGCTCTTGCCGTGCTGCGGCGGTGTTTCCAGCACAAGAATGTCACAGGCGTTTCCAGTGTCGGTTTCAATGAATCGCTCGATCTCGCCGGCAAGATGCTCGGCAAATCTCGTTCGCTTCCAGCTGTCGCCGTTGACATACGCGAGGTACTCGATGTACCGCCTGCGCGCCAGTTCCCGCCGAATCAGCTCCATTCTGACATCCTCAAGAGTGATCGCCATTGCCTTCTCTCCTTGCCATGCTGGCTGCGATCTCCTGCAGCTCGTGCTCATCCATGCCCTTCAGGTCGCCGCCGAGTATTGTTACTTCCATGGCCTTCCTGGGCGCTGTCTTGTAGTTCAGCTCCAAATCGTACTTGATGCCTCCAATCAGCTTGTCAGGGCGCGTCACGAGCTCGCTCATGCGCCAGTTTTTGAATCGGTCTGTCGCCCACTCCGTCACCTCCTTTAGGTCCTCGTTCTGGCAGTAGCGGTGCCAGGTGCTGCTGCTGATCTTCAGGTGCTCGCACAGGTCGCCTACACTGGGCGGAAGCAGATACACGGTGTGGAAAACCTCTTCGTCTTTTCCGTTCTTTGCCGGGACCATCTCGTAGATTTTGTGGCCGTATTTATCCAGCTCGCCTGTGTCTTTCGGCTCCAAGACTTTTTCCCGCCGAGTGATGCTGTCGAAGTAGCTTTTCACTCCGCGGAAGAGCGCCGCTTCGCTCTCGTATTCCTTGTACCTGCCCACCTGTTCACCTCCTACGTAGCAGCCTCCTTCTGAATTTAGGGTAACATAATCCATCTGTCACGAGGGCACATCTTTAAAAATGCCGTTCCGCCTTAGAGCTGCAACGGTTTGAGGTCAATTTTAAAATGTGAACAAATTGTGAACGACTTGTTTTGGGCAGCAAAAACAGCGCCAGCGGCGATGCCGTCTGACGCTTCCTGCCGCGCCCCCCCGCGCGTGCGTTAGCTTATTGCAAAATCCGCGCTATTTTCTGCGCGGTGATATCCTTCGCATTTCGAAGTGTATGTAATATTTCATGTTTACGCCGTTCTTACAGTAGCTGGCCTCGATCAGCTCGTAACCGGGATACAATGCCTCAAAGTAGCCCCAGATGTTCTTGTTCTCGATCAGGTCGATCATATCCTCGATGTCGCCCATGTTGAACTGGTTGTCCTTTACTTCCGGTTCCGGCTTGAGAAGGTTTCTGCTGCCGCTCCAGCGCTTGAATGTTACGCGGTCCTTTGCCACGTAGTGTGCAAGCCCGGTGATGCCCTTCTCGTCAAACTGAAGGCGCTTGCTGTTTGCATAGCCTTTTCCCCAGAGCTCCTCCAGGGCATCACGATCTACACCACCGCTGACGATGAGGTGGTGGTGGATGCGCCCGTTCTTAGCGCCGCGCTCTGTTGCCCGGATATACTTAAGAACTAAGCCGAGCTTTTTGTACATACGGCGCAGGCGCTTGATGAAGTTGTCCAGGATCCGCTCTGCTTTTGCTATGCTCTCGGGCATCTCGCTGTCGCGGTATGTGAGATGCAGGGCAAGGTCCCGCTCGGTGAAGTTCAGATGGGCAAGGCGGGTCAGTTTCTTTTCCGCATTGCGCTGGTTCAGCTTTTGCTGAATCTCCTTCGTCGGGTTGCAGCGCTTGCGTCGCTTGCCCGCAGGTTGAAAGACAGGGTAAATGTCTCCGTCCATATATTCTCCGCAAACATTTACCCTGGATCTGGTGAAGTATCTACCCTGGTACATTCGCTTGTCCTCCCTGCGGTTCTTTAGTTAAGATTGAATACAAGCCCGAATCTCGCGCACGCGCGCGAGATGTATATCTGTGTCATTGCCTTGCGCTATTTGGTAATTTATGCCAGCCTGTCGCCTGCGGCAGGTTCGCATCAGTCACCAATATCTACCGTTGGCTGTGCCCGGGGAGGCTTTTGCACCTCCCCGGGCTTCGCTTATAGATCCTTTGGGAATCTTTCGTAATAGGTCTTTTTCATGCGTTTCAGAGTCTCCCTGCATATGTAGTGTGTGTCACAGATCAGGTCTAACGATGTTTCGGTGGTTACCGCCGTAAAGAGTGCCTTGCTATGCTGCCCCCCGCACTCCCGGCACAGCCGGCGGATCTCCTTTTGCTTCTCCTCAGATAGTTCGTTGTAGCGAAGTGAGGTGAAGTAAATGTAGCCCTGTCGTTTGTATGAGACTTTGATACCCGCCTTGTACCGAAACACGTTGCCGCCTCCTTTCTTGCATGAAAACTTTTCTTTTATATTCCACCAGATTGTCCCGTCTGATTTTCATATAGTTGTATATCTCGCGTTGGGCGTCTCGTTCTGCGTTTGGGCTGGGAAGCTTGGTTGGATCACTTGGGTCCTTGATCCGCTCACCTTCCTCAAATCGTGTGCAGCTGTCTCCCGGAGGACAGTCGCGGCATTTACGCGTGAGATACATATAATCGCAGCCGTTCAGACTCGGAGTGCTCGACCGATATTTGCATGGCCTTTTGCATTTTTTGTACACATCACTCAAAAGCCAAGCACCCGCTTTTGAAACCACTCCGGTGTTGTCACACCGGAGGCGGCAACCATCTTTCTTACTTCTTCGTTGCTCATGCGCCAGTTGATCCACGCTGCCACCGCATGCTCACTTCCGGCTCTGCCGGTATGCAGCGCGATCTGCCAGCCATTTCCGCCGATATGGCGCAGCTTTTCATGATTAAATCTCTTGCAGGTTTCTACGTATTCTGCCATTGTGGAGCATCTGCCCTGCTTTTTTACACCGCAGAGCCACATGACACGCCAGCGGAATACACTGGGCCACTGCATCGGTACGACCTCCGGCGCACAGCCGTGGCACTGTACGATCACCGCCGCCGGTGCCGG
>JAZLEB010000146.1:0-23173 GCA_045615065.1 Candidatus Pelethomonas sp. | reverse complement strand
AAGTCGCACAAGTTTTTTCAGCTCCGTGAACGTGTTTTTTGAGCAAAAAAGGAGAGCCGCAGGACTTTCTTGCGGCTCTCCTTTTTGTGGGGGTCAGAGATTGGCGATATAGTGCTCTGCCTGCACGGCGGCAATGGCACCGTCCGCTGCGGCGGTGACTACCTGACGGACATTTTTTACGCGGATATCGCCGGCGGCATAGACACCGGGGATGCTGGTGTTCATATTCTCGTCGGTGACGATATAGCCGTTTTCCATCTTCAGCATACCCTCGAAGAGGGCGGAGTTGGGATTGTGACCGATGAAGCCAAAGAGACCGAAAGTGCCGTCCTTGGGGTCGGCGGTAATGGTGGTTTCCTCGCCGGTCTTCACATTCTTCACAGTCATGGTGTCAAGAACGCCTTTGCCGTCCACCCGGGTGACCACACTGTCCCACAGGAAGGAGATCTTGGGGTTGGCGAAGGCTTTCTCCTGGATGGATTTGGCGGCGCGCAGCTCATCGCGGCGATGGATAATGGTGACCTTGCGGGCAAACTTGGTGAGGTAGAGTGCTTCCTCTACCGCAGCATCGCCGCCGCCCACCACATAGACCTCGTAGTCCTCAAAGAAGAAGGCGTCGCAGGTGGCGCAGAAGGAGATGCCTCTGCCGGTGAACTTGCCCTCGTTCTCACAGCCGATGGGCTTGGGGAACATTCCGCTGGCGATGATCAGGCACTTGGCCTCGTACTCGCCCTTATTGCCCACCAGTTTCTTGGTTTCGCCGCTGAGGTCAACGGACTTGATAACATCCTTGCAGCGCTCCACACCGAATTTTGCGACCTGCTCTGCCATACGTGCCACAAGGCTGGGACCGCTCTCGCCTTCCAGCATCTGGCCGGGGTAGTTCTCAATTTCGTTAGTGAGGGCGATCTGACCACCGTCCTGTCCCTTTTCCAAAATCAGAGTGCTCAGGCGGCTGCGACCGGCATACAGACCTGCGGTGAGACCGGCGGGGCCGGCACCGAGAATAATCACGTCATAAATCTTGCTCATAGTGTATTTGCTCCTGTCTTGTAGGGTTTTTAATCATACAAAAATAGTATAACGCAAAGCGCGCATTCGGTCAAGGTGGGAGCTTTTAACAGATGGATAAATTCCTGTTTGATGTTGAAGATACTGTGTGAAAACGATATCAGCATGAATATTTAACACGGACTTATTAACCGAGCGAGGAGAAATATTTGCCGTGGGGATGCATGAATCGCGCCGCAAGGGTCATCCTATGGAAGAAAAGGAGTGATGCACAATGGCGCAGGAACATACAAGTGCGCTGCACAATACCAGTGAGATCGGGCGGCTCAGGACGGTTATGCTCCACAGACCCGGCCGGGAACTGGAAAATCTGATGCCGGAATATCTAGAACGGCTTCTCTTTGACGACATTCCCTACCTGAAGGTGGCGCAAGAGGAACACGATGCCTTTGCACAGTGCCTTAGGGACAACGGCGTAGAGGTTCTCTATCTCGCGGATCTGGTGGCGGAGACCATTGAAGACAAGTCGGTACGGGAGGAACTTATCGAGCAGTTTCTCGACGAGGCGCAGCTGACAAAGCACCGCGCGCGGGAGCTGATGAAAGAGTATTTCTCGGAGATGGACAACAAAACGCTGGTGGACACTATGATGGCCGGTGTGCGAAAGAGCGAGATTCGCAGCTTTGAAACGGGAAAACTTTCCGACTATTTGAGTTTTCGCAGTGATGACTATCCCTTCCTCATCGATCCTATGCCAAATCTGTATTTTACCCGCGACCCCTTTGCCACCATTGGAACCGGCGTATCGCTGCACAGGATGCACACGGAAACGAGAAACCGCGAGACCCTGTTCGGGAAATTTATCTTCCAGTATCACCCTACCTACAAGGATGTACCCAAGTGGTACGACCGGGGCGAGAGTTCCTCACTGGAGGGTGGAGATATTCTGGTGCTGTCCAAAGAAGTGATCGCGGTGGGCATTTCCCAGCGCACCAGAGAGGACAGCATTGACAAGTTTGCCCAGACGGTGCTGTCACTCAGCAAAACATTCAAAAAAATCCTCGCTTTTGATATTCCCAAGACAAGAAGCTTCATGCATCTTGACACGGTATTCACAATGGTGGACAGGGATAAGTTTACAGTTCATCCCAATATTCTCAGTTCCATTACGGTGTATGTACTGGAACTGGTGGACGGAGCAGTGCGTGTCAGAGAGGAGCAGGGTCGGCTGGAGGACATTCTGAAGGAACATTTGGGACTTACCGGTGTTACGCTCATCAAGTGCGGCAACGACAGCCCCATTGATGCCGCCCGGGAACAGTGGAGCGATGGCAGCAATACCCTTGCCATTGCACCCGGTGAAGTGGTGGTTTACGGACGCAACTATGTAACGAACCGAATCCTTGAGGAGAACGGTATCAGGATCCACACTATTCCATGCAGCGAACTGAGCCGCGGCAGAGGCGGTCCCAGATGCATGAGCATGCCCTTTGTGAGAGAAGACCTTAATTAACTGTCGATATAGGAGAGGAATGGAAAAATGGCTGTAAATCTGAAAGGAAAAAGTTTTCTGACACTGATGGATCTCACCCCGGAAGAGATCCGCTATCTGCTTGACCTGGGACATGATCTGAAGGCAAAGCGCCGTGCCCATGGGAAGGGGCAGGCGCTGAAGGGCAAGCACATTGTGCTCTTGTTCGAAAAGACTTCCACCCGCACACGCTGCTCCTTTGAGGTGGCAGCGACACAGGAGGGAGCGCATGTGACCTATCTGGACGCGGGCAGCAGCCAAATGGGCAAGAAGGAGTCGCTGGAGGACAGCGCCAAGGTGCTGGGCAGATTCTTTGACGGCATTGAATACCGCGGATATGATCAGAAGGTAGTGGATGATCTGGCAAGGTACAGCGGCGTCAGCGTATGGAACGGACTTACCGACACTGATCATCCCACCCAGATCCTGGCGGATATGATGACCATTGAGGAACACTGTGCCAAGAGCCTGAAGGACGTGAAGGTGGTATTCCCCGGCGATGTGAGAAACAACATGTGCTATGCATGGATGTACGGCTGCGCGAAGATGGGTATGCACTTTGTCGGTCTCGGTCCCAAGGAACTGGTGGATGGTGTGGATCGTGTGGTGATGCAGAAGGTGCAGGCGGTGGCGGCACAGACCGGCGCAACCATTGAGATCACCTCGGATATGAACACTCTTATCGGCGCAGATGTGATCTACGGTGATATCTGGGCCTCCATGGGTGAGGAGGCACTGATCCCTGAGCGCACCAAGCTGCTGACACCCTTCCGTGTCACGGAGGAAATGCTTCAAAAGACCGGAAATCCCAAGGTGCTGTATATGCACTGCCTGCCCTCCTTCCACGATTTTGAGACCAAAATGGCGAAGGAGTGGATCGAGCAGGGTATCGATATCCGCGAAGTTACAGATGAAGTGTTCCGCAGCAGACACAGTGTGGTGTTCGACGAGGCGGAAAACCGTATGCACAGCATCAAGGCAGTTCTGGTGGCGACGATCGGAAGCTGAATGATATGAAACGGTTTCGAATGCCTACCGCCTATACCATCCTGTTTATTTTGCTGGCGGCGGTGGCGCTGGCTACGTGGTTCGTTCCCGCGGGAGAATATACCCGCGTGGATGGCTTGCCTGTGGCGGGCAGTTACCACACTGTGCCCCAGCAGGGGCAGGGTGTAGGCGATGTAATCCTGGCGGCTTTTGAGGGCTTCTACGATGCGGTAGATGTGGCGGTATTCATTCTGATGGTGGGCGGTTTTCTCGGTGTTGTGATGAAGACCGGCGCCATTGATGCCGGTGTATCGGCGGTGGTTAGAAAGCTGAACGGCAAGGAGATCGCGCTGATCCCGGTGCTGATGATACTGTTTAGTCTGGGCGGTACTTCCTTCGGTATGTGGGAGGAAACTATGGCATTTTTCCCGCTGCTGATCCCGGTTTTTCTTGCCGCAGGCTACGATGTGCTGGTTGGTATCGCAGTAGTGCTGCTGGGCAGCGGTGCAGGGGTGATCGCCGGAACGGTGAATCCTTTCGCTACGGGAATTGCATCCGGCTTTGCGGGTGTGTCGCTGGGCGACGGATTGGCGATCCGGCTTATGATGCTGGTGGTGTGTGATACTGCTGCGATCCTCTATGTGATGCGCTATGCATCACGGGTCAAACGGGAGCCTCACCGCTCGCTTTCTCCGGAAAGCACGGGAAAGGTGAGCATCCGCACGGAGGGAGAACCGCCTGAGCTGAACGGGCGGCGAAAACTCGCACTTGCGATCTTCGCGCTCGTGTTTCTTATTATGATCTACGCGGTGATCCCCTTTGACGAGATCGGTCTGCCCCTGCCCACTCTTGGCTGGTGGTTCAGTGAACTGAGCGGGCTATTTCTGGTAGGCGGTGTATTGATTGGCCTTCTGTATGGATTGAAGGAGGAGAAGATCATCGACTCCTTTGTGGGCGGTGCGGCGGAACTTCTGGGTGTAGCGTTCATCATTGGCATCAGCCGAGGTATCACGGTGCTGATGGACAGCGGATCTATTACCGACACAGTGCTGCACTGGGGCGAGAAGGCGTTGGAGGGCTCGGCATCGCTGGTGTTTATCCTATTGGTGTATCTTATTTATCTGCCGCTGTCGGTGCTGATCCCGTCCTCCTCGGGATTGGCGACACTGTCGGTTCCTATCCTCGCGCCGCTGGGACGGTTTGCAGGGGTGAGCGGGGAGATGATCGTGACCGCCTTTCAGGCGGCATCGGGACTCGTCAATCTGGTGACACCTACGGCGGCGGTGGTCATGGGCGCGCTGGCACTGGGGCATGTGTCCTATGACAAGTGGATCAGGTTTTCCTGGAAAATCACCGCTATTTTGGCAGGAATTACCGCAGCTTTCCTTGCGCTCGGCGCTGTGATGCAGTAACAATCGAAAAAACTTGATGCACAGGCAGAGAGACCGCAAACCGTTGCGGTCTCTCTGCTTTTACGCCATATCGATAAAGAAAAGCTTTATTAATATAAGACATTTTAAGTCATACTTTCAAAAAACTATTGACTTTATAGAACAAGTGTTCTAATATGATGGCACAGCAGACGGGTCACGGCGGTCAAACAGGAATACCGAAAGAAGATCGGGTGACCTCGAAGGGCACAGAAAGGATCTGGAGCAGGACTACTATGAGAGAACACAGAGTGGGAGAGACGCTGCGAAGCTACCGCGAGGAACTACGACTTCGGGAGTGGCGGGCGGTACGGCGGGAATTCTGCGGCGGAGCGTACGGCTGCCCGGGAGACTATTTTCGCGGCGCGCCCGCGGACAACTGCAAAAGTGATCTCTTACAGCGGTGTCCGGTGTGCTGGAGCAAGACCTATGCAGATGAGGAGTGGATACCCTATGAGATGCGTAATGAATCATGAAACGGCGCTGCAGAACTTTTTGGCATCGGCGCAAGAGTCGGCACTGGAACGGCTTAGGCTGCAGCGGCGGCTGGAAGAACTGGAACAAAGATGTTCCTCTCTCACAAATCGCCGCAGCGCGGCGGCCCGTCGCCTGAAGGCCAGGTTGTCGGCAGAATACAGTCGGGAGTTGGACCTTACATGCCGGGAGTTGGAGCAGTACCGCCGCGTGGAGGCGTTCATTGCAAAGCTGAAGGAACCGTCTCACCGTATGATCCTGCGACACCGATATCTGGAGGTTGGAAGGAACTGGAGTACGGTGCAAAGGCGTCTTGCTCAGGATGGACTGCCATATTCTGCGAGACAGCTGACAAGATTACATGCCGATGCGATCGAAGCGGCCCGTCTGCTGTGGATGGAGGAGGGAGAGGAGGAATCAGACAGGAAGAGGAGGTGATTGCCGATGGAAAACGGGGAATGTCCGTTTTATGAAAGTATCCGCGCTGTGCTGAAACTGCCGGTTCCGGATGAGGAGAAAAAGGCACAGCTGGAACGGATGGGTGTGGAGAGTACCATGCTCAACGCCATACATCTGCAGCTGAGTGAGAAGGCTGCAGCGGGAGATGTACAGGCGGCCAAATATCTGCGGGATACCGCTGCCGCACAGCCCTGCACAAAGGAGACGCTGCAGGAGATCCCCGAGGGCTTCGACCTCTCTGCTCTGACAGATGAGCAGCTGCGTGTCCTTGCAGCACGCTCGGTGCGGGAACCATGAACACCGCGGATCGGATCCGAGCAGAACTTGCGCGGCGGGAGCTGGCAAGAAGAAGCTACATAGACTATCTCGCTTATATCAGCGGTGACGGCTGGAAGCGGACAAAATTTGCCGAGTATGTGGCGAGTCGGCTGCAGGAGTTTGTGGAAACGGACACAGGTAATGCCTATGACATCCTAGTGCTGGAAACACCGCCTCAGCACGGAAAAAGCATGACCGTTACGGAGGCGCTGCCCAGCTGGTGCATGGGCAGACACCCTGACTGGCGCGTGATACTTGCCAGCTACAATGATGACTCGGCGGAACGCTTCGCCCGGCGCAACAAAGAGAAAATTGCTGCCTTCGGGGAGACCCTGTTCGGGGTGAGCATCGGTGCCGTGAGCCGCGCCACGGAGTTTGAGTTGAAAGCGGACAAGGGGTGTGTGCCCGGACGACTCATCAGCCGCGGAATGCTGGCAGGCATTACAGGCAACAGCGCTAATCTTCTCATCATTGATGATCCCATCAAGAACCGTACCGAGGCGGACAGCGAGATGCGCCGGACACAGATTTGGAATGAGTGGCTGAGCTCGCTGAAAACCCGTCTTGCGGCGGGGGCAAAGGTGGTGGTGATCATGACACCGTGGCATGAGGACGATCTGGCAGCAAGGCTTCTTGCCGCGGAGGAGAACGTAAGCCTTTTACGCCTGCCTGTGGAGGCGGAGGAGAACGATCCTTTGGGCAGAGCCGTGGGTGATGCCCTGTGTCCGGAGCTGGGTAAGGACAACAAATGGCTCAGGCAGTTCAAAAAGAGTTACCTGAGCGACAGTGGGGGCGGCGAGCGGGCATGGCGAGCGCTGTACCAGTGCTCACCTAGAGCGGAAGAAGGCGGAATCGTGAAGCGCACATGGTGGCGCTGGTACGAACCGGGGAATGTGGATCGGTTTGCCCGGGAGGTCATCTCTGTGGATGCAGCATTCAAGGGCGGTGAGCGCAATGACTATGTGGCCATCGAAGTGTGGGGCAAGCGGGGGAATGATTATTACCTTCGCTACTGTCTCAACAGCCACATGGATTTTCCCCAGACGCTGTCTGCTATCCGCACGGTGCGAAGGCTTTATCCTGAGGCTATGACTGTACTTGTGGAGGATAAGGCAAACGGCAGTGCCATCATCCAGATACTGCAGAAGGAGATGTTCTGCATTCCCGTTACGCCCCTTGGCGGAAAGGAGGCCCGGGTACACGCGGTAGCTCCTGCCGTTGAGTCGGGGCATGTGTATCTGCCCCGGGGTGAGGAGTGGGTAGGTGCCTTTGTTGACCAGTTCACAGCTTTTCCGGCTGGGAAGAATGACGATATGGTGGACAGCGCAACGCAGGCACTGAGTTATCTGCTCCACGCGGGCGGAGAAGTGGCGGAGAATGCGCCGCAAACGCAGTGTGCCGGTGAAGAAATCACCGATGCCGCACTGTACGATACCTATTCAAATCTTTACTTTTAGGAGGGTTCTATGAACGAATACATGAAGACCAATGCAGAGGAACTGGCTGCCGAAGAGCAGTTTTTCACCCCTGAAGATAAAGCTGAGACCGCTCCTCAGAAAAAGGAGCAGGGCAAGATGAACCGAGGACTCAGCGAGGTGCTGCGAGGTGAGGTGAATGCGATGCTGGAGAAGTATCCTCACTGGAGAGATAAGCTGCATCGCGGCGAAAGCCTGCCCAGAGAGGTAGTGACAGCCTGCGCAAAAGAGGGTGTTACTCTGCGCGCAGCTATGGCGGAGTATGAGCTCGAGCAGGCAAAGCGCGAGATCGAACGCCTGCACCGCGAGAACGTGGTGCTTCGACAGAATGCCAATGCTGCGGCCAAGGCACCTGTGAAGGGCGCCGCTTTCGGCGGCGCAGAAACTAAGGGAAAGGATCCCTTCCTTGAGGGGCTCCTTTCCGAGGATTAAAGAATAAAGGAGATGTTTCGTTATGCCTATGATCAATCTGGCAAGCAAGTATTCCAAGCAGGTGGATGAGAGATTCCACCGCGAATCTCAGGCCATGCTGGCCCTGAGCAATGACCACCAGTTTACCGGTGTGCAGACCGTCAAGGTCTTTTCTGTTCCCATCGTTCCCATGGGCGATTACCAGCGCGGCGGCGCAAACCGCTACGGCAATGCCGACGATCTGACCCGCAATGTACAGGAACTGACTGTGAAGCGTGACAGAGCGTTCACCTTCATCATTGACAAGGGTGACAAGATCCAGAGCGAGATGGCCACTGATGCAGGCAAGGCACTGCAGCGTCAGATCCGTGAGGTGTGTGTGCCTGAGTTTGATACCTATGTGTTCAAGACTCTGGCAGCTGCCGCTACCAAGCATGGCTCCTATTCCACTGCTGCCATCACCAAGAGTAACGCCTATGAGATGTTCCTGAACGGTATGGAATATCTGGGTAACCACAATGTACCCGATAAGGGCCGTGTGTGCTTCTGCTCCTACAAGTTCGCTAACTTTCTCAAGCAGGACAGCGCTTTTATCCGCTACGGTGATAAGAGCCAGGAGATGCTGGAGAAGGGTGTCATCGGTGAGGTGGACGGCTGCAGAATCGTGAAGGTGCCCTCCAGCAGACTGCCCGCAGGCGCAGCCTTCCTGATCACCCATGCGGTTGCAGCCACTGCGCCCAAGCAGCTCACCGACTACAAGATCCACGACAATCCTCCCGGCATTTCCGGTTATCTGGTGGAAGGTCGTCTGATCTACGACTGCTTTGTGCTCAACGAGAAGGCAGACGCCATTTACTACCACGGCAGCCAGCCTGTGCTGAAGGACATGATCGTTGGCACCGCTGCTACTGCCACCGGTAAGTCTACCATCATCGTGACCAGCGAGAAGGAGGGCGACAAGCGCTACTACATGACCGCAGAGAACGGCGCAGATCTGACCGCTGTTACCTACGGGACTGCTATTACCCCCTCCGGTTGGACGGAGTTTACCGGCAGCAGCAAGGAGATCGCTCCTGCTTCCGGTCATACCGCGGTTCGCGTGGTGGAGGTCGATGCAGAGGGCATGCCCATCGCAGTGGGCGATGCGGTTCTCAACATCGGTTAAGGATCAGCCGGGGATGCGCTCTGCATGGATGCGCATTCCCGGCGCTCTTAAAAGAAGGGAGGAACGACTATGATCCATCTCATGTACGGCGCGGTGGGTGCGCTTTCTGTGCTGGTGTTGCTGATGCTGGGTTTTATTGCCGGCTGGAAAGCAAATGAGACTTATGCTGCGCAGAAAAGACCTGCTGCCGAGGAGGTAACTGAGGAACAGAGAAGACGGCTGATCGCACAGCAGCAAGCCTTTGAGGAGATGCTCCACTACAATCAGGATACCGCTTACGGCGCGGGACGGACGCTGAGCGGAATGGGAGGCGCGGACTATGAATGAAAAAATGACTACTGCTTGGCAGCGTTACGAGCAGGGACGCGATTACAACAGCCGCCTCAGTCCGAATCAGTATGATCTGGTCAACACCAATATCGAGTTCTTTGCCGGTAACCAATGGCTGCATTTGGGTCAAAGCGCAGCAATGCAGAAACTGCCAAAGCCTACATTCAATATCATTAAAAGAGTGACGAGCCTGTTTGTGGCATCCCTGACCGGAAGCGCAGCCACAGTCAGCTTTGAACAGCTGAGCCGCTATGCGGCAGGAAAGCCGGGCGGAGAGAATGCCGCGGCAGTAGCAACAGCGGAGGTACAGAATCTGCTGGAGAAATTTAAAATGGACTACCGCATCC
Organism: Candidatus Pelethomonas sp.; assembly: GCA_045615065.1. GTDB lineage: Bacteria > Bacillota > Clostridia > Oscillospirales > Oscillospiraceae > Pelethomonas. The sequence continues at coordinate 13,235 of JAZLEB010000146.1, read as the reverse complement.
GCGAGGCGCTGTTTGACGGCGCACAGACCGGCGACTACTGCGCACACTTTTACTGGGATGCGGATGCTGTTCCCTATGGTGGAGCCTTTGGAGAGCACAGAGGGGAGATTCGCATGGAATTGGTAGACGGCATCAATGTGATGTTCGGTGACCCCAACACACCGGATGTGGAGCGACAGCCTTACATTCTTATTGTGGGCCGTGACACTGTGGAGAAGCTGCAGGCGGAGCACAGCATCCATGCAAAGCAGTGCGACACAGTAGATGCGGATACTGATTTTCTGTATCAGGCGGGTATCGGCGGCAGAACGGAGCTGATCGGCGATGCGGAAAACGGCAAGGCGCTGTATGTATACATGTATGAGAAGAAAAACGGAACGGTCCATGTGACAAAGGCGACCCGCACCTGCGTGATCTATGAGGATGTGGACACCGGTCTTACCCGCTATCCCATTGCCTGGGGTAACTGGGAGAAACAGAAAAATCAGTACCACGGCAGGGCGTTGGTCACAGGCATTATCCCCAATCAGATCTTCATCAACACTATGTTTGCCATGGTTATGCGCCATCTGCAGCTGATGGGATTTCCCAAAACTGTTTACAACGCCGATCTTATCAGCCGCTGGAGCAACGAGGTAGGACAGGCTATCGGTGTGCGGGGATTGATGCCGGGACAGAACATTTCTCAGGTGGCATACAATCTGCAGCCTGCGGATATGTCGGGACAGATCATTATGGCCATCGACAAGGCGGTGAGTTACACCAAGGACTGCCTGGGTGCTACGGACGCGCAGTTGGGCAATGTAAGACCTGACAACACTTCTGCACTTATGGTGCTGCAAAACAGTGCTGAGGTGCCTCTGGAGAACATCCGGGCGGGACTTTATGAGTGGCTGGAGGATATCGGCGCCATCCTGCTGGATATGATGGGTACTTACTATGGTGTGCGGCCTGTAATTCGAGAGCGGGAGATCCGTGAGCCGAAAATGGGTCGAGGCGGTGTACCTGTGCTGGACAGCAAGACAGGCGAGATGCAGTTGGACACTGCAATCCGAAAAGTGGCGGAACCCTACGATTTCTCCGTGTTCAAAAATCTTTGGTTCAATGTGCGAGTAAACGCAGGAGCATCTACCTACTACAGTGAGATCGCCATGGTACAGACCTTGGACAACCTTAGACGGGATGGCACACTGGAGGTTATCGACTACCTGGAGCGCATCCCTGACAAGCTGATTCCCCGCAAGGAGGAATTGGTGGAGTCACTTAAACAACGCATGGCTCAGGAAGAAATGAAAGGTTCTGCTGCGGTTCCGGGACGGGGTGAGAATATCTTTGCCGGCCCGCTGAGCGAGGATAAGACGGTTGCCTCGCTGCCTGTGAGTATGCAGACGCGCTATGGGGATCTTCCCACGGTGGCAAAGAAAGCGCTGCGAAAGGCGGCAGCGGGTAAGGGGGCGAAGCGATGACGTTTGGACAAGCAAGAGACCTTACCCTGCAGCTCATCAACCGCTACACGGTGGCGGGAAGCAGAATCGCGGATACCTATAACGATCAGGCGGACTATCTGAAACGGATCCCGACTCTTCTGAATGATGCGGCGATGCACGCAGCCACCACAACAGCGCCGATCCGTGTGCTGGACGATCTGAAGAATCTCCGCTGTGATGATAACGGTGCGTGGCTGGTATACACTCTGCCGGAGGATTGCTGGCAGATGGCAAGCGGCGGACTTGTCCGCTATGACGCGGCAGAGTGTGATAGGTTTCACGGATACCACCCCGTAGGGGCGAACAAGTTTGCCGTTCCTAAAGGTCTTACCGGTGAGATACAGGTGGAATATTTCCGTTATCCCCGCATGCTCGGGGATGCGCCTCGGGACGGAGATGAGCTGGACAATACACCGGCGGTGCAGATGATCCTGCCCTACTACGCGGCAGCGCAGCTTGTGATGCAGGAGGATGCATACGCCTATGCTGCGCTGAAAAATGAATTTGAGAACCGCCTTGCCCGGTTGACACAGCGGCCTCATACGGACTTCAACACGGTTGAAGATGTATACGGTTTGTAAGGAGGTGACAGCATGGCAAAGAGATCATCGGCACCTACGCCGGCGAGGGAGTATACAGTGACTTTTCCCCGCTTGGACGGCGGATTAAATACATGGGAACTTAACTATCGGCTCGGTGTCAACGAAAGCCCTGAGATGAAGAACCTCTGGTGGAAGGAAGGAACGCTCTGCTGCCGCGACGGGCAGGTTTATGCAAGTGGAGAGAAGCTGGGAACAGGTTGGTCAGCCTATGAAACGGACTATTATGGTCATGTGCTGTTTCACATCGGCGATGCTCTGTATGCCGCCAGGGTGGAAGATCCGGAGAAGCTGACATTGCAGAAGCTTGCTGGAGATGTGCCGGAAAACCGCGGAACATGGTTTTGCTACGGCGGCAAGCTGTATTACAAGAACCGGGGCGGTTATTTCTGCATCGCGGAGGAGAATGAAATGCTGGCCTGCAGCATTGTGGAAGCCTACACTCCGGTGATCCTCATCAACGCAGATCCTGCTACTGCTGCGGGAGATGAGTATCAAGGGGAGAACAGGCTCAGCGGACAGAAAACTGTGTGGTACTCCACGGTACAGGGAGTGAAGGAATACAAACTGCCCGAGGAGAACATTGACAGTGTTGACACAGTGACGGTGGACGGTCAGGTGCTCTCCGAAGGCAGCGGGTACACAGTGGATGCGGAAAAGGGTAGGGTAATTTTCGGCAAGGAGCCTACCCACCACGAGCCTGTTCGCGTGAACACGGTAAAGATCACCTATACGAAAGAAAATGCGGATGCTTACAACAGTATTATGGATTGTAAGTATGCGGCGGTGTACGGCGGCGAGCGGAATATCTGTGTCGTCCTTGGCGGCTGTGCGGCGCAGCCCAATGCCTACTTTTGGTGCGGCAGTCATGCGATCGTGGATCCCGGATATTTCCCGGTGGTGCAGTACAACCTGGCGGGTGATGCGGGGGATGCTATTACAGGATTTGGCAGACAGCAGAGCATGCTGGTGGTGTTCAAGGAGCAAAGTATTGGCAGAGTGACACTTGGAACCCAGGAGATGGCAAGCGGCAGGGTGATGCTCGCCATGAACTATACGCCAATCAATGCCGCCATTGGCTGCGATCTTCCGTGGAGCATTCAGCTTATCGAAAACAATCTGGTGTTTGCAAATACAAAAAACGGTGTATGCATCGTGCAAAACACATCAGCGGCTTATGAGAACAATGTTGTATCCATCAGCCGAAAGGTGAGTAACGGCCTGCTGCCTCTTCTGAGAAGAGCGGCGACAGTATGCAGCTATGACGACGGTGGGCGGTACTGGATCGCGGCAGACGGAGAGGTATACTGCTGGGACTATATGCTTAGTGGTCACAGTGATCCGGTGTGGTTTTATTTTACGAACATCGGCGCGGAGGCGTTCATCAAGGTGGGGGAGACGACCCTGCATCTGGATGCTGAAGGCCGTGTGACGGCGATGAAACGTGTCTTTGCCGACTATGGAACTGCCATTGAAAAGGTTTACCGCTTTGCGACCCAGTATATGGGCACCTATGATCGACTGAAGGATATCACCGCGGTGGTGTTCAACGTACGAGGCGACACGGATTCCGTTCTTCGTGTTACATACGAGACGGACCACGAAAAGCGTGAGGATCTTACACCGGTGCGGGCAATGAGCTGGCATCTTACGCCCCGTAACCTCTGCTGCCGCAATCTCGGGATTCTTCGGTTTGCAGCGGCAGCAAGACGCAAACCAGGTTGCAGGAATGTGCGGCATTTTACTATGACACTGAGCAATAACGAGATCGGTATGGACATGGCGGTGATTTCCGCGCAGGTGTTTTACCGATATCGGGGAAGGGATAGATAAGATATGGCACTGACAAAACTAAGTTATGAAAAAAACTGGACAAAAATCGAGGATTTTCCCGCCTATGAGGAAAACGAGGCGCAAGTGAGAGCAGACATGCAGTATCACCCGGATGCTGTGAAGGACTATCTCAATAATCAGCTTCTGAAGGAACTGGCAGCAAAAGGGGCCGCGGCTGAACTTGGAGCAGTGAACGAAGGTGCTGCAGCAACGGTTCAAAGTGTTCTGGATGCGCACAAATCCAAACTGGATCAGCTGAAAGAGGATATTGAAACTGTGGCAAGCGGCGGAACACCGGAACTTGTTAAGAGTACACCGGTAAGCTTTTCCGCCGGCAGCTGGGCAGCAGTGAGCGGCGCGGTTCAGCTGACGATTCCCAAAAGTGATCACAAGCGGGAAAACGGAAATTTCGGCTATAACCTTTATCAGCTGGTGGACGGAGTATACCGCAGCGGAACATGGGGAACAGTTTCAACTCGTGTGGTATACAACGCCGGCGGCAGCATTATCCTGACGGCTGACGAACCCTACACCGGCAAGATCGTGTTCTTTGGATTGTAAGGAGGTGAGAGATATGATTGAGATCAATGTAAACGGCAGTGTTGTGAGTGTACAGAAGAGTGAAGCGCTGTACAGCGGCGCTCAGGATGTATACACCTGCCAGTTTACCCTTGATAGGAGCTGGGAGAAATACAGCAAGAGTGCCGTGTTCCGCACTGGCGGAAAGGCAATTACAGCTGTTGTAAATGAGGATAATACCTGTGTTCTTCCCTGGGAACTGCTGGTGCGCGACAACATCGGACTTGAGATTGAAGTCGGCATGTATGGTGTCGGAGCTGACGGCGAGATTCTGACAAGTGTGTGGGACAGTATCGGTACGGTGCGCAAAGGCAGCGAGATTGGCAGTGATGCACGAGAGCCCTCCGCCGGTGTTTACGAACAGGTGATGGCAAGTGTCCAAAAGGTGGATGATAAGATCATCAGCTACAGCGAGGAAGTGCAGACACTGGCACAGCGTGCGGAGAGCGCGGCGGCAGTGGCGGCAGAGGGGTCTGTATCAGCTGCGGAAAGCCGACTGGGTGCGCTCGGTGCTGCCACTGCCGCGGTGAACGCAAGGGTAGCTGTGGAGTCTGCGCTGAATAATCTGCCTGCGGGAAGCACACTTGTGATCAACGACCTCACCACAGGCGGCACAACGGCTGCGCTGAGTGCGGAGATGGGTAAAGTACTGAACCACAGACCGAATCCAAACCTGCTGCATAACTGGTGCTTTGTGAATCCTGTCAATCAAAGAGGACAAACTTCTTACGCCTCAAGCGGATATTCTATTGATAGATGGTCCATCAACCATTTAACTGCAACGGTAGATTTATTGGAGAACGGTTTGGTGTTTGCGGACACAGTGAGCGGTTATATTGCACTATCTCAAAAAACAGAAAACTTCGATAGATATGCAGGCAGGGAAATTACGATATCCGTTTTGGTCACAGATGTCAGCGGAACGGTGAGGTTCGCTGCGAGATACGGCGAAACTTCTGCAAACCAATTAGCGGTTAATTTTACTGAACCTGGTTTGTACAGTGTTACAGGGGTAATTGGCAATAATCCATCCCAGCTTAGAGCGTATTTTAGCGCTATAACTGCCAATGCTTCAGCGACTATCACAGCGGTAAAGATGGAGCTGGGCGACACACAGACTCTTGCCCATTTGGACGGCAGCACGTGGGTGCTAAACGAAATCCCGGACTACGGCGAGGAATTGGCGAAGTGCCAGCGGTATCAAATGGTGTATTCACCCGTACAGTACGCACAACTTTGGCCTGCTGTACCAGTGTCAAGCAACAATGCAAGAGTGACAATCCAAACGCCGGTGGAACTTCGTACTACACCTACTCATACATTTGATTTCAGTATCTTGGAGTTGTTTGACGGAGTAACGAGGTATCCAATTACAACAACACCGACCGTGTTTACGAGAACCGGAAATTGTATCGTGCTTAATATTGCAACGAACGGCCTTAATGTAGATAAAACTTATATGGTGCGTGCAACTGCCGGTACGAAAATCGTTTTGGATGCAAACCTGTAAGGAGGGGTGAATATGGAAGAATTCTACAACAAGCACTACATCTCCATGGACGAGCAGAGCAGAATCGTGGATGGTTTCTCCGATGCGTTTCGCCAGCCCTCCGATAATGATATCTGCATCAATGAACAGGGAGGTTATCAGTTCCGGCTGTTCCCCGGCGGCGAGGAAAATCCAATCCTGTTCGAGGAGCACATGATCCCGCTGTACAAGTATAACGGCGCGGTGGCGGAGCGAAGCGCTCAGGAGATCGCAGCTGACCTTGCGGCGATCCCTGAGTCTGCGGATCTTCCAAGCCAGTTGGATATGATCGAGGCGCAGGTGGTTTACACAGCAATGATGACCGACACGCTTTTGGAGGGATAACGGATGAAAAATAAGATTGAGAAATGGTACAAGCAGGGACTATGGACAGCTGAAATGGTCGCCAATGCCGTGGTAAAAGGGGTTCTTACCGCTGAGGATTACGAGGCTATCACCGGCGAGGAATACATGGAGGGAGACAACAGATGAAACAGACAGAAAAATATGGTTTGAATTTGCTGGAGTCTTCTGACCCGCTGTCCGTAAAACCAATCAACGATAACACAGAAACAATCGAACAGGCATTGAGTGAAGTATCAAACACTGTTTCCGCGAGAACCTTGATAGCCTGCGGCCGATACACAGGAACTGGAACGAGATCCGTTGCCATTCAAACGCCGGGGTTTAAACCGAGGGCTGTGCTGATGCGTACGGTACCTGCTAAAGTAGGTTCCTATCAATGGGGCGATACTACAGGTGCTCAGCATTTCGAAAAAATCATGAGCTCCATTGGTGTTGAGGCTGGTTGGTGTCTCTGGATCGGCTGCGATATGCCCGCCAGCTATGAGATTCAAGCTACACCCAGAGATGGTGATGAGTCGACACGTACACTCGTCGATGACACCATTCAATTCACTTCCGGTACAGGGCAGCTGACATGGCGTATTGGGAATATCGTTGATTACGATAGAGTGACTTACGACGACGGCCCTACAAGTATCAACAACAAAAACGGTGAAATATACGAGTGGATTGCCTTCGGCGTCGCCGAGTAACAGAAGGGAGGTTGGGGGAATGTACATCGACGGAGAGCTCATTATTCAAGTAGCCTCTGTGCTGACGGCATTGGGTGTCATTGGAGGAGTGCTTCTCTGGTGCTTCCGTTTTGTGTCGCGGCAGAAGAAGCAGGATCGTGAGCTTGCTGCTATGTGCGAGGAGCAGACAATTATGTGCTTTGCAATCCTTGCCTGCCTCAAGGGCCTCAGGGAACAGGGCTGCAACGGTCCGGTTTCCGAGGCGCTTGGCAAGTTGGAGAAGCATCTGAACAAACAGGCGCACAAGTGGGAGGAACTGTGATGAAACGTTTTTTCAAAAGGATTGCGGCAATCCCTCACCTGTTCAGTAAATTGATCGTGTTCTGGTGCGTGGGAGCGGGAACGGCGGCCTGCGCGTGGGCGCTGCGGATTCTCTCCCGCACCGGACATGACAGTGCAGCGCTGCTCGGCGTGATCCTTGCCTTCTTCGGTGGGGAATTGCTGATGCTGTGCCTGAAAACTGTTTTGCGGGAGAAGAAAGAGAGGGATAACAATGAAGAATGAAAAGATCATGAGGCGCGCGGCGGCACTTTTGTCGGTGAAGAGCATTGTAACCGTTGCGCTGACAGCGGTGTTTGCTGTGCTTGCTCTTCGGGGTGATGTGACCGGACAGGACTTCCTTACCATTTTTTTGATGGTGATCTCGTTCTACTTCGGTACCCAAAGTCAGAAGATGCAGGAGGCGATCGAGCATGCTGGTGAGCCGTGATCTCGCCCGGCTTCGGGATGATGTGGAGGTAAATTGCCGCAGATGGCTCGACCTGTGCCGAGAAGCGGGACTGGATGTGCTGGTCACACAAACTGTGCGTGACAGGGAATATCAGGAGTACCTGTATGCTCAGGGACGCACCCGCCCGGGCAGCATCGTTACCAACGGACGAGTGCCTACCTTCCACGCCGATTCGGCTGGACTTGCGTTTGACTTTTGCAGGAATGTGAAGGGGCATGAATATGACGATAATGCCTTTTTTCACAAGGCGGCAGCTATTGCGAAGGGAATGGGATTTTCGTGGGGCGGCGATTGGGGCAGTTTTCCCGACATGCCCCATATTCAGTGGGACTGCGGCGGCAAGTGGACAGGCGGTATGATCCTTGCGGGGAATCTGCCGCCCCGGATGCCCCGCTGCGGCGATACGAAGGAGGACAATGTTATGAGATACAACACAGTGACAGAATGCCCCGAGTGGGCACGTAACACCATCCAAAAACTGGTGAAGCGCGGGATCCTTAACGGAAACGGCGAGGGTCTGGATCTCAGTGAGGATATGATCCGCATGCTGGTGATCTGTGATCGCGCAGGCATTTTCGCGGGAGGTGAATAATATGGCGAAAAAGCACACAACAGCGAACCAAGGAACGCCTTTGGATACCTACACACTGCCTAAGAGCACCTTGACGTCGTTAGTGGTCGATACTCCGCCCCGCGGTGGTGATGCCGGGATTCCTGAACAGCCTACCACTCCTGTTGTGGAAACTATGGGAAAAACACTGACTGCTGCAAGTGCGCCCGATGACTATAGCAGTATCAATGACCAGATCTGGGGCGAGGGCGGTACAGGCGAAGCGGGATACGAGCAGATCGTTGATGCCATGAACCGGTCCGGCGGTGCGGTAAATGCACTGACCGATAAGGAGTTGTTTGAGTTTTACGAGCAGTTTGGTGTTGATCCTGAACTGATGTACGAGCACTCAAATAAGGGCGGTTACACACAGAATTTGGAAACAGCGCTTGCCGGCGGAGGTACCGGAGAGCCTGCCGAGTTTGATAGGGACGGCATTTGGTATTACTACGACGGAAAACCCAGAGAGATGAAAGACGGTACAGCCGGAGCAGATGAGTGGTTTCTCAGCGACGGCAACTATCAACTGGTTCAGTACTGCCAGGAGGAATATGAAAAAGCTGAGACTCCCGAGGACAAGGCTTACTGGCATAATATTGCCGAGAAGATCCGAGCGCGTTCGGGTTATTCCGGCGGAACGGACGGTTCCATGTACATTCCTGTTGGAGCACTGAGCGGAGAGCGTGAAAATATATCCGGCGGCAACAGCGTTGGCGCGGTAACGAGTGCTTCTCCGGAAGATCGAATGAATGCACTGCTGGATGCCTGGCAGAGCGCTGCACTGGAACAGAATAATGCGGCGGTGGACTACGCGGTACAGCAGGCGATCGCAGAGTATGAGCGGATGCTGCAGGATGCGCAGCCCCAGTTCAAGGCGCAGGCGGAGAGTGTAGCGCTTGAGGAGCAGCAGGCACTGGACAATGCCGCACTGTATGCGGAAATGCGCGGCGACAGGGGCGGCATCGGTCAGGCACAGTACGGCTCCATTATGAATGCCGCGGCGCAAAATCGTCTTGCCGTTCAGCAGGCACAGACCAAGCTGGCCACCGACACCGCCCGCGAGATCGCGGATCTTCGGGCGCAGGGTGAGTTTGAAAAGGCGGATACGGCGCTGGAGATCACGCAGGAATACCTCACGAAGCTGATGGAGATTGAGCGGTGGGCGGCGGAGTATCAGCTCTCGCAGGAGCAGTTTGCGGCCCAGATGCAGCGCTGGGAGGCGGAATATATGATGGAGTGGAAGCAGCTCCAACTTTCTCAGGATCGTTGGCAGCAGGAATTTGACTATGAGAAATATATGGAAAGCCTGAAGCTTGGCAGTTCCGGCACGGAGGCAGAGAGTGTGGACGCCGCCGAGATCTACCGCCTTGTCTTTGAAGCTGGCTTTACGGATGCCGACCGCGGCGCCGTTAAGGCCTATCTGATGGCACAGGGCATCGACAGTGAACTGGCGGATGCCCTTGCCAGAGCTTACGCGAACGAAGTGTACATCAGTCTGCGCTACGGCGAACCCGATAGCTTTGGCAGCGGCTGGAGTGCGGAGGAGTGGGCAAAAATCATGGAGGCTGCGGAAATCAATCTGAAACGGGGCCTGCCCAATGCGTTCGACGAGCACAATATGCGGGAGATCACCTCAAAGATCTCCCGGGAGCAGTGGGTGGAGCTGTGCCGCCTGATGGAACGGTACAATTTCTCCCTTGAGGATGAGCAGTGACCGGAGGTGAAGCCGATGAAGCAAACGGGACTTGGCATTCAACCCGTACTGTGGGACCCCGGCACTGCGGCGCAAAAAACACCCGCGCCTGTGGAGAAACAGGCGCGGGAGACCCAAAAGCCGTGGCTTCCGCCGCTGAGCGGTGCGGACAATAAGCCATCCGGGACAACCGGAAACAAAGAGTGGGGACAAACAGACACTGCGACCGGGAAGCAGACAGATGTGACTTCTACCAACGAACCTGAGCAAATCAAAGTGCCGGGAGAGATCAGGAAACTTCTGAATGTCTTCGACGCGAAAAGTGTGATCGGTCTCGGCGTGGACGGATTGGACTACGACAAGCTGCTGCAGATGGCCTATGACGGTAAGATCAAGCTCACAGACCCCGGCGAGGGGCAGAAGCTTACCGTCAGCTGGGCAGACGGGTGGAGCGCGAAAGGCTATAAGCAGCAGCCGTGGGAACTGGCAGCACCCAAGCGGGCAAAGGTGTCTGCATCGGGTGATGATATTTTGCAGACGGAGATCCATGGGGGTCAGCAGGAATACGGCTTTGTTTTGCCGAAGAGGAATACCTTGAAGGATCCCGGCTACCGCATCGTTCCCGGCAGCGAGGAGCAGAGAGCGCTGGTCGACACCTATATCGTTGGGAAAACGGGTGACGCGGAGAAAGCGGGCGAACTGGCGCGGTTTTGGGAGGAAGAGAACAAACAGCGATCCTTTGGCATCTATGCCAAATATTTAGAAGATCCGGAGTATGAAGCCTATGCGTTACAGGGGGCGACGATCCAAAACCCTGACTACTACCATGCGGTAGGCGGTGGGGGCGAAATCGGGAATATTGTTACCTTTTCCCTTGATAATGCTGACTTGATCAGAAATAGAGTCGCGACGGTCGGCAGCGAAACAGTGGACAACCGGGACGGCTCGGTGCTGCTTCTGTACATGAATGGTACAGAGGTGGATATGTACAATTACCTTCTCGCAAAAGAGGGCAGTGAAACGGCGCAGGAATATCTGCGGCACATAGAAAACACCCTGAAAATGCGGTACGGACAGGCTAGGGCACAAGCCGTTCAGGACATGAAGGGCGACAACTGGTGGGAAAACATCGACTATGCTGTCCACAGCGGCGCTCTTGGCTTTGTGTCGGGTGTGGATAACGCGGTCGACGGATTTGAACAGTTGTTTAGCGAGGAGAAGATCGAACCCGGTTCGCTTCAGTACGCGAACTACTATTTTTCGAAGGATCTTGAGGGGATCGACAAGGTGGCGTATGGCATTGCCAATCAAGTGGGTAATATGACACCCATGATCCTGACCACGGCGGTGGCGACCGCCCTTGGTGTGCCGCCTGCGGTGACCGCCGCTTTGGGCAGTGCCACAGTCGGACTTTCCGCATCGGGCAATGCGTACACATCGGCGCTGGAGCGGGGCTGTAGCAAAGAGCACGCAAAGCTCTATGCCATCAGTGTCGGTGCCAGCGAGGCGGGATTTCAGTATCTGCTGGGTGGTATCGGCACCTTTGGCGGCATTGCCGCGGATGACCTTCTCGTAAAGATCGCCGCGCTGGACAACGCGCTGTATCGCTTTGCGGGCGCGGCTGCCGTCAAGGGCGGCGCGGAAGCCATTGAGGAAAATCTGCAGAACTTCATTGAACCGCTGCTGCGTACCATGATGCTGGGAGAGGAGTACGACCTGCCCACGTGGGAGGAGATCGCCTACACCTCGCTGGTGTCGTTCTTCACCGCCGATCTGCTGGAAAGCGGTGAGATCGCCGCAGTGACCTCGCTGGGAATCGATGCGTACAGCGGTGCCGGCGCGGATTATGCCGCGCTGGCGGAGCGTGTGATCGAGAACGCTGAAAAAACCGTCCTCGGGGAAGCGCAATTGCAATCCAACCTTGAGCGTGGTATACTGGAAGCGGAGCGGCGGTATCTTGCGGCGCTGGGCGAAGAAAAACTCCGGGCAATGGAGATGCCGGAATACGAACTGCTGGATGCGCTGGGACTCAGTGAACCGGAAGCCCGCGGCGCAATGGTGCTGCTGAATCTGGATAAGTTTGATGGCACGGATGGATTTTCGGGTCTCGGGGAAAATAGTAACAATGTGACGGAGGCAGAAGAATCGCCGAGGAAAACATCTGGTTTGCCGAACGGTGTAAATTGGCCGAAGATACAAAGTGTGGAGTATAATAAAAATTTCAACAAAGTTACCGATAATCCGCGAGTAGCCGCAGCATTGGAAACGCGAGCAAAGTGGGCGCTAAGCAATAGAGATAACAGTGATACGGAAGAAATCTATGCAATTGACGCAGCTACGGGCGATGAAATTGCACGAATAACAGATCAGAATATTAAAGGTGGTGTAAGGAGAACTAATAGTTTTTCTGTAGCGCTTTCCAAATATCGTGACGGAAAAGGCGTAATTATTCTACATAACCATCCGCATAGTATGCCACCTAGTATTGCGGATTTGAATGCTCTGGTATCCAGTCCTAAGGCAATGGGCGTAATAGCAGGACATGATGGAAGTGTCTTTCTTTACAGCGCGCCTAAGAAAGAAATACCTGTGCGGGAGTATCTAATTGCAATTCGAAAATACAGAGAATATTCAGAGTTTACAGCACAGGAAAAGGCGCTAAAGGATTTGTGCCAATTGTACGGTTTTTATTTCGAAAGGATGGTGACGGGATGAAGGAATTTGTTGTGGATGACCGAGAATTTGAATTGATGAAACGAATTCGCAATTTGAGCGAGGAAGAGTTTGCTCGCTTCCTTTTGGAACTCAAGGAAGTGGAGAGACAGAAAGGGAGAAAAATCAACAATGATCTGTTGATAACGCTCCTTGATAGTCAGAAGTAAATATATCCGCAATAGTTCAAAACGAACCTGCTGCAATAAGCGGCAGGTTTGTTTTATTGTGTAAACAAAGAAAACCACTCGCTGGGCGAGTGGTTCAAAAGAAGCCTAATGGCGATGATGTAGACGAAAAAACTCCCTTTGCTTTAAGATAGGGGTGCGGTCCGCCAACTGCACCAAATAAAGCAAAGGGAGGTCAT
>JAZLEB010000145.1:0-7269 GCA_045615065.1 Candidatus Pelethomonas sp. | reverse complement strand
TTCGGTTTCAGCCTTCCCGCCAAAGCAAGGACATAGCGGTTCAAACAATTAACGGCACCACAAGACCCCCAAATGCGAATCGTTTGCCCCGCTCGGCCGCTACTGCACAGTATGGCGTTAGTCTCTGCCTTTGCTTTTGGGTGCCTGTTATGATAGGACTTTCAGGTCACTGCGAAAGTGGCACTCCAGGGGAAACGCAGTATTTTTAGTGCTGATCCGCAGGAGCGGCAGCGGGGCAAGAGCAGCGCCTTCTCGACGAGAATGTGCCGCATGAACAATTTTGTTCTCTAAAAGGGAGATACCCAAGGGGGAACGCCTTGGGAGAATTTTTGGGTACTTTTGTTTCTATACAAAAGTACCCCGTCGGAGACAGGACACGGTGGCAACGAGATGGCGAGTTCTCTGCTGCGACAGCAGCACGGTAGGCATTTGCTAAAAACAATCACCCCGACAAACTCCAATTTGAATAACAAAACAGGCACAGCAGATCTCTCCGCTGTGCCTGTGGACTATTATAATATAGTAGTTACTTCAGGATCACACTGGTCTGTCCGTCCAAAGTGAGGGTGGTACCCTTCAGTTTGGCGCTGCCCATGCCGATGGACTCGCACAGCTCGCTGACACTGATGCCCGCAAGGGCGGCGCAGGTGCTGAGGTCATAGGTCACAGGCTCGGTGCCGGTGTTGTGCAGCAGGATCAGCTGTTCACCCTCGTGAGTGATGAGGAAGCCGCCAAATTTGCGCTGACCGCAATCCAGTGCCTTATAGTCGCCGCGGGCAATAGCGGGATAAGTGTGGCGCACAGTGAGCAGACGGCAGTAGTAGCGCAGAAGGCTTCCCTCGTCTTCCATCTGATCGGTCACTGTGGTTTGGATCTGATTTTTGGCAAGGTAGGTGGTACCCTCCGGGTCACGGATCAGATCTCCGTCGCCCCACAGCATAGCAAGACGGCGGTTGGCATCCGTATTCTCGCTGCCGCGGGAGCCGCGCATGCCGATCTCCTCGCCGTAGTAGATCACCGGAGAGCCGGTACACAGCAGATAGAGGTTCGCCGCCATGCGCATATTGCCCTCCAGAATGAAGGCACCGGCAATGCGGTCCATATCGTGGTTGGTCAGGAAGGGCATCACCATACCCTCGCTGTTTGCGGCTGTGATCTTGTCCTGATAACTCTCTACATAATTGGTATAAGTGTTGATAGAGTTGCCCTTGGCGGCAGTGGCCACCACACCCTCCGCCTGGGACATGGCGAAGTTGAAGCAGTTCATAGCGCTGTAATAGGCAAGGATCTCCCCTTCTCCCGACCAGCACTCACCCACACAGTAGATGTCGGGATTGATGGCCTTGAGTTCGTCCATGTACCACTCCCAGAAGTCCACAGAGCGCTCGGTGTCGCCATAGTAGATGTACTTCACGGCATCGAAGCGGAAGCCGTCGATACCCATGTTCAGATAGTACTCGGCAAGCGCCACTGCCTCCATGCGCACCTCGGGATTGTCAAAATCCAGTTCGGGCATGCCGCCGGAGAAATTGCACTCATACCAGCAGTCCACACCGGCGATCTTCTGATAGGTCACGCCGCCCTTCTTCTCCTCAGTGGTCACGCAGGAGTAGTAATCATAGTAGGGATCCATGGTGTTGCCCTGCATCCGCGCCTCCTTGAAGCGGGTGAACCACTCGTGGTTGTTGGAGGTGTGGTTGATGGCAAGGTCAAGAATGATCTTCACATTGCGGGAGTGGCACAGCTCAATGAGCTCTTTCAGATCCGCCTCGGTGCCAAACCGCCAGTCGATCTCATAGTAGTTGGAGGCATCATACTTATGATAGGAGGGGGATTTGAAGATGGGTGAGAGCCAGATGCCCTGCACGCCGAGGGAGGTTTCGGAGTTCACATTTCCGTCGTTCAGATAGTCGAAGCGGTTGATGATACCCCGAAGATCTCCGATACCGTCGCCATTGGAATCAGAAAAGGAACCCACGAAGATCTGATAGAAGGTGCGGTAGTTATCATCTGTTGTGTCGGGCGCGGCTGCGGGCGCGCCGCAGGCGCATATACCCAGCAGCAGAATGGCACTCAGGAGAGATGCCGCTGCGCGGCAGAATTTCTGTTTCATAACAATTCCTTCCTGTTATTCGATGACGGAATTAAACAGTGCGTCATCAATCTTACCCCATGCGTTGGGTCCGGCGCACTTGACATAGAGACCTACTACAATAGTATCGCCTTCGCCTACGGGGATGTTTTCAATGGTGGCGGTGTGCCATTCATCGTACACAGTGATCTCGGTGTCGGCAGTGCAGACGATCTCGCCGTTGATCTTCACATAGGCATAGATCTCGGTCGCGCCGCCGTCGCCGCCCATGATGGAGATAGAGTAGGTGTAGTTGCCTTCCTTCAGACCGGTGACATTCTGCTCCAGCGTGAATTCCACACAGTTTTCGCCTGCGCCCCAGAAGTGGTAGTGCTTGGTGCCGGTCATGGAGTCGGTGACCTTATCCTCCACATAGAGCTCATCGAAGGAGCCGATAGCGGTGGCGGTCCAGCCGGCGTCGCCCTCCTCAAAGCTCCAGTTTGCGAGATAGTTATAGTGGACCATGGAAACATAGCAGCGTGCCTCCATACCTCCGGCAGTGCCGAGGATGGTGTACTTGGCGGCGCCGCCGTTCTTCATGGTTTCAATGTCCACATTGTGCCACTCAACGGGGATAGACTGCTTGGAGTTGTCCAGCATGATGGCGTTTACGGTGTCGGGCAGAACAATGTCGCCCTTGAGGTCGATGATCAGCTCGGTGTCCTCAATGGCATCTGCCTTGTTTTCCACGGTGTTGCCCTTGCCGAGCAGTCCGAATACCTTCAGAGATTCCAGTGCTTTGCCGTTTGCGTCAAAGAAGGCCTGATTGTCCACCGCGCAGCCGCCGTACCACTGGCCGGCGTCATCGGGATCGTAGCCGCCCGCGTAGGAGGATGCCCAGCCGGAGCCGTACTTCTCCCACTTGGCGCTGTTTTCCTCCCAGGAGTTCTGACCTACACTGATCCAGGTGCCTTCCCAATAGAATACACCGATGCCGTTCGTGGTCTTATTCACCACAGTGTCCACAACGTCGCGTACCAGATTGGCCTGACCCTGCAGGGTGAAGGGATAGTTTTTCACAATGCCGCCGCCGTCACCAATGGTGTTGCCGCTGAAATCGGTATCAGCTGCGGTGTAGGCGTAGGAGGTCTCTGCCACCATGACCTTCTTGTTGTACTTGGTGGCAATGCCGGACAGCACAGAAGCAAGATTGTCCAGTGTGCCGTGCCAGAAGGGATAGTAGGAGGAGGCGAATACATCGTAGTCCACGCCATAGTAGTCAAGGTTCTTGGCATAGCTGTCGTAGCTGCCTGCTTTCTCGGGGTTGGCAAAGTGGACAGCCACCAGCGCGTCGGGAAACACCTCGCGCACTGCCTTGGAGCCTGCGCTCATCAGATCCATGATCTTCTTCCAGCCGCCCACAGCGCTGCTGTTCTCACCGCACATAGCGCCGTTGGTCTCATTGCCAATCTGCACCATACCCACCACGACGCCGGCATCCTTCAGCTGCTTCAGACAGTCCTTGGTGTACTCGTAGAGCGCCTCGGTCTTTTCCTCAATGCTCATGCCGCGCCATGCCTTGGGCACCATCTGCTTGCCGGGATCTGCCCAAAAGTCGGAGTAGTGGAAGTTCACCAGAAGCTTCATGCCGTTGGCTGTGGCGCGCTTGCCGATGGCAATCGCGTTTTCAATGTCGCAGTTACCGCCGCCGTAGCCGTTGCCGTTTGCGTCAAAGGGATCGTTCCACACACGCACGCGGATATAGTTGATGCCATTCTCGCTGAGGATCTGGTAGACATCCTTCTCGGTGCCGTCGTGGTCGTAATACTTCACACCGCTTGCCTCCAGCGCGGGAATGCAGGAGGCGTCCATACCCAGAATGAAGTCCTCGGGCATATTCTCCACCGGCTTTACATACAGCGAGTCACTGGTTACATTCACCTCGGGACGCTGCAGTGTGGGTGTCGCGGCGCAGCCGGTAACAAGAAACGCCAGCAGCAGGCTTGTCAGCTTCAGAAGTTTCGAATGTTTCATGGAAAAAACCTCCTAATAGATATACAAAAATTACAGAAATTTCAGAAGTCCCAAAATCAGCAGATGGAGCGGATAAAAGCTGTAGTACAGATACTGAAGTGCTTTGGAGTGTGGTCCCTGCCTGCCCCGGTACAGCCATATGGGAATAAGCGCCAGCAGCGCCAGTCCCTGCTGAACAAAGAAGAAGTCCAGTCCAAACAGGGTGAATTCATAGCCCAGTCCGCCCAGCAGCTCAAGGTTGATCCACCACATTCCTATTAGCTGCAGTGCATAATGCCACCACTTTTTCCCGCGGAAGAAGTAGAACAGCAGCACTGTGAGAACACCTGCGTGGTGATAGTCCATAAAGGTGACAAGTCCGCCCAGCGCGCCAAGCAGCGCGGTTGTGCCGCCCACAAGGAGGCGGAGCCACAGCTTCTTTTCCCTGACCTTCTCATTCCAGTGAATGAGACCTACGGACAGAAGGAAGCACCACAGTACATTCTGGTGGATGGGATAAATGAGACGGCTGCCGATGGCAAGATTGAAGGGGATCTCGGAGAGAATGGCGAACAGGAGCAGCCGCAGCACATACTTTTTGAGATTCTTTGTGTGGAAATAGCCTTCCACGATCATAAACGCGAATATGGGAAAGGCGATGCGCCCAATGCAGGTGAGCCAGTCATTGCCGGGGATCATATTGGTGCCCCACAGGTGGTCGCACAGCATGAAGAGCATTGCCATGATGTGCAGGGAAAAGGATGTAGTCTCAAGTCTGAACGGTCGTTTCACAGGATTCCTCCCATCTCTGAAAATGACTATACAGACAATATTATACATTCATTTTTTGTCGCTTTCAAGCGGCAGTTGATTTGTGCTGCCGTTCGTGATACCATAGCGGTAATCAGTTTATTTTAGGAGGACAACGAGATGGCGGAAAAGAATTACCCCTGCCCTTCCTTCCCTCACCTGATCCACGGCGCGGATTATAACCCCGAGCAGTGGCTGTACGATAAGAGTATTTGGGACGCGGACATGGATCTGATGCGCAAGGCGCATTTCAATGAGATGACCGTTGGCATCTTTTCCTGGGCAAAGCTGGAGCCCAGGGAGGGGGAGTATGATTTCAGCTTTTTGGATGAGATCATCGACCGCATCGGCAAAAATGGCGGCAAGGTGATCCTTGCCACCCCCTCCGGTGCCCGTCCCCACTGGATGGCGGACAAGTACCCCGAGGTGCTGCGGGTATCGTCAAACGGTGTGCGCGACCATTTCCGCGCCCGCCACAACCACTGCTTCACCTCCCCTGTGTACCGGGAGAAGGTGCGCGCCATCAACCGCCGCCTTGCCGAGCGCTACGGAAATAATCCCACTGTGATCGCCTGGCATATCTCCAACGAGTTCAGCGGTGAGTGCCACTGCCCCCTGTGTGTGCAGGCTTTCCGCGATTTCCTTCGGGAGAAGTATCATAATAATATCGAAGAGCTCAACCACGCATGGTGGACAACCTTCTGGAGCCATACTTACGACAGTTTTGACCAGATTGAGCCGCCCGGAGCGCTGACAGAGACCGGTGTACACGGTCTGAATCTGGATTGGCACCGTTTTGTCACCCATCAGACCATGGATTTCATCAAAAATGAAGTCGCGCCTCTGCGCGAGGTCTGCCCTCACCTGCCTGTGACCACCAACATGATGTATGAGTTCTATGATCTCGACTATCATAAGCTGTCTGAGGTCATCGACTTCGCCTCGTGGGACTCCTACCCCGAGTGGCACAATGGCGACGATGCTGTGATCGCCCAGCGGGCAGCCTTTTGGCATGATCTTTACCGCTCTCTCAAGCGCAAGCCATTCCTGCTTATGGAGAGCACTCCCAGCCTTGTGAACTGGAAGCCCTATAATAAGCCCAAGCGCCCGGGACTGGACACGCTCTCCTCCCTGCAGGCGGTGGCTCACGGCAGCGACAGTGTGCAGTACTTCCAGTGGCGCAAGAGCCGCGGCTCCTCCGAGAAGTTCCACGGCGCCGTGGTGGGACATGACGGCACAGAAAATACCCGTGTATTCCGCTCTGTGCAGACTACCGGTAAGGTGCTGGAGCAGATCGATCAGCTGGCCGGCAGCATGACGGATGCAAAAGCCGCCATTATCTTCGACTGGGAAAATATGTGGGCGCTGGACGATGCACAGGCCTATGCTACTGCCAACAAAAAATATTTTGATACCTGCTATGAGTACCACAGGGTATTTTGGGAGCGGGGCATCAACTGCGATATCGTATCCCCCACCGCGGATCTCTCCGGCTATAAGATGGTGATAGCACCCATGCTGTACCTCACAGGGCGGGAGACTATCCGCAATCTTACAGAGTATGTCCGCGCCGGCGGTACTCTCTACGCCACCTATATGCTGGGCACTGTGGATGAAACGGATCTCTGCTGGCTGGGCGGCGTCCCTGCCGGGGAATTGAAGAATGTGTTCGGCATTGTGTCCGAGGAGATCGATACACTCTACCCCACTGAGCGGCAGCATGCGGCGGTGAATGGCACAGAGCATGAGCTGGTGGACTACTGCGAGGTGCTGCAGCTGCATGGCGCGAAGGCACTGGCAGCGTATACCGACGGGTATTACAGGGACACCCCCGCTGTCACCGAGCATCGGTTCGGCGAAGGCCGCGCGGTCTATCAGGCCTGCCGCGATACCGGATCCCTCAAGAATGAAATCATCGGTACTCTGATCCGGGAGCTGGGTATTCTCTCCGCCGTGGATACGGATGCCCCCCTTCCCCACTGTGTCACTGCCCACAGCCGCACAAACGGCGAGGATCAGTTTGTGTTTGTGGAAAACTATTCCGGCGATGATACGGTCACCGTCGCCCTTCGCGGCGAGATGGAGGATCTTCTCACCGGCGAGCGGGCAGCAAGCTGCACACTGCCCCCTTACGGGTATGGGATCTTTAAGAGCAAAACAAAGTAACAAAAAAGCTGCTGCGGAAGAGTTCCTTCCGCAGCAGCTTTTTCTGACCGGCAGTAAATTGGAGTTTATCGGGGAGTTTGTTTTTGCAAATGCAAACCGTGCTGCTGTCGCAGCAGAGGAGTCGCCATCTAGCTTGCCGCCGTGTCCAGTCTCCGACGGGGTACTTTTGTATAGAAACAAAAGTACCCAAAAATTCTCCCAAGGCGTTC
>JAZLEB010000144.1:0-29524 GCA_045615065.1 Candidatus Pelethomonas sp. | reverse complement strand
TGATAACGCGCAGGCTTACATCGGTCTTATAGCTCTGGCCGTAGCTTGCGCCGGTGAGCCGGGTGACATGGTTGGTGATATTCATCACGGTATCCACATCGAACAGGCTGTTTACATTCTGGCAAACGCAGGCAAGTCTTTCCAGGCCCATGCCGGTGTCGATATTCTTCTGAACCAACTCAGTATAGTTACCCTGACCATCATTATTGAACTGGGAGAACACATTATTCCACACTTCCATAAAACGGTCGCAATCACAGCCGGGACGGCAGCCGGGCTTACCGCAGCCGAATTCCTCGCCACGATCATAGTGGATCTCGGAGCAAGGTCCGCAAGGACCGGAGCCGTGCTCCCAGAAGTTGTCAGCCTTGCCGAAGCGGAAAATATTCTGCTCGGGAATGCCGATCTCATCACGCCAGATGGCAAATGCTTCGTCATCTGCAGGGGTAGTCTCATTGCCGGCAAACACAGAGGGATACAGGCGGTCAGGCTCCAGACCGACCCACTCGGGACTGGTCAGGAACTCCCAGCTCCAGTGAATCGCTTCGCGCTTAAAATAATCACCGAAGGAGAAGTTGCCCAGCATCTCAAAATAAGTTCCATGACGGGCAGTCTTGCCAATATTCTCGATATCGCCGGTACGAATACACTTCTGGCAAGTACACACTCTCTTCCGGGGAGGCTCCACCTCACCGGTGAAGAAGGGCTTCATAGGTGCCATACCACTGTTAATAAGCAGCAGAGAGGCATCGTTCTGAGGGATCAGGGAAAAGCTGGGAAGGCGCAGATGCTCCTTGCTCTCAAAGAAGCGCAGAAACATCTCGCGCAGTTCGTTTACGCCGTAGGACTTATGCATGTAATTTCTCTCCTTTTATGTGTAAAATTAATTAATCTGCAATGTTATATGTGATGCCGATATTATCCAGCGCCACCTCGCCGTCCTTGGAAAAGCTGATTTCGATCAAAGTAATTTTGCTGAAATCGATCTCACCGCTCCGCGCATCAAACTCGCTGACAGGAATCGACACAGTTGCAAATGCAGGTTTTTGCACTGCAGTATCAAACACAAAATCAAGCTTATCGGTCTTGACGGACAATACAGGGTAAACAGTTGCGTGATCGCTGAGCAAGGCCTCAACACTATGACCGGAGGAGTCCATCAAAGTGATGGTTGCATCCAGCAGAGCAAGTTCCCCCTCCTCTACCGCCTCAATGTCGAGATCACAGATGTCGAAAGTAAGAGCAGCACCGTTCATATCTGTCTCAGGTACTCTGACAGTGAGATTCGCCGTACCGCTCCACCTCATGCGAAGCGCATGGGTATCATAGGACGAACGGTTTGAAAAATCAATCAGTTCTTCCGTCCACAGATTCACGCCGCCTGCGTGGATCACAGCACCATCCAGAGTCGCGGTGGAAAGTTCCGAGTCCTCCTCGAAATCCGCGATCGCGGCAAAGCCGGATTCCTCGTGGCACTGCACATAGACCGTATCAGGAAGCTGCGCGGAATACTGCTCCCAATCAGTTAGGAGGTCTCGGCAGCTATTGTCACCGCGAAGTGTTACATCAAGAAACACCTTGACAAAAATAGCGGCGACTGTCTGCTGCTCCTCCTCGGCAAGAAGGCTCTCCGTATTGATAAGAGGGGCCTCCATACCTACTGCATCGTGCTGTCCCCACAGGGAGTTAAACTGTCCATGGTTTGCTCCCGCTATGTAAAGTGCGGATTTCAAATAGTCACCGGTACCGGAATATGAAATATTCTCATACTGGGACATACCCATAAACTTTGACACATCACGGTCCGCAGCACCGTGAAGCAGCAGATAGTTCACATCTTCCAGCATCACACTGTGATCGGCAGGCTTATATTGGTTTACGGTAGGCGCGATGGCGACCAGTGACCTGATAGAGAAACCGTAATCAAATCGAATAACAGCATTTTCCGGATAATGGTCGTAACTGTTGAATAGATATGCTGTTGCTACCATTTCTCCGCCGCGGCTATGACCGGCAATAGCGATATTATCCGGGTCCAAAACACCGTAAAGCGGGTTTTCTTTACTTTTGTTGTAATTCAGGAGCAACTCGATATGCTCCAAGAGCAGCACCGCTCTGGCATCATTTTCACCGGAAAGCATATTGCAGGCGTTGTGATCGACCGATACGACCACATAACCGTGACTTGCGAGATACTCACCAAGATAATCATACCCAAGATAGGAAGGTGTTGTGATCTCGTGGTTTCCGTGTGCAATAAACAGCACAGGGCAGTTCTGACCGTCTTTTGGATACCACACTCGACCGCGCATAGGCACAGAATCCGGATCAAAGCCCAGATATGCATCCACATAGAATGCGGTCACGCTGTCGCCCCGGGACATAAAGCTGGCAAGATTTCTGGGAGATGGCTCAAATTCTTCACCGGGTCCATAATCAAACACAGATACACTGTATTCACCCAGGGAAAGCGACGGTTCCAGCGCCTCACCACTGTCCTCCTGTACAACAAGGGAGAGATATTGCAAAAGTGAAATATCTTCAAAACCACCGGAAAGCGTAAAACAAAGTGCCAACGCACAAAACACCGCACCGATACAGGTCGCACCCGCGGTGATAAGACTCCTGCCTCGCTTAACAAGACTCCAGAACGAAGCGGTAAACATCCACAGTGCAATATGAATACCCGCACAGACGAGAAACACACGCCATGTCCACCCTTCACCTGCACCCGCCTTCAACGCAAAAGATACTGCGACGCAGGACGCGCATACGGCAATCAAAGGCGTAATGCTTCTGCCAAGGAACCGGTCAAGCAGTTTTCTGAAAAGAAACAGCACAACCTCTCCGCAGGCAAAGAGGGCGCCAATCAGAAGGGCGGACCCAACAGGAGAAGGGAAATAAGTCGCAGCAAGTTCAAGCCCCGCAACGATGCCGACCACCAGGGCTGACACATGACACAAAGCGATCCCGCAGCCAAAGTAGCGGCGGCGAACCCATGCCGCAGCAAGAAGAAACGGATTATTTCTTTTTCGCTCGGTCTGTTCAATCAATTCCGTTCTGCCCCTCCTTTACTGTCTGTCAAGAGAAAAGCCCACGAGATTCGATTGCTGATCGAACGTGACTTTCACAAACACATTTTCAGATGAAAATTCACAGTATAAAAGGACAACAGCATACCGTTCACCGCTGATCGTCTGTCCATAGACCGAATGATCGGTGATCTGTTTGAATTCACCCGCATCATCCAACTGGGAGCGCACAACATTTGCAATGTCTTCAGGCGAATACAGCGCACGCTGATCTTCGCGGAGGAGAAGATGCAGTGTATCATAGTCACCGCGAGCCACGAGAAAAACCACATCTTTCGCAGCCGTAAAAAGCTTATCCTCATTCATTCCTTCCGGAAGAGATGTATCACTGCAGGCTGTCAGCACCATAAGCACCGCCGCAAGCAGAATCGCGGATAGTCTTGTAATGATTTTCAAGAAAATTCCTCATTTCAAAAAATATGCCAGATAAAAAAAGAAAAACCTACGCCACCATATAGGGGCGAAGGTTCGCGGTACCACCCTAATTCATCCTGCTCAACGCAGAACATCTCAGTTGCCCGATAACGGAGGCAAAACCGTACGGCTCATCGCCGTCCGCCCGGAAGTGGCTGCATTCAGTGCTGTGCCGCGAGGCTCACACCATCCCCCCGCTCGCTTTGTGCCGCATGCCAAATGCTTGTTTCCGCTATGCTTTTTCATATCTATCCGTCATTATATCATGTTTTTTTGCCTTGTCAACACATATACCTTAACCAAACAAGGTAGTTTTTTTCATCTATTTCTTTGCAAGGGAGTGCTGAAAACTCAGCACTCCCTGTAAAGAAACGGTGACACAAGTTCAAAGTGTATTTCAGTGACCTCAGAGGGACAAACCGCCACGATACATCCCGGGACAAAGTCTTCAAAAGTATCGCATAGCGCATTTGGCTCAAAGTCACGAAGAAGATATCCAATGCCCTTTCCTTCCCGTTTGAGAGTTGCCTCCTTGGCAGTCCAGCGGAGGAAAAACGAGCGGTCATCCTGCTTCGATGCAAGCCGCTTAGGTGCCGCACGTAGCGTTTCGATGTCAACGCCGATCGCCTTATCATGTAGCGCGCAGACGGCACACCCTTTGCTATGGCTTACATTGAAGCAGATATCGGGATAGTCGGGAAAGTACGGCCTGCCGCCAGGCTCTCTGGCGATATTGGGCAAACTCGACATCCCGTACAGCGTAGCAATTCCATAAGCAAGAAGATCATAAGCGGTCCTGCGTTCCTTCCCCCGCTCACACAGCGCGCCGAACACGAAAATATCCATATCAATCGTGATGGTAGATCCGCTTTTCCAGCGCAAAGATCCGCTTGCTGAAGGTTCCTACAGGCGTTTCATCCATAGCCTCCTGATAGATCTCCATACGGCTGTCGATCATATCGATCAAGCTCAGCAGTTCACTTTCCGCGCACTGAGGAAGCACCGCAGCGCCAAATTCAGGCTGACCGTGGTGACTGAGGACCATATGCTGCAAAAGGACGGATTTTTCCTCAGGGATAGACAGTTCCCGGCTGATATCGGCAACCTGCTGCGCACCCATTACGAGATGCCCCAAAAGCTGTCCCTTCACTGAATAATCCATCACAAGGCCGAGGGGAGATAGTGTATACTCCTCCTCTTTACAAAGATCATGGAGAAGCGTACCGGCAAGAAGCAGACTCCGATCCACCGTATAGGAATAAAGTTCTGCCAGATGCTCAGCAAGATACAGCATATTCGAGGTGTGCATCAAAAGACCGCCAAGAAAACTATGGTGTACACTCTTTGCCGCGGGCAGAGAACGCAATGCGGCTTCTTTTCGCTCCAGCATAGCCGAAGCTACGGCGCGGTAGTGCTCATCTTCAATACTGTCTATAATAGCGCGAACTTCATCAAAAGCCGCGTCAATGTCAATGGGAGCCACAGGAACCAGGCGGGAGCGGTCGAAGGTATCGCTCTCCTCTGCAAGACGAAGCCGCTCAATTGTCAGCTGAAGCGCACCCCGGTACTCGGAAACTGTACCGCGAATCTTGATCACTTTCCCGTCATCTGCTGCGCCGATGGGGCCAGAATAGTCCCAGCATTTGGCCTCAATGATACCGCTGCGGTCACTGAGACCTGCTGAGAGATATGGTTTACCAGTGTTTGTTACCTTAGCCTGCGGGTTTTTCAAAACATAAAACCCCTCTACCTGGTCACCGGATACAAAATCACAAATCAGCTTATCATATTCCATATCTTAAGCTTCCTTTCCGCAAAGTATATAGTTATATTATATCACACTTTCAGCCTTGTTCCAAGACAGAAAACACTACGAACGGATCCTTGACGACAAATTTTCATCATTCAGAAATTATCTAAAGATTTTTTCCGCAAAAAAAGGAATTTTACATTTCATATCGTATAATAATTACGGAAGAATGATGAAAGGAGGATGCAGCATGGCATTTCCTCGCGAATTTCTCGATGAACTGATCAACAGAAGCGATATTGTTGATGTTGTTTCCTCCTATGTGTCTTTGACAAAAAAGGGTGGCAACTATTTCGGTCTTTGTCCATTCCACAATGAGAAAACAGGTTCTTTTTCCGTTTCATCGGACAAGCAGATCTACCACTGCTTCGGCTGTAAACACGGCGGTGGAGTCATCAGCTTTATTATGGAGATCGAAAACCTGTCTTTCCCTGACGCAGTCAGATTCCTTGCTAAGCGTGCCAACATGGATGTACCCGATGACAACGGAGATACCGAAACATCCAAACGTCGGCAGCGATTGCTTGCCCTCAACAAGGATGCCGCCCGTTGGTTCCACCAAAATCTTTCCAGACCGGAAGGTGCTGCTGTAGCGGCCTACCTTGAAAGGCGGCAGATCTCTAAAAAAACCGCCACAAACTTCGGTCTCGGTGCCTCTCTTGACAGTTGGGACGGTTTACTCACCGCCATGCTCCAAAAGGGTTATACAAAAAGTGAGCTACTGGAAAACGGTTTGGTGGTGCAGAACAAAAACGGCAGACTGTACGACAAGTTCCGCAACCGACTGATCTTCCCCGTCATCGATGTACGCGGCGATGTTGTCGCCTTCGGCGGCCGTGTATTGGATAATTCTCTTCCCAAATACACCAACTCTCCGGAAACGATCCTGTACAGCAAGCGACGCAATCTATACGGTATCAATCTTGCCAAAAAAAGCAAACGCCCCAACATCATTCTCTGCGAGGGCAACATCGATGTGATCACACTGCATCAGGCTGGATTTGACAACGCGGTAGCCGCCATGGGTGCTGTGCTTACCACTGAACAGGCAAGGCTCCTCAGCCGATATACCAAAGAGTTGGTGCTCTGCTATGATAACGATACCGCAGGTCAACTTGCCACACAGAAGGCTATCTCACTACTGGAAAACAGCGAATTTTCTGTTCGCGTGCTGCAGCTGCCGCGCCAGTTGGTCAACGGCGAGTATGTCAAGCAGGACGTGGATGATTTCATAAAAAATCAGGGTCCCGCTGCCTTTGAAGCCATTCTGAACGGCAGTGCCAACCAAATGGATTTCCGCATGAACGCGGTTGCTTCCAAGCATGATCTCTCCACATCCGAGGGCAAGATCGCCTACTCCGCTGAGATCAGTGAATTGATCGCCTCAGTAGGAAATGCGGTAGAACGGGAAGTCTATGCCGGCAGAGCAGCAGAAACCGCAGGAATCTCCCGCGATGCAATGCTGCTCGAGGTAAAACGTGCCTACGGAAAGAAAAAAAACATGGAGAGGCGCGAAATCAACAAGGAAAACCTGAGAGTCGATATACTCCACCAGCCCCGTGATCGCTCGATCCGCTATGATGATATGCGATCCGCTATGGCAGAAGAAGGTGTGATCCGGCTTCTCTTCCTTGACATTACACTGCTTAACCAGTGTGAAAAGCTGACAAGCACACTATTCAGCTCACCCCTGCTTGCCAAAATCTACGATTTACTTGTGCAAAGCAGGCAACACGGTCACTCTGTTTCTCCCGCTGCCATGCAGGAGTACATGAGCACCGAGGAGATGTCGCACCTGACAACTCTCCTGCAAAAACCGGAGTCACTGGCAGAAGCAGATCGCTCGCTGCCTGACTACATAAATATTATCCTGACATCTGCGCTGCGCCGTTCCGGTACTCAGGATGCCGATCCGCTTGCAGCAGCTATGGATAAATCAAAAGAGAAAAAGGGTTACGGAGGAAAGCATAATGGCTAAGAAGAAAGAAGAAGTTACTGTTGCACCCAAGGGTGCCGAAGGCGACAAGAAGTACGCCAAACTGCCTGACAAGGTCGTGGCAGGTCTGCCTGCAGCCGCTCTGCTGATGGCAAACGAACGCATCATGGATCTGTTCGCCCGCGGTAAGAAGCGCGGTAAGCTGGACAGTGCTGAGATGATGATTTTGGACGAGCTCGATCTCGACAATGAGCAGATGGAGAAAATCTACGATTCTCTCGAGGCACTGTCTATCGAGATCGCATCCGAAGAGGATCTGCTCAACGATCTCCCCGATGATCTGGAGCCTGCGATCGACGAGATCACCGATATCGAGGAAGAAGAGCTGGTGGATCCCAACTCCCTGGTGGACAACTTCTCTATTGACGATCCTGTTCGTATGTATCTGAAAGAGATCGGCAAGGTACCTCTTCTGACTCCCGACGAAGAGACCGAACTTGCACAGGTCATGAGCGCAGGCTACCTGGCAGCCGAGCAGATGGAGGAACTCGGTGACGATCTGGACGAAGACTCCCGCAAGCAGATGCAGGATCTCGTCAAGAAGGGTGAGCGCGCCAAGCAGAAGCTGGCCGAAGCAAACCTGCGCCTTGTCGTTTCTATCGCAAAGCGCTATGTGGGCCGTGGAATGCTGTTCCTTGACCTCATCCAGGAAGGTAACCTGGGACTTATCAAGGCCGTTGAGAAGTTCGACTTCACCAAGGGCTTCAAGTTCTCCACCTATGCTACCTGGTGGATCCGTCAGGCAATCACCCGCGCTATTGCCGATCAGGCACGTACCATCCGTATTCCCGTTCACATGGTTGAAACGATCAACAAGGTCATTCGCGTATCCCGACAGCTTCTGCAGGAGCTGGGCCACGATCCCACGCCTGAAGAGATTGCTGCTGAGATGAATATGTCTGTGGAAAAAGTCCGCGAGATCCTGAAGATCGCTCAGGAGCCTGTCAGCCTCGAGACACCTATCGGCGAAGAGGAAGACAGTCATCTTGGCGACTTTATCGAGGATGACAAGGCCTGTGAGCCCAGCGAAGCCGCAAGCTTCACTCTGCTCAAGGAGCAACTGGTCGATGTTCTCTCCACCCTCACCCCCCGCGAAGAAAAGGTTCTGAAGCTGCGCTTCGGTATTGAAGACGGCCGCACCCGCACTCTCGAGGAGGTTGGCAAGGAATTCAACGTCACCCGTGAGCGTATCCGTCAGATCGAAGCAAAGGCACTGCGCAAGCTTCGTCATCCCAGCCGCAGCAAGAAGCTCAAGGACTTCCTTAACTAACCGGAGGACTGTGATATGTCTATTCGTTTGGACCGGAAAAAGATCCTGTGTATCAGTTTCTTTCTCTGCTGTGTTCTGCCCGCTTGTCTTTCGTGGTTTCAGGCGGTAGAGGAGAGCTTCAGCGGACTTTCTCAGCTGGAACTGCCTCTTCTGATCGGCACTACCCTGTTCGCCTTTGCACTGCTGTTCGAACGGCCCCACTTTATCCTGCCGTTTGGTATTCTGTCGCATCTATTGCTGCTTGGTTTTAGCATGTATGCCTTTTTCACCTTTCCTGTCAGTGCAGGATTTGTGTCCAAGCCAGCAATTTCCGTCAGCCTCGACGCAGCGAGTGCCGGTTTTTGGGTGGGCATTGCTTTACAGCTGGCTCATCTTGCACTCTTTTCCACTACCGAGCTGGCTGTTCGCAAACTCGCAAGACACAGAGCTGCAAATGATCAGGCTCATTAATAATTCCGCAAAAGGGGGCGTTGCAAAAAGCAACGCCCCCTTGACGAATGCAAAGGAATATGTTAAAGTAAAAGTGTTGTCCAACTATATATGCTGGTGTAGCTCAGTCGGTAGAGCATCTCACTCGTAATGAGAAGGTCGCTGATTGTCCGTAAGGATTTTCTTTTCAAACGGCAACAAGTGTGGTATACTAAAAAAGAACCTGTCAAAATGTCGGTTCTCATATAAATGCTGGTGTGGCGCAGGGGTAGCGCAACTGATTCGTAATCAGTAGGCCAGGGGTTCAAATCCCCTCACCAGCTCCAAGCTCCGTCGCATTTGCGACGGAGCTTTTGTCATCTAGGAGGTGCCTATATGAACGAACGTGAATATGAAGCACTGCGCGGTGCCCTTGCCTCCACCCGCATGGAGGGTTTCGAGATTACCGAGCAGACGGAAAAAGACTGCATTCGACTTATGAAGGGCGAAATATCTGTCGCTGACCTCGTAAATGAGATCATGAGGCGTCCGTCAAAGCAGATATGAAGAATATACAGCACAGAGCCGCAGGGTAACAAAACAGCCCCTGCGGCTCTACTATATGTCAGCGATATTCTGGAACGCTGGATCCATCATCCACCCTATTGATAATCATTCCACCAACCCGTACTTCACTTTGATCCGATCCAGCTTCTCCAACATCGGCTCTGCGGCAAACCAGAGGAAGATCCATGTCGAAGCAGCGTGGATGCAGTCCACCGGAAACCCGGAAATGAAATACGGCAGCAGAGTCTCCCAGCTCAGGGTATTTGCCCACATCAACGCAGACGCTGGGTTCATAATACCGCCGTAGATCACGATACAACTCAGTGCACCAAATACGCACAGCGACAATCTTCCTCGCCGGAGCAGTCCCTTCCGAAACAGCACACCGGCAAGGAAACCGATAATCCCCATGGCGAACATCTGCCACGGTGTCCACGGCCCCTGACTGAACATAACATTGGAGGCAAGCATGGTCATCGCTCCCACCAGAAACCCGGTCTCTCCGCCAAAAGCTACACCCGAAATAACGGCGATCGCCCACACTGGCTTGAACTCCGGCAGCATGAAGAACGCTGCCCGGCCCGCAACACCGATAGCGCATAGCACAGCGATAACCACCAGTTCCCGTGCCTGCGGCTTTCGACTCTCAAACACCATAAAGAACGGCAGCATCATTTCCAGCATAATGAGCAGAGATATGAACAGATATTTCCGTCCGTCCAGATAGGTTTCGCCCACAAAGAGCGTCACAGGGATCAACAGAAGGATCAGAACGGTTGCTGCCAATGTCCGTTTGGACAGCTTTCGCTTATCCTTCGCCGTTTGCAAAAAGTAATCCGGTCGCTGGCTGCGGCGGCTGATGCTGGCGGCAAAGGTCAACAGCGAAATGACAAACGCACGGTAGAGCCAAAGCTGTTCCCCTGCCAATGCAGTGAGTCCGTCTGCATTGATCAGCTTCGTC
The DNA here is from genome assembly GCA_045615065.1 of Candidatus Pelethomonas sp. Lineage (GTDB taxonomy): Bacteria > Bacillota > Clostridia > Oscillospirales > Oscillospiraceae > Pelethomonas. The sequence goes on along the minus strand of JAZLEB010000144.1, from coordinate 19,006 downwards.
AGATCAGCCTCGCTGATGAAGAACACAAAGATGGTCAGCGCCGCAATACCGGATACTCCCGCCAAAAGCTTACGCCACCACGAGAGCGGCTTCGGTTTCCAATCCGCACTCTCCACCGCAGGCTGCGGCAGAACAAATTCATCCTCCGGCAGGATGGCCGCCGCAGAGATTTCTCCACCACAAACCTGCATCAAATCCTCCGCTGTCACCGCCTCCGGTGCCACAGTGTGCGCCATGCGATTAGCAGAGGTCGTATAGAAGCTGTTTCCGGAAAAGAACGCTCTGGGCGGTGCATTGGTCACGATACTGCCGTCAAAGAACATTGCACAGCGATGGGCGTACTGGGCGCAGAACTCAATATCGTGGCTGACCATTAGGATCGTCACACCACGGCGCAAAAGCACCTGCAAAATCTCCGCAAAGACCTGTTTGAACTCAGCATCCAACCCCTTGGTCGGTTCATCCATCAGAAGGATCTCCGGATCGAGGAGCAGCACCTTTGCCAGTGCTGCCCGCTGCTGTTCTCCACCGGAGAGATCATACGGATGTCTGTCCAGCAGTTCCCCCAGTCGGCAGAGGGCAACGATTTTCGCAACACTCGCCTCTTTTTCCTCCTTGGAAAGCTTTCTGTCCCGCAGGATCTCAAAAAGATCCTCACGCACCGTTTTCTTCACAAACAATGCCTGCGGATTCTGGGGCAGAACACCCACCGAGCCGTGCATCCGAACCTCTCCGCGATAGGGCTTTTGCAAACCGGAGAGCAGCTTCAAACTGGTGCTTTTTCCCGTTCCATTGCCGCCCAGCAGCGCAAGAAATTCTCCTTTTTTTACCCGAAGGGATAGACCCCGCACCACATCCGGTGTATCCTTCTCATAGCGGAACCACAGCTCATCCGCCTCGATCACAGAATCTTCCGAATAGGTATGTACCCGTTCTGCTGGAAGCTTTTGGACGGGATGTGTCTGTGCATATCGCTCCAGCCAATCCGCGCCGTCGCGCACGGTGATAGGACAGGCGTCCTCGTTCTCCACCGCTGCCCAGACACGCATGGCTGTTGGCATCGCAAGAAACATTCCGTGTCCACTGTTCTTCAAGACCTGCCCAACTTCTTCCGGCGTTCCAGTGCAAAGAAGTCTGCCACGATCCATGACCGCCACCGTGCTTGCCAGAGGAAACGCCTCCTCTAACCGATGCTCGGTAAGAATAACAGTCGTTCCCAGCTCACGATTGATCTTACCGATGGTGGCAAGGAAATCCGATGCCGCGATGGGATCGAGCTGACTGGTCGGTTCATCCAAGATAAGCACGCTGGGCTGCATGACCATGACGGATGCCAGATTCAGGAGCTGTTTCTGACCACCAGACAGCTCGGTGACATCCTTATAGAACCAGTTCTCAATTCCGAAGTAAGATGCCATCTCCGCTACACGCTTTCGGATCGTGGGCGTGTCAAATCCCAAGCTTTCCAGCCCGAACGCCAACTCGTGCCAGACCTTGTCCGTCACGATCTGGTTATCTGGGCTTTGCTGCACAAAGCCGATGCGCTGTGCCTGCTCTCGTTGATCGATACTCTCCAGCGGTCTGCCCTCAAAAAGGATATCACCCTTTTTTGTGCCGTGGGGTGCAAAAACGGTTTTAAGCTGACGCAGCAGCGTGGACTTTCCGCAGCCGGAGGGGCCGCAGAGCACCAGAAAATCTCCCTGCTTCACCGCCAGCGTCAGGTCGTTGATGGTTTCCCGCCCCTGTTCCGGATAGGAGAAACTTAAATGTTTGATTTCAAATGTTTCCATACAAGATCCTCCTTACCGTTCAGGATCACCGGCGTCAGACACAGCGCCATATAGACTAATTGGAAGCTAATCTGGAATGCACCAAGAAGCTCGCCCTTGATGATAGGATAATACTTCCATACTAACCCTCCCGCAGCCCAACCGGAGATAATGTAAAATCCACAAAACAGCAGCCATACAAGCACCGTCCTGTCCCGCTCGTCAAAGCGGTAGATGGAGAATGCGGTGCGTCCGGGCAATCCGTAGCCCCGACTTTTCATGCTGTCTGCCGATTCAATAGCGTTCTCCAGCGACCATGTGACCATGATGGACAAAATCGTGATGGCATTTTTGAGCCGCTGCAAAATGCTTCCATCCGACACATCGCGCCCCACGCAAGCCTGCGCCTGCGAAACCACCTTGAACTGCGCTTTGAATTTTGGAACAAAGCGCAGCGTCATGGACAACACAAGGCTGAGTGCAGGGATCACCTTACCGAATAAATACACGAACTTGTCCGAGGTCATCACCGCCGTATAGCAGGAGAACCACGTGATGACGCTTGCCAGCATCAGCGCAGACGAGACGCCATACAGAATACTTTCAAGCGTCAGCGGGTTACCGGAGGGCAGATAGATCAGAATGGTCATGCCTTCATGATTGAAAATCGGGTTGATAATAACGACCATAAGGATCATGGGCAAGATAACGCACAGAGAAAAACGAACCGCCTTCGCTCCATTGAGATATACTGCGTAGGCCAGTGCACAGACAAACGATATGACCTGACTCACCGGGTGGATAAAAAACATCCCGAAAACCAACACCAGTGCAAAATATAAAAAATTGATGATTGGATGATAGCTTGAAAATGTATCTCGGTTCATTTCATATCACGCTCACTTGTCGCCAACAGCATATCCACCGCCAACATCACGCCCCAAGTCGCAGGTGTAGACCCATTCGATCACATCGCCATCACGAAGCTGATACCGGCTGCATCCATAATTGGGAAACCACCCATTGACCTGATACATCCAGCCGGACAGCTCGCCCACATCAAATTCATACAGGTTATGGATGCCCTCGATATAGGCACTGTTGTAAATGGGGGTATTTTCAAACTCCATATGTATCTTCTTCTGTTTGCACACGCGCTGCAACACATTGAATACACTCTCGCCCTCATAGAAGGTAACGACCAGTGGGTACAGGATCCATCCATCCTCAGGAACGAGATCGACTTTATCAGGATCACACAGGTCCATGTTGTTCAGGATGGTGGAGCAGCTGATAGAAATTGTGCAGGTATACGCTGTGGTGCCAATCGTCACATTCTGCGGCTCCACGGGGACTGGCTTTCCCTCAGGAACAGGATCGGTGAGATACTGGTCCTTGCCGGTTTCCGGATTGATTTCCATACCATTAACGACCGTGCTGTCGGACGCGGTGTTGCCCGGAATCTCCCAACCTTTGGAACCGGGAGCATTGCCGCCAAAATAAAAAGAGATTGCAAGTACGACGATGATCAGAACAGAGGTAATGATTTTCCATTTGTTTTTCTGAAACCACATAAGTGCATTGCTCCTTTTACAGCAGTTTGGCTTTCCCCAGCATGTTATAAAGCATCTGAGCGATCTCGCAGCGGAGAATTGCACGCTTCGGCTCTGTTTCCAGATCGCTCTGATCCAGAATATCCTCTCCATAGCAGAAAGCCATGCCCTCTCTTGCCCACTCATCGATGGTCACATAGTCACCAAACTGAGCGAGAACATTGAGAATCTCATAGTTTTCCAGTTCGGTATCCATTCCACAGAGCTTGGCGGCACGAGCCACCATCACTGCAGCCTCCTGACGGGTGATCGTGCCTTCCGGGTCAAAACTGGTCGCACTTCGTCCGTTCACGATGCCGTATGTGTAAGCCGTTCCGACATAGGGTGCATACCATGCTGTAGAGGCTACGTCCGTAAATACATTTGTTGCCTTGGGAGTCAGTCCCAGTGCTTTTACAACAATGGTCGCAAACTGCGCACGGGTCATGCTTCGATCGGGAGCATAACTGTTGTCGCCCATGCCGTTGATAATGCCGCGGGCAAGCAGCGCTTCGATCGCAGGCTGATTCTTGTGGGCGGAAATGTCGTCAAAAGTTTTTCCAGGCTCAGTGATAGACACTTTCTGAACATCCGGATGTTTTCCGGGGAGGCCGACGGTGTCACATCCTGTGTTTCCGGAAACACGGATGCTGCAGTCATCCATTCGGTAAAGACTGTTTTTGCCCTGCATGGCTCGCATAGCAGCCACGATGCCGTAAAAGCCCTGCTCGGCAGCCATCTGATCGCTTCCGCTACCATCCGCGGTGTGGCGGAAACTGCCATCATTATTGCGGTAGGTCATGAGGTTGTCCAAAAGAGTTTTACCGTTTTTTACGAAGCGGCTATCATTGATATCAATACCAAGCTCACAAAGGGCAACGATGACTTGAACGACACTCTCGGAGTTGGTGGTTCCCCAACTGGAATACCCGCCGTTAGAGTCCTGGTTTTTGCTCAGGAAATTCAAAGCCTTTTCGGTGGCTTTTTTCACTGCGGTCTGATCCTTATACTTCGCCAGTGCCTGCAGCGCCATGCCGGTAATATCAGGGTCGGATTTGCCTCTTCCGCCTGCATCTGTCAGATTCCATCCGCCATCGTCAAGCTGGCGGCGCAGGATCTCGTCGATGTAGAGCTGTCGGGTGGCCTGTGTCTTAGCTTCTTTGTTGACGGGAATCTCATAGTTTCCGGCATCAAACGCCATCAGCGCCCAGATGGGGCCGTTGATGCCCTGCCAGATGGTTTTTTCGAAGTCGCCCAGAGGGAGCAGCAGATTATATCCTGCCACATCCGTTGGATCGGCACCGATTGCGGTCAGTGCAACGACAACACGGGAATATTCCGTATACTTTCTCTTATGAAGAACGCCGTTGCATGCTTTTACATATTCTTCCACCGTTGCGTAATAGTCGTCCCAATAGTTCTGAGGGACATCATAGCCACTACGCGCAAGACCGATAATGGCCCATTCGCCGCCGATGGACCCAACCTGCGGATGCTTGACAGCGCTGAGCATATACGCGGCACTTTTGTTTACCTCTGCGGCAAGCTTCTTTTCAGTGATGGCAAAAGTCGGCAAACACAGACTAGCTGCCAGAACGAAAGAAAGAATCAGACAAAGCAATCTTTTGAAACGAGTCATAGAGGATCCTCCCTGTATTGGTAAGCGATTTTCGCTGAATGTTCAAGGTTATGGTGATTGCGTGAAAAATAGAGGATCGCAAATTGGTCTAAGGTGGCTTTAACGCACACCTTAGACCAATTTGCGTGATAAAACTTAGCTGTGCCGCGTGGACAGCACAAAGAAAGCGGGGGAGTTACTTGATGATCAGACGAGTAAATACAGTTGATGACCCTGCTTACAGATTGATGAAATACATCAGAATCTTGGCCAGCTGAGCGCGGGTAGCTTCACCCTTGGGGTTCAGGGACCCGTCGCCCATACCGTTGATGATGCCGTTCTCAACCGCCCACTGCATAGCCTTTTCGGCATAGCTGCTGACATCATCTGAATCGTTGAAACGGCTCAGATCGCCGTTGGTATCTGGCTCGCCGGCATAACGGTACAGCATGGTGGCAAGCTGCTCACGGGTGATGTTTCCGTTAGGATTGGTGCCATCGGACACGCCGTTCTCCTTAGCCCAATTCATGCTGATCTCATACCATGTTGCGCCGCCGTTAGTGTCAACACCGTCCAAACGTGCCAGTACAGTCATCAACATTGCGCGGGTCATTGTCTGCTCGGGGGAGAAGGTATCCTCGCCGGTGCCATTGAAGATCTCACGCGCGGCGACGAACCTGATGGCTTCCTGAGCCCACATATCGTCATCAACGAACTTCTTGGTGTTGTCGACGACCTTAACGGTAACATTGCTCTCGACAGTAATAACCAGACCGTTCTCGGTCATTGCGGCAGAGGAGAGGATCTTTTCATTGCCTTCTTCGTCAACGACAACGACAACAGTGCCGACATTGATGTTCTCAACAGGAATCTCGACCTTGACGGTTTCAACGGTTTCGGGAATCGTAATTTCCACAGTGACAGCCTCTTCAGAGGACTCGCCGGCAGTGACTTCTACGGGGATGGTGACGACGTCGTTTTCTGCAACGGCTTCCTTGGAAATCTCAGCCTTCACCTCCGTAACCGCACCGTTCTCATCGGTGGTGGTGGTGACAGTCACTTCGGGCTCGACAGGCTTCTCGGGCTCATCGGGCTTCTCGGGCTCATCGGGAATCTCGGGCTCATCGGGAATCTCGGGTTCATCGGGAATCTCGGGTTCATCGGGAATCTCGGGTTCATCGGGAATCTCGGGTTCATCGGGGGTCTCGGTTCCGCCGATACCGCCGCCGGTGCCGCCGAAGTAGTCGGGAGCATCCAGCCACAGGTTCCAATAGGTGCCATCACCCAGCGCAGGATAATCCATATCATCGAACCAGTCCTCAACTTCGTAGGCGTAGTCGTTCACATAGTGCCAAATAACCTCATCGCCATCCTTAAGCCCCTGTTCGCACAGGCCATAGCCGGGATGGGAACCGTTGATGGTGTACATCCAGCCGGAACGGTAACCATTGGTAAATTCACTCAGATCGTAACCGCCAAGGCTATCGGGTGCCCACACAGTATCGACATAGTTTCTTTCTGCACCGGTGCTGCGGATACCTGCGTACTCGGTTGCCTCCACCCACAGGTCATAAACCGTTGCACCTTCTTCAAGGGTAAAGGTAGTGGTGGTCAGCCAGGTAACATAGTTGGGCAGGTATGCAGCCAGGCCCAGATCAACATCCTGCTCAGCCAGCTCCGCACCGATCAGACGCATGGTTACAGTGATCGTTTTATCTTCGGGCTCATCGGGCTCGCTCTTGGCGCCGCACTCCGTACATTCGCCATTCTCATTCCAGCTATGACCCCGTGCAGGAATTTCCTCGCCGCCCTCGGTTTTTCCACAGCCGTTGGCGCAGGTCAAAACCGCAGTCTTGCCGGCACTCTCGCAGCCGGGTGCCACAGCGGCTGCAGTTTCCTTCATGTCGTGACCGGTGGCAGGAATCACTTCCTGTTCAACAAGGATCTCGCCGCAGGCGGCACACTTCGTTCCATCTGTCAGACCGCTTTCGGTACAGGTTGCCGACTTGCCGGGGATCTTTTCCTCAATGTGGTTGTTCTCTTCACACAGAACCGTCGTACATCTATCGCACTTGTTATTGTTATCTTCGTCGATGTGCCCCAGTGCGCTGCCCTCGGTCCCACCGCAAACAGAACAGGTCTTAGGGGTAGTGCAGGTGGCCTCTGCCCAGCTGTGACCGTTGGCTTCGCCCTCGGTCGTCTCGCAGACAGAACAAGTCTTGGGGGTTGTACAGGTAGCATCTACCCAGCTGTGCCCCGTTGCCTCGCCCTCGGTCGCGCCGCACTTAGAGCAGGTCTTGGGAGCCGTGCAGGTGGCATCGTTCCAGCTGTGACCGTTGGCTTCGCCCTCGGTTGCGCCGCACTTGGAGCAGGTCTTGGGCTCTGTACAAGTGGCGTCGACCCACTCGTGATTACACACCGTAACGGTACAGGTGGCTGTCATACTGCCGTCATCAGTGGTTACTGTGATAGTGGCAGTACCTTCTCCCTTAGCGGTTATCTTTCCGTTTGCAACTCTTGCAACCTTTGTGTCGGAAGATTTCCATGTAACGGTTTTGATCGTTGCGTCATCGGGAGTGATGATTGCCTTCAGTTCAGCGGTATCGCCAACCATGAGGGTAAGCTCGGTAATATCGAGCGTTACGCCTTCTACGTGCTTGACCTGCTCATCGGACTTCTCGATCACAACATCGCTCATGTCGTAGAGAGCTTTTTCACCCTTCACAAAGCGATTATAAGCAACCAGCGCATAGGATGCCTGATCCGTCGCCATGGCATTGGGAGCAGTGCCCTGATGGGCAAACATTTTCTCTTCCTCAATGTAGTAGCTCAGCAGGTTATCCACCGCAGAGTTGCCGTTTTTAATAAACCGGGGATCGGTGTCGGGGTTGATGCCCCACATCGTCAGGGATACGATGGCCCATACGCAGCTTTCGGAGGTCTCGCTGCTGCCATAGGGGAAACCGCCGGTTTCCAGCTGACATTCGGACAGCCACGCAATTGCTTCTGCGCAGGCTGTTGCCACTTCCGGCTGATCACGATAGGGGTACAGTGCGGTCAGTGCCATGCCGGTAATATCCACATTGGAAGGCTGCGCCTTGTTGGTGACCAGAGACCAACCACCGTCATCATGGCGCATGCTAAGGAGGAGATCCACACACTGCTGACGAATCGTAGGATCGCTGGTTTCGTAATTACCGGAATCCAGCGCGATCAATGCCCAAATGGTGCCGTTGATACCCTGTTTTTTGATCCAGCTGAGGCCATTAGCACTGTAAGCTTCCACCAGATCCCATTCACCCACGGAAGTGGCATCAATGCCGATGGAAGACAGCGCCATGATCAAGCGGGAGTTATCGGTGGACTTGTTCTTGTCCAATGCGCCATTCATATTAACTTTTGATGCATTTAAGAAAACAGTGCCCAGGATTCGGGTATAGTAGTCAGCAAAATACTGGCTGTCTTTTGCAAAGTAGTTGCTACGGGCGAGGCTGAATACCGTCCATTCACCGGCGTTGGTGCCAAAGGCAGGGGCAGGGACACTGACAACCAGCTGTTCCAGAGTGGCATTCAGAACGGCGGAAACATCCTGTGCTTCGCGAGCCTGTTCGCCCTTGCATTCGATGCCGCAAACCGTGCATTTTCCATCAATCGAATTGTGTCCCGCCACCTCACCGTCGGTTGCACCGCACTCGGAGCAGGTCTTGGGAGAGGTACAGGTGGCGTTCACCCAGGTGTGGCCGTTGGCTTCGCCCTCGGTTGCGCCGCACTTGGAGCAGGTTTTGGGTTCTTCACAGGTGGCGTTTGCCCAGGTGTGGCCGTTGGCTTCGCCCTCGGTTGCGCCGCACTTGGAGCAGGTTTTGGGTTCTTCACAGGTGGCGTCTACCCAGCTGTGGTCACATTCAGGTGCAGGGGGTTCTTCTCCGCCGGTAACGGTTACCACTGCATAGGCGGGCGCGGAAACGATACAGGGTTCGCCGGTTTCCATGTAATGATCGCAGGTAGTATGAGTGTAACCATCGTCATTGCCGTTGTCACCATCGCACCAAATGTAATAGGTTCCGGCATTCGGGAAAGTGATTTCTGCATTACCTTCTCCATCGGTGAAAACAGAGCCTTCTGCCTCACCAAAGATTTTGCCGTAATACACCTCGTAGTCTTCGGGCAGATACAGATAGGCTTGCCCCATCATCAGATCCGCAAAGGAGTGAATCAGCTTAACGGACAGCGCTTCACCTGCTGTTGCAGCGAAGTCATAGCGGTATTCACTGTCATAATAGCCATCCCCATCCTCATCAACAGCAGCGTCGGCATCACCAAACGCATGGAAGCCGCCCAGTGTATCCCACAGGAATGCATAGCAGCCAAAGCTGGCAATATCCAGAAAATCTCCGTCCTTCAGGACGATTCGGTCGGAGGTTGCGCCGACGGTCATTGACCCGCCGGATGCTTCCGTTTGCTCTTTGTCCACAGGGAAACCGCCATTGTGGAAATACATCAGATTTTCGGTGAAACCGAAAACACCGCCCCGGAAGTAAGAGCTTCCGGGCAAAGCATCAAAGTTGACATCGCCCCAATCGCCGCCGTAAAGCGTTTCGTGGGCATAGATGATCAGCTGCAGAGCAGTGATATCATATTGTCCATCGCCATCACCGTCATACAGCATGTTGTCGAGACCATATTGTGTCAGATCAACAGCAGCGATATCCGCCAGAGAAATGGCGCGATAAACAATGGGGGTTCCGTTCTTGTCGTCGATGTACTTTCCGTCAAAACTAATGGAAATGTACACCGTGCCATCTGCAGTTCCTTCGCTTCCTTCTGTTGCCATGGCGTTGATCGGGAACATTCCAACGATCATGACAAACGCAAGGAGCATACTGAGTATTCGTTTCTTCATATATTTTCCTCCTTAAGCAGTTCGTATTAGAAATATTTATCACAAAAAGCAAAAAAGCCCCACAAACGCTGAAACTTAAACACCAGCGAATGTTGGACTTCGGTTCTTCCGTAGATCCGGCCTCACAGCCTATTTCGATATTGAAATTATGTCACGGGGTCAGGGTAATGCTCTTTCGCGTTTCTGCGTGTACCGGTTTACCGTTTTTGACAGAGATGACCAACTGTCCATAATCCAATTCACGCATCAGTTTAATGATCTCCCACTCCTGTGGCTTGATCGCATCGCTCTCATTGATCTTCTTCGTCTTTTCCACACATTCACCTCCCTATTTACCTTGATATTGCGCGGGCTGTTTTGCTTTCTTTTGATCCTCTTTCAAGCCGGTTTTACCGAATACGCAGGGGATGCCGTTCCCCCTGCGTATCCAGTAAAAGAGGAGAAAGGGAGTTTATTGTTTCCGACTCACTCCACACAGCAAGCCAGTGAAACACAAAAAAAGCGTTTCGTGCCGACACGAAACGCAATGCAAAAGACCTCACCGCTAAAACGCAGTAAGGCCGAACAGAAAACGCAGTTCCGGTTTCGGCAGAATGCTGTCAACCGCCATGTATCTGGCTTAACCTCTCTATAGGAGGTATCACAGTGACCGACTCGAAGGGCATCTCACCCTGTTCCATGTGCCAAGTGAATGGCTGCGGTTGACATGTATGAACTTATAACACGTACTTTATAGCACATCGCCAATCCTTTGTCAAGGACTTAACCAAAAAACAAAAAAGCCGCCCACTGGCGACTCACATCAAATCTTCAAAAGGAGGTCTCCCGGATAGGGCGGAAGCCTCGGCACAGTTGCGACGTATCTGACTTAGCCTTTTTCAAGGCATCACAGTGACCTTTCCCGCGGAGCATCTCACTCCATTCCGTCGTCGGTAAAACCGGTCAACTGAACCGTTGTGCAGTTGTAGAGATTAGACTGCGAAGGCAACCAGCAGAATGTCCTTGCCGGTCTTCTGGGACAGCTCCTTCTCCAGCTCGGTGATCTTGGCAAGAGACTCGGTGTCGTTATCCAGAGCGGCGTACTTAATGGGACTGTAAGCCACAACGGCAACATCCTTGCCCAGCTTTGCGCTCAGTTCCTTCTCCAGGGTGGTGATGGACTCCAGAGCATCCTCACGGCCATTCAGGTTAGCACTGATATACTTATCCATTTTTTGTTCTCCTTTCCGCAAGTATAGAGGTCGATCCTTTTCGACCGAGGCAGAAGTTTAACATATTTCCCGATTTTTGTCCATCTGCCTTTTTGATGATGTTCCACAAAAAAGAACTGCGGTGTTAGTAAGAATTCACTAACACCGCAGTTCTCTTCATTAACCCTTGGTCAGAGTCAGGCCATAAGTTGCGCCTTCCGTGATCTCGGTAGCGTCAACACCGGTCATGGCGTACTCGCCGTCGATGTAGAAGGCCCAGTAGGTCTGGTCATTATCCCAGTTAGCGGTAATGCCGTTGACGGTGTTGATGTACAGACCGTACTCACCTGCATCACCCTGGATCAGGCCCTCAGCCAACAGAGCTTCGCCGACAGTGGCAGCATCAGAGGTGTACTCAAACTTGGTTTCGTTGCCTTCAAGGTCAGTCACCACAACGGTGAATGCTTTACCCTTGACATTGGCATCCTTGCCGGAATCTGCGTTGCCGCCGCAGGCAACCAGAGTGAGGGACATAACAAGTGCGAGGATCAGTGCGAGAGTCTTTTTCATCTTGATGTTTCTCCTTACAAGTTGTTTTTCCCAGAGCCGGGACTCGCGGCTTATGATTGGGGCACTGTTTCTCTTTGCCGACTTGGAGTCTCCCCTTCCCTCGCCAATTTTTGCGGCATACAGCGATTTTGAAGGGCTTTCTTCCTTACGGCGGCGGCCACGTACAGGATTCTCACCTGTTTGATAAACAGCAAAATCATCACAGCGGTGCTGTGTTGATCACTTACTCAAAGGCGTACATTCCGAAGAAGGCAAGCTTCCCCTCTCCGCAGTCATAGTCCATATCACAACTCTCCGCCAGCTTCCTCACGAAGATGCAATAGGCGGACATACAGGAATACTGAAGCTCCGGGAAACGACAGGGTTCACCTAACTGGATCGCGCAGGGGCTGCACAGAGCACAGCCGCTTGCACCGACGATGATACCACCGTGACCCACTTCGCGCAGACGCTTGACCAGCCGAAGCTCGGCTGCATTGTGTTCACCCTTGGCGTGCTTAATGGCAGGAGTATCGGAATAATCCGAGATGTTCCAGACCGTCTGGAGTACCACAGCTTTCTTGTATTTCAGGATTTTCTGCTTCATCTCCTCCGGCGAACCGCAGTCCGGCGGACAGGAATAATTCGCGCCATACTGACCGCAGAGGTTCTCCGCACAGTACGGGCGAAAGCTGGGATCGAATACGATCTCACGGGTATCTACAATCGCGGCGGAGGAAAACCCTTCCTCGATGGCGCACTGTATGATCTGTTCGTTGGTCATGGATGATCCCTCCCAAAAAGAAAACGGTCACAACATCCCGCAAAAGGATGCCGCGACCGTTTTTTCGCAACAAGCAAACAGGGATCTGTAACATGCAGATCCTGCACAAAAGAGTTCATTCAAGCAGTTCTCCTGACTTGCGTATCACCAGTGCCGCAGGCCTTCTCAGGGATATCCCCAATGACCGGCTTTCGCCAAATGCGACACCTCCACGCTTACAGTGGCGGTACCGTTCGTGATTTACACACGATTCTCTATTCTCCCGTGGGGCTATTACCGCTCCCAGAGGCACTTGAACGCCTATTCACTTGCCTGTAGGATAGCACTCGTTTTTTGATTTGTCAATGAAAATCACTCTTGCGAAACACTACAGAATGTGGTAGGATGCAGAAAAAGGCGAAAGCCGTTATACTGTTCATTTAGGTCTTAAGTTAAATTGGAATGGGTAAATCCCAACGGTACCAAGCCGCCGTAGACGGACATGAAGCCGCCCGGTATCATTGGCGCAAGCTGAGAAGATACGGGCAAGATGGCGTCCGGAGTCGGAATACGGACTTTTGACTGATCACGCAAGACTCTTGGGGGCTGTCTGGCGGCTGTTTTGCTATGCCAAGGCATAGCAAAATTGCCATGTGCCGTTTTTAACGGCACGGCATAAGATTTTAGCGCGTGGGCTGAGGACAGCCCACATGCGCACAAAACTTTATGCGTGGTAATTTTGCTTGTATTATCGGTATTCGAATTAGCGCATAAAGTTTTATGCCTTTTTATGGGTATCGCTATATCTTTGGCATAGGAGCGGAATGATCTTTTGCAATGATCGTGTTTTGTAAGCACGGTCTCCTTGTGCATTTCTTAAAGTCCCCGAAAGGGGGCTTTTTCTTTTTATGCCTAAGAATTACGATGCTTTTTCCAAATACCATCCACTGACAAACTTCATCTTCTTCATTGGGGCCATCGGCTTCTCCGTGGTGATCCAGCATCCGCTCAATCTCGCAGCGAGCTGCATCGGCGCGGCAAGCTATTACCTGCTACTCAGCGGGCGGAAAGGCTGGAAGCTGATCCTCGGAATGATCCCACTGTTCCTTCTGGTCGCGCTGACCAATCCGCTCTTTAACACTTATGGCGAAACCCTGCTGTTCACTGTGTTCGGAAGGCCATACACGCTGGAGGCGCTGTTTTACGGCATGACCCTCGGTGGGATGTTGGTGGTAATGATGCTGTGGTTTGGATGCTACAGCGTAGTCCTCACCAGTGATAAATTCGTCTGTCTGTTTGGAAGCTTGATCCCTTCCCTCTCCATGCTGCTGGTCATGGTGCTTCGCATGATCCCGAACCTCATGCGCAAGGCACAGCTCCTTAGCGGTGCAAGAAAGTCTATTGGCAAAGGTGCGGGTGAACAAAGCACCAACCGCGAAAAGCTGAATGACGGCATAAACATCCTCTCTGCTTTGACCGACTGGGCGTTGGAGGGCAGCATCGTCACCGCTGATTCCATGCGCGCGAGGGGCTACGGCGTGGCAAAGCGCACCAGCTTCCAGCTCTACCGCATCACACTCCGTGATTGCCTGCTGATCGCTCTCATGCTGCTCCTCGCCGCTCTCACTCTGCTCTCCGGCGGCACCACCGCTACCTTCACCCCGGAATTCTTCATTGCGCGTCCCACATGGGGACTCGCCGCTTACTTCGTTTACATCATTCTTCCCTGCGCAGTTCATCTGAAGGAGGCTGTCCAATGGCACAGTTCCATATCCAAGATCTGATTTTTTCCTATGCTGCGGCATCCAAGCCGACACTCAATAACATCAACCTGACCATCGAAAAGGGCGAGTACGTCGTTCTCTGCGGTCAATCCGGCAGCGGCAAAACAACCCTTTTGCGACATCTGAAATCCGTTCTGACACCCCACGGCAAGCGCAGCGGCACACTTTTTTTCAACGACACACCGCTTCACGAAGTCACCCCTATGGAGCAGTCCGGCAAGATCGGCTTTGTCATGCAGAATCCCGATGACCAGATCGTCACCGACAAGGTCTGGCACGAGTTGGCGTTCGGACTGGAGAGCCTTGGCGTAGACCAGAAGACCATGCGCCTTCGCGTGGCAGAGATGGCAAGCTATTTCGGTATTCAGGACTGGTTTCACCGGGAGGTCAGCAACCTCTCCGGCGGGCAGAAACAGCTTCTCAGCCTTGCTTCCATCATGGCTATGCAGCCGGAAGTGCTGATTCTGGACGAGCCTACCAGTCAACTCGACCCTATCGCCGCATCCGATTTTCTAAACACCGTGCGCAAGATCAACATCGAGCTTGGTACGACTATCATCATCACCGAGCATCGTCTTGAGGACATCTACCACTGCGCTGACCGGGTGGTGGTCATGGAGCGTGGCAAGATTGTCGCAAACGATTCTCCCCGCGCCGTAGGCGCATTGCTACACGAGCAGCAGAGTGAAATGTTCGCCGCCCTCCCCACCCCGGTTCGTGTGTTTTACGGAACAGGGGCGCAGGGCGACTGCCCCCTGACCGTCCGGGAGGGTCGAAGCTGGCTGACGAGAACCTTTGCAGATCGTACCCTCACCGTCATGGAGCCGGAATTTGAACCCATGATGGAGAAGGTCAACGACCCGGCGGTAAAGGTAAAAGAAGCATGGTTCCGCTACGAAAAGGACAGCGCGGACATTTTGCAGGGTGTAAACTTTTCTGTCCCCAAGGGCTCGCTGTTTGCCATCGTCGGCGGAAACGGCGCGGGAAAATCCACTACCATGAAAACTCTCTGCGGCATATGCAAACCCTACCGTGGCAGCGTAGAGATCTTCGGAAAAAACATCAAAAAATACAAGGCCGGTGAATTGTTCCAAGGCTGTACCGCCATGCTTCCCCAGGACCCCAAGAGCCTTTTCGTAAAGAAAACCGTCCGTGAGGAGCTCACCGAAATGTGCCGTGACGAACAGAAGATACAGGAAGTCGCTGCGATCTGCCAAATTACGCCCCTCTTCGACTCCCATCCCTACGATCTCTCTGGCGGTGAACAGCAACGGGCTGCTCTGGCCAAGGTACTCCTCACCGAGCCGAAGCTGCTCCTGCTGGACGAGCCCACCAAGGGACTGGACAGCTTCTTCAAGGTCAAATTTGCCACCATCCTCCAAAAGCTCAAGGCGGAGGGTATCACCATCGTTATGGTGTCTCACGATGTGGAGTTCTGCGCGGAGTACGTCGACCTTGTCAGTATGTTCTTTGACGGTCAGATGCTGACCACCGACACGCCTCATCGCTTCTTCGGGCAGAACAGCTTTTACACCACCGCCGCCAACCGCATGAGCCGCTGCGTGTTCCGAAATGCCGTCAATGCCGGTGATGTCATCGAGCTATATGGGAAGAATCTAGGAGGCGCACAATGAATAAAATCACCCTCATCAACCTTCTTCTGATTTTTGTGATGATCCCCGCAACGCTCTGGCTGGGGACGCAGCTCACCGGACGGTGGTACTACCTCACCAGCACCCTCATCATCATCGAAACCATGCTTTCCTTCTTCCTCGCCTTTGAAAAGCGAAAGCCGCAGGCACGGGAACTGGTCACGATCGCTGTCATGTGCGCTTTGGCGGTCGCCTCCCGCGTTGCCATTGTCATCCCCGGCTTTAAGCCCACCACAGCGGTCATCATGATCGCAGGTATTGCCTTCGGCGCGGAAGCAGGATTTATGACCGGAGCAGTCACCGCCTTTGCCAGCAATTTCTTTTTCAGTCAAGGCCCGTGGACTCCATGGCAGATGATGGCCTACGGCTTTGGCGGATTTATCGCGGGATTGATCTTCCACCGAAGAAAGCATCAGAACCCCATCGTTCTCGCCATGTTCGGCTTCTGCTCCATCTTACTGGCAGTTGGCCCGCTCCTTGATAGCTGCACCATCTTCACCACCGCAAGCCGCATCACTTGGAAATATGTATGTGCGGTATTTGCCGCAGGTTTTCTGGTAAATCTGAAGCACGCAATCGCCTGCGCTGTGACGATGCTGCTCGTCAGCAAACCTCTTCTACAGAAGTTGGATCGTCTGAAGACAAAGTACGGTATGATGGATGTTCGGGGGGAAATAACATGAACCAAGAAAAGATATACCTGTCCACCATTGACGAAAACGCCCATCTCCTCGCCAAGGAGCATGGACTGGGCATCGAAATTGCTGAGTTTTGCACCCCTTGGTTTCTGGATACTGAGTTTGACCAAATCGATCCGAAAATCAAAGAAAAACTCGCCTGTTCTGACCGATTTGTGCTCCATGCACCGTTCAGCGAGTTGTTCCCCTGTGCCATTGACCCGAAGGTTCGTGCGATTGCCGCTGAACGGTATCGTCAGGTGATCGCCGTCGCCAAGGGTTACGGCATTCAGAAGATCGTCGTTCACGGCGGATATAATCCAAGGATCTACTTCCCCATTTGGTACACCGAACAGTCCGTTCTGTTCTGGAAGGACTTCGTGCGGGAGATCCCGGACGGCATGGTTTTCTGTCTTGAAAATGTTTTTGAGGAAGAATCTACGATGCTCGCCAAGATCGTCCGTGATGTAAATGATCCCAAAATCCGCATGTGTCTGGATATCGGTCATGTAAATGCCTATTCCCAAATCAGTGTTTTCGACTGGCTTACAGAGTGCGCTAACCTCGTCGAGCATTTCCACATCCACAACAACGACACTTCCCGTGATTCCCACAGCCAGCTGTTCGAGGGAACGATCCCCATGACCAAGCTTCTTACCACTATCGATGAAAAGTGCCCCAACGCTACCATGACGTTGGAGCTCATGGATGCAACCCCCAGTGTCAACTGGCTTTTCAAGGAGGATGATCTCACATGGAACTGACAAAACTGATCTCGTCTATTTCTCTCCTCGATGCAGCTGCGATGAGTAAGGCAAAGGAGCGGCAGGCGCAGCTTGCCAAGCCTCCCGGTTCCCTCGCCCGACTGGAGGAATTGTCCATTCAGCTTGCGGGCATCACAGGGAACGTACACAACAAAATCGAAAAGAAACACCTTCTGGTCTTTGCCGCTGACAACGGTGTGGTTGCAGAGGGTGTTGCCAGTGCTCCCCAGAGCGTCACATTGCAGCAGACCGTCAATCTGACCCGTGCCAAGACGGGAGCGTCCGTCCTCTGCAAGCACTTTGGCTGTGGCATCACCGTCTGCGATGTGGGTGTCAATGCAGATATTACCGAGTCAAAGGTACTGGGTCGCAAGATCGCCTACGGCACCAGAAACATCGTAAACGGCCCCGCTATGACGAGAGAACAGGCTATCAAAGCCATTCTGATCGGCGCAGAGCTTGCGCAGAATACCGAGGCCGATGTTTTGGGCATCGGCGAGATGGGTATCGGCAATACCACCACTTCCTCTGCCGTGCTTTCCGTTCTGTTGGATGCCAATGTAGAGTCCGTCACAGGCCGCGGCGGCGGCATCACGGACGACAGCTTCAGAAAGAAGAAAGAGGTCATCCGCCGCGCCATCGAGGTGAACCAGCCGGACAAGACCGACACCGTGGATGTGCTTGCCAAGGTTGGCGGCTTTGATATTGCCGCCATGTGCGGTGCTTTTCTCGGCGCTGCCGCGTCCCGCCGTCCGGTGGTTATCGACGGCTTCATCTCCGCAGTTGCCGCCCTGTGCGCCTATCGCCTGTGTCCCAATGTTCGTGGTTATCTCGTCCCCAGCCACGCCTCCTTTGAGATCGGCTACAAGCTCGCCATGGATGCCATGGAGCTGCAGCCCATGCTCCTTCTGGGTATGCGCCTTGGCGAGGGCAGCGGCTGTCCCATTGCATTTGAGGTACTGAGTGCCGCCTGTGCCATTATCAACGACATGGCGACCTTCGATCAGGCGGGCATCAACGACGATTACCTTGACGATATCCGTCAGGGCGACAAGTTCACGGTGGAGGGCAAACAATGATCGTATTCATCTCCGGCGGCGGCAAAAGCGGAAAGTCCTCTCTGGCGCAGGATCTGACCGTCGCCCTCTCCAAAGGAAAGCACTACTACATCGCCACTATGATCCCCACTGATGCCGAGGATCACGAGCGCATTCGCCTGCACATTGAAGACCGCGCCGGTATGGGTTTTGAAACTATCGAGTGCGGAAGAAACATTCTCTCCTGCCTTGACAAAGCCGATGCAGATGGTGCATTTCTTCTGGACAGCGCCACAGCACTTCTGATGAACGAGCTGTTCCGCGCCGAAAAGAATTATGAGATGGATATACCCGCCGCCGAGCAGTGCGCAGATGATCTTATCACCTTCGCAAAGTCTGTTGCCAACATCGTCATCGTCAGCGATTACATCTACTCCGATGCTGCCCACTATGACGAGAGTACAGAGATCTACCGCAAATGCCTCGCCAACATCGACCGACGCATTGCCGCCATCAGCGACACGGTCATCGAGGCGAATGCCGGAAACTTCACCGTCCACAAGGGGGTAATGCCACGATGAAACGTCTCTTTCATGCCTTTGTCATGTGCCAGAGTATGTTCTGCGCCGTTCCCTGCCCCATCCAGATCTGGGACGAGGATGCAAAGGACAAGATGCTTCTATTTCTGCCCATCGTCGGATTGGAGATCGG
>JAZLEB010000143.1:0-20367 GCA_045615065.1 Candidatus Pelethomonas sp. | reverse complement strand
GGACATGGAGGTACCGCTCATGATGCCGTACTCGCCATCCATGTAGCAGGAGTAGATGTTACCACCGTAGGAGGTGATATCGGGCACCAGGCGCAGGTCAGGAGTAACACCCCAGGAGGAGAAGTCGCTCATAAGGCCTGCCAGAGCGTTGTTAGCAATAACAACGTTGTTGTAGCGGATCTTCAGGGTACCGATACCGTCGTCGCCGGCCAGCTCGATGAGCTTCAGACCGTCTTCACGGATAACGGTAATGTTGGGGATCACGCCTGCATTCTGCATGTAGAAGATCTCACCGGAATCAGCGTTGTCATAAACGATGATACCGACAGCGCCGGCGTTGGCGGCGTTGATCTGCTTGTCGGTGAAGGCCAGCTCGCCACGCTCGACCAGAGCGATCTTGCCAGCGACATCGACCTTCTCAAAGTCCTCAGTGGAACCCAGACCGGGAACAACAACGTACTCGACCTCGTGAGTCTGATAGTCGCCGTTGCCGCCCAGATAGAAGGTGAAGTAGGTGCCATTATCACCGAAGGTGAACATGTGCTCCTGAACACCGTCAGTAGCAACCATGACCTCAACGGTGGTGGTGTTGTTCTCCAGAGATGCAACAACGGTAGCACCGATGAAGGATGCAGGAGAAGAAACAACGCCGTTAGCGGGGTCGATGGTCTGGTTGTGACCGGGGATCAGCTCAGGGAAGTAGGATGCCAGACCGGCATCAACGATCAGCTCGTACCAGTAGTTGCTGCAGCCTGCGCTGTAGCTGTTACCGGCAGAAACAGAAGCGATCATATCGCTCTGCTCGATACGGGCCATAACCTCAACGAACTGAATGGTCAGATCGTCGCTCTCCCAGGTAAAGCCGCTGGGGGAACCCAGAGACATGTTAATGGCGTCAACATTCAGCCAGTAGCAGTCTTCCAGAGCTGCAACGATATCATCCCAGTAAGCGCCGCCGTTCTTGCCGAAGACCTTCATGGCAAGCAGCTGTGCCTCGGGAGCGACACCGACAACATCAACGCCGTCCAGCTTGTTAGCGGCAGCGATACCGGCAACGTGAGTACCGTGGTCACCGGAAGTGTCGTTGTCATGGGTAACGTCCAGATCGCTGTCAACATAGTTGAAGCGGTAAGGAACCTTGACACTGTTGTAGAGAGCCTTAGCGGTCAGACCGGCGTAACGCTTGTAAGCGTTCAGGTTGGTCAGAACGGAATTGATCTCATCCAGAGTCAGAGAAGTATCGGTCAGGGGCACATCACCCATAAAGGAGGGGTGATCGATATCCAGACCGGTATCGATGATAGCAATACGCATACCTGCGCCGGTGTAACCGGCATCCCAGGTCAGTGCGCTGCCGGCCAGCAGCTGAGTGGTGACCATGTTGGGAGTAGCATCACCATTGGTCATATCCTCGGGAATGCTGTACTGAGGTGCAACATAGGCAGCCTCAACGCCGGGCAGATCTGCGATCTCGTCAACGATACCATAGGGGACCTCAACGGCCACACCGTTCATGGTAACGCTGTAGTTGTACTTAGCCTCGACCTTACCGGTATAGGCATCGGGCATGATATCCTGAATGAGCAGGTTGATGTCAGCAACCAGAGCGTCCTGCATGGTGTGCATAACGGACACCTGATAGGAGACATCACCGTCATTGGAAGCGATCTCAGAGGTGCTGAAGCCCTGATCCAGCAGGGGAGCGCCCTCCAGAACGACGATCACGCGAACGAGATCGGTCTGAGCATAGTTAGCGATCAGCATGCCCTGTGCGTTGCCCTGCTGCAGGGTAACGGAGGGATCCTTGATCTCGGTGGCGATAACGCCGGTGCCGGTGGCGGCGGTGTTGCCTGCCTGCTGAGGATAGTTCTCGCGCAGAGAGTTCATCAGATCACGGTTGCCCGCGGGAATACCCTCGACGTACTTGTTCTCAGTCTTGGCGCTGTACTCGTTCACAACTGCAAAAGCAGAGGTGGGCAGCATGGTGAGAACCATAGCAAAAGCCATCAGCAGGGAGAGAATCTTATTGAACTTTTTCATCGTTTTCTACCTCCTGCTTACAGTCCGGCGTAGCGGACCAGAACGGTTGCGATCTGAGCGCGGGTGGAATCATCAGCGGGGTTCAGGTTGCCGGCAGAACCGGTAATGATACCCTCAGCAACCGCCCAGCTCATAGCCTCAGCAGCCCAGGAGCTGACATCTGCGGAATCGCCGAAGCCCTTCAGGCCGGTCTTCTCGCTGACATCTGCACCGGAAGCCTTGGCAAAGCGGTACAGCATGGTGACCATCTGCTCACGGCTCACTTCCTGATCGGGAGCGAACTCGGTGTCAGTCACACCGTTGACGATACCGTTGCTGCTTGCCCAGATAACAGCGTTTGCGTAATACTGGTTAGCAGGAACATCGGTAAAGGACATCTTGCCGTCAACCTCAGGCTCACCGCTCAGGCGGTACAGCAGGGTAACGAACATGCCGCGGGTCACAACACCGTCAGGAGTGAAGGTGTTGGCACCGGTACCGTTGAACAGGCCGGCATTGATTGCCTTGACGATGTTCTCCTCGGCCCAGTGATCCTCAGCATCGGGATACTGCTCAACGATGGCATTGTAACGTGCCTCGGTCAGCTCGGGAACCTCGATGTTGATACCGGGCTTCTCCTCATCCTCACCGGGAGTAGGATCGGAGGGCTGGGGATCTGCGGGAGGCAGAGGATTGGTTCCTTCGGAACCGGTGTAGCTGGAGCTGATGGTCAGGGAAGCGCGAATAGTCTTACTACCCAGAACATCAACACCACTCTTGTACAGCTCAGCCATTTCAGCGCCAAAATCAACGCTGTAGGGGCCCTTCTCCAGCAGACTGAAGTTCAGGGTCACCAGCAGAGAGCTGGCTGCGGTGGAGCTTCCGACCCAGGCGAAGGAAACCTCGCCGGCAGTGGAAGCATTGACGCTGGTCACCCAAGCGTCATTGGTGGATGCACCCGCCAACTTGAGCTGCTCGTAATCATAGTCGATCACGATGCGGCCGTTGGTGGAATCCTTGGCGGTCAGATAGACGTACAGAACGATCTGATCTGATACCTGCTCTGCGTACAGGGTGATGCCTGCATCAGAGCCTGTCCCGGCTGCCATGGAAGTGACGGTCAGGGACAGCACCAGAAGCATTGCCATGATTAAGCTTCTGATTCTTGTTTTCACTGTGCTCATCCTTTCTTCTTGTTTATTTAATAACACCTGCCGATAACAGATATTACCCGAGTGTAAGGCCTGTCCCGGGATCACTCCCTCACAGGCAGCAAGAGCGCTCCTATATACCTATTTAAAATAGATATCCTCCCGCGAAAAAATGAGGAGTAAAGGCCACTTTCTCACCTATAATTTATTTACAATCCACTCTGTATTCTATCATAGGGATATTCAAAATGCTAGCAGAAAATGAAAAATAAACCTGCTCCCTCCAAATTATTTTGCATACGAACCAGTTATGAACGCATTCATATATGCTTTTGTGTAAAAACAAACTTTTGCTTAGAAGCTTGCGCAAATATTTAGTTTAAAGCACAAAATTATATGCTTGGCATAGTATATGTTTCTATCTGTTTGCCCGGGAAATCATCACAGGGCAAAGCAGCAATATTTACACAAACACCCGCGACAGCTCTGCCGTCGCGGGTGTTTTTTGCATTATCTGGAAATGTTTTTGACACAGAGGAACACGATCTGTTTTTCGTGGGTATAGTCCTTGGCGGTCATCAATTCCGCCATGACGGGTTTGAACTGTCCCTCGGTCATTCTGCGGTAGAAAATATGAATATTGGTTTTTCCGGAACGGAAGTAATTTCGCAGAAAATCGAGATCCGTTTTTTCGCGGTACTCCGTGAGATCAGCCTGATGTACACTTCCCGATGCGCCGAACTGCTTCATCCACTGGGAGAAGCTGCCGGAACCATCACCGGGCACAGGATCGTCAGCCTCGGCACGGATAATCTTGCAGCTGTCCTCTGTGAGATTCACCTGCAGGATCTTGATGTACGACTCGCACAGGGTGGAGTATGCCTCCTGATGACCACGGCGGTCAATGCCCTTTGTCGAGTAATAACGGCGCTTCGCCTCATACAGTCTGTTGTCCGCAAGGCGTGTCAGCGCCACAAAATCACGCTCCGGCAGATCATAAACCGCCGCGCAGCCGTAAGATATCCGCAGCGGACGGTCCCATGAACCCTTCCAGTTTGCGACCTCATCGTCAAAACGGCGGCAGAGATCTGCAAGTTTTTCCTTCGGCAGTTCACCTACCACTATGAACTCATCACCGCCGGTACGGTAACAGGTCATATCCGCACCGAACACACTGCTGATACACGCCGCTGCACCGCGGAGCAGTTCATCGCCCGCAGGGTGACCCAGCATATCGTTTACGATCTTCAACTCATTCACATCCATACAGATGAAAGTAAGTTGATCGGGCAATTCCTTCTTTTGACACTGCGTTGTAAATTCCGTATAGGCATTGCGGTTTTTCATGCCCGTAAGCATATCACCGCGGCTCATCTGCTCGGTAAGATACTCGGCATAGAAGCGCTTGGCCTTGGAGCAGGTGGCATAGGTGCTGATAATGATACTCACTGCCGCATATGCGATAGAGTTGACGATATCCGCCGTCTGCACATAACCTGTCTCTAACCGAAGGACAAGATATACAAAAATTCCAGTATACAGAACAATATTTGTGATCATGCGGCTCGGCATCATGCCAAACCAAAACGGGATCGCCAGGATCATGGCAAGAAAGGTACCTGTCTGCTCCTCGGGAGAAGTCACCACGCCCTGATAAATGCCAAAGATAAACGCAAAAGCGGTAAACAGGTAAATACCAAATGTGGACCAATAGTGATGTTTTTTGCCAAGCTTTGCCAAGGTCACCAACGAAATGGATACCACCGCGGCGATACCGTACACCGTTCGGCTGCGGGCAACACTTTCAAGCACCGTGGACAGAAGGAGCAGAATAGAGAGAAACCCGAACACCACATAGCACACCAGTTCCAGCTTCTGCCGGTTATCATCATGGAGTTTTTGCTCTGCCAGCTTGTATTGTTCCTTTGTAAGACCCGCTGTGAACAGGATCATTTTCAGCTGTTTCAGCAGTTTCACACAGCTTTTCTCCTTTCTTACAAATAAAAACGTATATCAAGTGGCAGTATACCACGCTATTTCCCACAACGCAACGGATTTTTTATGATTTTGCATAAAAATACTTTTCCGCGCAATATTGAATTTACATAATTTGTATGGTACAATTATCGAAAATGGCTTATTTTGTCGATATGGATCGACATACGCGGGAGGTGAGAAGATGTCTGCACACAAGAAGAGCCGCTCCTTGTTCCAGGCGATCCTGGTGCCCCAGTTCTTCACACTGGCCCTGCTGGTACTGATCCTGATTTTCAGCATGCCCCTGAGCACTCTGGGCAACACAGTCACCCGCAACTATCAGAACGTGGTCGCGCTGCAGACCGCCCATCAGAGCGATTATCTCTCCAGCTATCTCAACACGGGCTGCACAGAGATCCAAACATTCTCTCAGGATACCGCCGCATATATACAGGAAAAGCTGGATGCCCAGCACCTTACCATCGCCCAGCTTGAGTACAGCAGTTCCCACTATACCTCTGTGCTGACCGATCTCAGCCATGATATGGTCGATGTGCTCACCACTTGTCATGCAAACGGTGCTTTTGTAATCTTCACCACCTCCGACCCTGGCATTATGACCGAGCATCCCTGTCTATATCTGCGCAGCACCGCCCCTGCCATGCAGCGGGGCAGCAGCGCCGTTACTGCGCTCTACGCTCCCGAATCTCTCTGCCGCAAGCTGATCATCGCCAAGGATGATAACTGGCAGCCGCTCTTTCTCCTTGAAGATCCCGAGCAGCAGGCATTTTTCTATGACCCCTTCGCCGCTGTCTACCGCAATAACACTCCCCACGACGCCTCTTACTACGGTCACTGGACAGTGACTCCCTGTTATCTGAACGATACCGAGAAGTTCTCTCTTGTCTATTCCGAGCCTCTGTTGCTGGAAGACGGAACACTGATCGGTGTGGTGGGCGTTGAGTTCTTTGTTGACCACCTTACCGCTTTCCTGCCTACCGGCACCATGCTGGAAAGCAGCGACAGCGGCTATGTACTGGCTGTTTCCGACGATTCAAACGCCACGCAGCTGACCACTGTGATCAATACCACCGGTTTCCTGAACAGCAATGCCGGCGACTCTTTCCTTCTCTCCCCCCTGCAGATCGGCGGCTACAGCCTGATGGACGGTGACCGCGAATTCTACACAGACATATCCCCCCTTACTATCGACAGCGAGAATGACAACAATCTCACCTGGTATATGGTCGGCATTGTTGGCATGAACGAAATGTTCTCCTTTGCCAATGAAATGACCGAAGTCCTGTTCCTTACGATCTTCCTTACAATACTGGTTGGCATCGTATCCGTCATTACGGTGAGTTTCCGTCTGGCGCGTCCTATTTCCCGACTCTCCAGCGAGGTTGAGGCGGCACGCAAGGTCAAGTCCTCCTATTTCACTGCCACCGGTATCCGCGAAATCGATCATCTTTCTGACAATTTCCGCGAGCTTATGCAGGAAACGGTGGACACCGCCTCCAAGTTTATGAACATCATGGACATGGCGAGTGTTGAACTGGCCGGTTATGAGTGGCGTGAAGGCAGCGACAGTGTATACGTCACCAAGAACTTCTTCCCCATGCTCGGCATCGAGCATATCGACACTGAAACCATTACCGTGCCGGAGTTTACCGCCCTGCTGGAAGATATCCGCACCAACCGCGGTGCTTCCATCACATTGGACGGCTCCCGACTCTACCGCATCCGCCGGGGCGGGCAGGAGCGCTATGTCCGCGCCGAATCCACCCAGGCTCTCGACCGCCACATCGGGCTTTTGGAGGATGTGACCACCAACGTCATGGAGCGTCTCCGTATCGAACACGAGCGCGACCATGATATGATCACCGGTCTTTATAACCGCCGCGCTTTCTACAACCGTGCCAAGCCTCTGTTTGTCAGACACAGCAATTTGCAGTGTTCTGCTCTTATCGTGCTGGACATTGATAATCTGAAGGCTATCAACAGTAAATACGGCCACGATTACGGTGACCGCTATCTGCACAGCACTGCCCAGCGCATTATGAATTTTGTACCCAGCAGTTCCATCTGCGCTCGCATCTCCGGCGACGAGTTCTACATCTTCCTCCACGGATATTCCGACCGCAGAAAACTTCGCAGCGACATCAACAATCTCATTACCTATATCAGCGAGAAAACCCTGCAGTTGCCGAATGGTGAGTCCATCAATCTCAGCGTCACCGGCGGTTACGCCCTCTATCCGGACGATACCGATCAGTTTGCCGAACTGGTCAAGTACGCAGACTTTGCCATGTATCAGGCAAAGCTCTCCCGCAAGGGTGCTCTCAAGCAGTTTAATGAGGATGATTACGCCAAGAACGAGATCTTTAACCGCGGTCGCGATGAGTTGAAGACACTGATCGAACAGGAAAATGTAACTTATCATTTCCAGCCGATCTTCAGTGCCGCAACCGCTCTTCCCGCTGCATACGAAGCGCTGATGCGCGTGAACACACCCTCCATCAAATCTCCTGACGTGGTGGTTCGTCTGGCAGCTGCCGAAGGCAGTCAGTACGATATTGAGCGAATTACCATGTTCAAGGCCAGCGAGACCTACCGCTCACTGCTGGAAAACAAGCAGGTGCGTGATGATGCCATGCTCTTCATCAACTCTCAGCCCGACCAATGCCTTACCGACAAGGATTCCGCTCTGTTCCATGAGAAATTCTCTGCCCTGCAGGACCGCATCGTACTGGAAATCACAGAGGATGAATACCTGGGTCTGGAAGCACTGGAGGTCAAGCGCAATTATCCCGGTTTCTCCGGCAACTTCGCGCTGGATGACTACGGCAGCGGCTACAACGGCGAAATGAACCTGCTGCAGCTGAGTCCCCGCTTCGTAAAGGTCGATGTTGTGTTTATCCGCGGCATTGACTCCAACCCCGACCGTCAGCAGCTGATCACCGGTCTTGTCACCTATGCTCACGGTCGCAATATACAGGTCGTTGCCGAGGGTATCGAGACCGCCGGCGAACTGCAGAAATGTCTGGAGCTTGGCGTGGATCTGTTCCAGGGCTACTTCCTGGCACGTCCCGCCGCTGTCCCCGCCGAGATTTCTCCCGAGGCCAAGGAGATCATCACCGCGTTCAACCGGGAACAATAAGCCAATCACTAAAATACCGCCCTTTCTGAACAGGAAGGGCGGTATTTTTTCGTTTTTCTTTTGCCGGCGGATAAAAACCGCGCTGCCTGCAGATACTTCTTGACAAGGAGCAATCCCTAGTTTAATATAGGGAATTGGAAAGCGAGGTGATCGCCTTGAAAATATCCGCAAAAAGCCGCTACGCGCTGCATCTGATGCTGGAACTTGCCATGCAGGAACCGGGGGTCAATCTTTCGGTCAAGGCAGTGGCAGATGTTCACGGGATCAGCGAAAAATATCTGGAACAGATCATCCCCGTACTGGTACGCGGCGGTTTTGTAAAAAGTGTGCGCGGTGCAAAGGGCGGCTACCATCTGGTAAAGGATCCCGAGGACTACACAGTCGGGCAGATTTTGCGCCTTGTGGAGGGCGGTATTGCCCCTGTTTCCTGCCTGGACGATGAGGTAAATCAGTGCGCCCGGTGCAAGGAGTGTGTTACCCTGGACCTTTGGGCACAGGTAGACCAAGCCATCAGCAACGTGGTGGACCATGTCACCCTTGCCGATCTGGTAGACAAGCAGCGCCGCATCGACGCGAGATGCTCCGAGCGCGCCGGCTGCAGCTGCCAGAACCGCGGTTGATACTTGACTTTTTTATTGTTCCGCCGTATAGTGGAATAAATCCTATTTTGATATAGGGAATTAGGAATTTACGCCGATTCATTCGGCCGAGATAGAAAGAAGGAACTTACGTTATGTTCGTATATGCTGACAACGCCGCAACCACCGCCGTCAGCAAGACGGCGCTGGATGCTATGCTCCCTGCCATGCAGGAGCTCTACGGTAACCCCAGCAGCCTGCATCAGAAAGGCAGAGAAGCCAACATGGCCTTGATGGCCGCCCGCGAAACAGTTGCTAAGTGTCTGAATGCTCAGCCCCGTGAGATCTATTTCACCGGCTGTGGTACCGAGTCTGACAACTGGGCCATTACCGAAGGCGCCCGTCTGGGCGCACTGGAGGGCAAGAAGCACATCATCTCCGATGTGATCGAGCACCACGCCGTGCTCCACACCCTCCAGAAGCTGGAGAAGCAGGGCTTCGAGGTCACTTATCTGCCTGTTCACGAAAACGGTATCGTTCGCGTGGAAGAACTGGCTGCGGCCATTCGTCCCGACACCTGCCTGGTGACCATTATGTACTCCAACAACGAGATCGGCACCGTGCAGCCCATCCGCGAGATCGGCGCTATCTGCCGTGAAAAGGGTGTGCTGTTCCACACTGACGCCGTGCAGGCTGTGGGCCATATGCCCATCGACGTGGAGAAGGACAACATTGATATGCTCTCCCTCTCCGGTCATAAATTCCACGCCCCCAAGGGTGTGGGCGCATTGTACTGCAAGAAGTCCATCAAGCTGAAGAACTTCATCGAGGGCGGTGCGCAGGAACGCGGCAAGCGCGGCGGCACCGAAGGTCTCCCCGCTATTCTCGCCATGGCCGCCGCCATGAAGGAAAGTTGCGAGCACCTGGAGGAGAACATGGTCAAGGTCGCCGCCATGCGCGACAAACTGATCGAAGGTCTCTCCAAGATCCCCTGCTCCCGCTGTAACGGCGACCAGAACCACAGGGCACCCGGCATCGTAAGCTTCTGCTTTGAAGGCATCGAGGGCGAGAGTCTCTTGCTGCGCCTTGACATGCTGGGTATCTGCGCCAGCTCCGGCAGCGCCTGCACCAGCGGCAGTCTGGATCCCAGCCATGTACTGCTGTCTCTCGGCATGCCCCACGAGATCGCCCACGGCTCCCTGCGCCTGAGCCTGTGCGAGTACAACACCATGGAGGAAGTGGACTACATTCTGGAGCACGTTCCTCAGGTGGTCAAGACCCTGCGTCAGATGAGCCCTGTCTGGTATCATATGCTCGAGACCATGGACGATCCCTACAAAGAATAAAATACGACGACAAGAGAAAGGAAGTCGATTATTATGGCTATGGAATACAGCGCAAAAGTTATGGAGCATTTCGCCGCTCCCCACAATGTAGGCATCATTGAAGATGCCAACGGTGTCGGTGAAGTGGGCAATGCCAAGTGCGGCGATATTATGAAGATGTACCTGAAGATCAACGACGATGAGATCATCGAGGATGTGAAGTTCCAGACCTTCGGCTGTGCTTCCGCCATCGCCACCAGCTCCATCGCCACCGATCTGATCAAGGGAAAGCCTGTCAGCGAAGCGCTGAAGCTCACCAACAAGGCTGTTGTTGAGGCGCTGGACGGTCTGCCCGCAGTGAAGGTCCACTGCTCCGTGCTGGCCGAGCAGGCTGTGCGCGCCGCAGTGAAGGACTACTACGACCGCAAGGGTATTGTGACAGACATCTGTGATTGCTCCAACTGTGAGCACGGCTGCTGCGACCACGACCACGGTCACGGCGAAGAAGACGAGGACTAAACCGAAAAAAGATGCCGCTGTATTTCATACAGCGGCATCTTTTTATGTTAATAAGCGCGTTGGTTGTTACACCAGTCCTTCTTCCATTTCGGCACGGACATCCTGAATGAGCTGTTCAGCCATATTCCAGTATGCGGAGCGATCACCGGAACCGTGGCGCACACGGGCAGCCCATTCACGGGCCGCGCGCTTCTCACCGCGGGCGTACAGAATACCTGCTACCGTAAGACACAGGCGCTGTTCCTGCCCCTCATTCAGTTCCACTTCCATAAAGACCTTCTCATAGGACTCCACAGATTTCTTTTCCGCCAGTTCCACGAGCTGCGGCTCTCCGGCATCCTGATAGAGGCGCCACAGGTTGACCCACAGGCGGGCAGTGATCTGGCGGTGATCGGTAAAACCGGGTGCGCAGATCAGTGCAAGATAGTGCTGTGCAAACACAGCATCCAAATCACGGGGAGCGTTAAAGTCGATGACAATACTGTCACACATCTGCGCCAGCTTGCTCTCATAGCGGGAACGGTACAGAGACTTGCTCTCGCGGAAGAAGGTATCAAAGGCACTGAAATAGCAGTGAGGACAGGTGATGATCTCATGCCACTCTGTTTCAAAGTCGCTATAGGTCACGCGCAGATCGTAGCGGTGTTCTTCCGCCATATTGCGGATCGGCACCAGCTTGGACATCTGAATGCGGTTGCCGGTGAACTTATGCTGGCAGTGGGGGCAGGTGTAGGTATCGGGGATCAGATACTTCTCGTACTCCGGATGCATAATACCCGGATATCCCTTATGTCCCTCAGGATACGGCTCAGGGAAGGTCTGAGGACCCTGCAGTGTATAATTGACCGCAGGCTCATTTTGCACAGGGGCAGGCGCGGCTGTCTCCTCAGCGGGAGTCGCCACAGGCGCCTTTGCCGCAGGCTTCACATAGGGTATGTACTCATCAATAATCACACCGCCACCGATTTCCGTCATGTAACTGTCGGCCAGGGCGTTCAGAGCCACAGCCTGTTCGCCGCCGGTGCGGCCGATCTCATAGAGTTCGCTCAAAATGGATCTAAGCTTTCCATTCACCGTTTCCAATGCCGCAGCCATGTTCTGCATCAGCGCGATCGCACTGGCAGGATCGCTCTTGGGCAGGTTTTCCAAAGCACCTTCCGGCAGCTGCAGAACCGACACCTTCTCCAGTGCCACAGCGGTATAGGCGGCAGGCGCGCCGGAAAACGCCGCTGCGGTTCCCAGATAATTCGGCGCACCGGTAATACCGATCACCTTCTCGCTCGGCATACCGAAGTTTACATACAATGCGATACGCCCGGATATGATCTTATAGAGATTTCTATCAGCATCTCCCTCATAGAAGATCACCTGTTTTTGCTGGAAGTTACGAACAGACGCCTGACTCACCGCGCATCCCTCCTGAAAAAATTCTTTCACACGGTAGTATAGCACAGTTTCCTGTGCAATTCCAGTACAAATCAAAAAAACATCACCAAAACTCCTCTGCAGATCCACCTGAGAAAAACTGAATTTCTCAGCGAAGCGGCGCATATACATACTGCATATCGGGATAGGGAGCGTGCAGAGTGTTGAAAGGAAACATTGAGGAGCGCGCCTGCGAGCTGGCCGCCTATATCATTGAGCACCGCACCACGGTGCGTGAGGCCGCAAAAAAGTTCGGCGTGTCCAAATCCACGGTACACAAAGATATTCAGGAGCGTTTGCCTCTTTACAACAGACCGCTGTACCTTCAAGTCAAAGAAATTCTGGACGAAAACAAGGCACAGCGCCATATCCGCGGCGGGATAGCAACACAGAAAAAATACCGCGCGGCACGGTAAAAGCAAATACTTCCGGCATACGCACAGGGCGACGTATCTTTTGCCGGAAGTACTTTTTTCCTCTTGTCATACAGGAACGCATTCGCTATAATGATTTAGATAAGGACAAGCAAGGAGCATTCCTAAATGAAACGTCGCACTACTCTTTTTCAATATCTTGCGGTGATCTCCGTAAGTGCAATATTTCTGCTGTGCGCAGCAGCCGGCATCTATAACTGTATTTCCCGTCCTCCCGAGTTAGACGAAGCGATCCCTGCCCCTCTGCCGCCCGAGAGCAGCGGCGAGGATACCGAAACCGTTGTTGTTCAAAACCAGCGCAAAGAGGATTTCTATCTGATCCTTGTGGGCGGAATGGATAACTCCGGCGGCGGCAGCGACACCAACCTTCTGGTGGCAGTGGACGCAGCAAACCATACCATTGATGTACTCAGTCTGCCCCGCGACACCCTGCTCAACGTATCCTGGACTGTCAAAAAACTGAACAACGCCTGCCATCACGGCGGTTTTGACCGCACAGTGCAGGAAGTATCCAACCTTTTGGGCGTTCCTGTGGACTTTTATGTGACCGTGGACCTGAACGCCTTTGTACAACTGATCGACGCTATCGGCGGTGTCAGCTTTGATATTCCCGTGGATATGGATTATGACGATCCCTATCAGGATCTGCACATCCACTTCCCCGCCGGAGAACGGCTGCTCAGCGGTGAAGACGCACTCAAAGTCATCCGCTGGCGGCAGAATAATGACGGTACCGGTTATCCTACCGCCGACATCGGCCGCATAAGCACACAACAGGCTTTCCTGATGGCCGCCGCAAAGCAGGCACTGCAGGTTTCCAATCTCGACAAGCTTGATGATATGGCTCAGATCATCCACAATAATATAAACACCGATCTGGAGCTTTCCAACATACTGTGGCTGTGCGAGCAGGCAGTGATCTGCGGCACAGACGGCATCACATTCCACACTCTTCCCGGAGACGGTGCAGGCTGGTACAGCGGTGGTTCTTACTACATCGCCGACAGCGAGGCCACACTGGCTCTGATCAACAGCCGCTTCAACCCCTACACACGGGAACTGACCCTGGACGATATGGACATTTTGGTTCCCTGACCCACCGTTCAAAGGAGCGTTTATGAAACACACTTTCCGCACCGTATTGCTGGCTCTGCTCGTTACCGCAGGCATTACTCTGTCTGCCAGAGCCGAAATGCTGTTCCCCACCACTGCGGTCTATACCGATTCCTTTGTGGATGTACACGCCGAGGATTGGTTCTATCTCAATGTGGCAACGCTCTATGAGTTGGGGTTGACCAATGGCAAGGGTGACAGCGCGCATTTTGAACCGGAAAGCGACCTGACTGTGGCAGAGGCTGTCACACTGGCAGCCAGACTCCGAAGTCTATACGATTTTGGTGAAAGTGAGACCGGCGCGAGCTTCTTTCGCGCAGAAGGCGAAGCATGGTATGCTCCTTATTACGCCTACCTGCGCTATTCCGGTGTAATCGACGCTTCTTTCACTGCCGATCCTGACCTGCCGGCCAGCCGCGCAGAGGTCGCGCATCTTTTAGCCAATGTACTCCCCGATGAAGTGTACGAAGATCTGAACAACGACCGGGTTACCGAAGGCTTTGCCTCCGGCCAGTACATCCGCGACGTGAACGAATACACCCCCTACTATGAGGATATTCTCTCGCTGTACCGCCGCGGCATCCTCAGCGGTGCGGACAGTTTCGGCTCTTTTGAACCGGACTCCCCCATCCGCCGCAGCGAGATCGCTGCCATGCTCACCCGCATTACCGACACTGACCTGCGCATCACACTAAGGTGGGAGATCAGAGATGAACTGTACATCACCTCTCTCGCCGAACTGGTAAATAACACAAAAGCATTTTTCCCCTCCCCCCACCCTACCGACCGCACAGCTATCGACGCTGATGTGCGCTACATGCTCTCCCGGGGAGAACGTGCCATTGTGCTGGATTACGGCAAACCCCAAACCAAAGAATTTCTCACAAAGCTGATGGATTCCTTTCTGACCGCTATGCGCCGCTATCCGGAGCAAACCTACAATAAGATCAACCTGTCCTACAGCACGATTACCGGAAAGGTAACAGTCCGCTTCTCATCCAGTCTGTACGGTGAAGAAATGATCCCCATCTATCGGGAGGATACGCTTGCCGACGCCATCGCCGTGCGCAACCTGCTCTACGCGGAGGGCGCGCTGCGCGCGGATATGTCTCAGTACGACAAGGCAAGGGCATATTTCCTGTGGCTTTGTGCCCACTGTGACTACGATTTTACCTGCGGCGACACCAGCCTTTCGCATAGCGCCTACGGCGCTTTCCGCAGCGGGCTCGCTGTGTGTGACGGATATACCGCCGCCTACAATCTGCTGCTCCGTCTGGAGGGCATCGAGTGCTACGCCATCGACCGGGAGGACTACGACCATATGTGGACCGTCGCGATACTGGACGGTGTGACCTACCACATTGATGCCACCTGGGGCGACCAAACTGCTACGCCGAGCGAATATTACTTTGGCATGACAGAAAAACAATCTCTCTCAAGATTCCAGTAACATAAACCGGGCGCTGCGGCATTTGCTGCAGCGCCCGGTTTATATTGCGCAACTTACCGGTTTACCCCTCAGTTCCCCGGGAAAACCGTTTGAAATTTGTCAGACTTTGTGATACAATAAATTCAATATGGGGGCATGTGCTAAATTCGGCCGACTGCTCCGGAACAAACGATTGCACCCCGGATTCTGCCGGTCAATGGAAGCAAGTATAATTCATAAGGAGTGTACACTATGGCAAAACGAAATCGCGGGATCACAAAATCCCCCTTGATGCAAAAAATCACCGTACCCGGATTGGCAGTTATATTTTTTCTTGCAGTATGCCTGTCCTCCGCTTCTACGGTAAAAATCTCCGCCATTCTCTTTTTGATCGCTGCACTCATCGGCGGCATTTTCTGTTTCAAGAGACTGCGCGAGCGTTTTACACTCCCCATGGCAGCGCTTGGCCTTTTTGTGGCGATAGGCGGAATTTCTACCTTTTATGCAGTTTCCGGAAAATTCGCCCTGCATGAATTTTTGAAACTGCTGATTGCCTTTTCTGCAGCTGTTCTGCTGCTGGCATTTACCCCGGACAAAAACAATTCTTCCGGTCACCGCATTGCATCCATCCTGGAGCGCGTCACTGCCATTGCCGGTGTGGTGAGCATTGATATGATCTCCACACGCATACTCAGCGGTGCTGTCACCGGCCTGATAGGCCTGTTCTCCACAGACTATTCCGCCGAGTACACAGGTTTGGAGGTGGGCATCCGTATCAACTCCATCTTCCAGAACCCCAACGTTTTTGCCAGCATTGCAGGTTTGGGCGTTATTCTGTCTCTTGCGCTGGTAGTCTCCTGCAGCGAAAAACGCGAACGGGCCGGACACCTGATCTGCCTGTACTGCAATGCGCTCTCTTTCCTTCTCGCCTTTAGTATGAGCGCCGTAGCATTCATTGCTGTAGCATTCCTGCTTTATCTGCTGTTAGAACTGCCCGCGCGCCGCGCCCGTCTCTTTGTTTTGATGGTAGAAACCCTCCTGCTCACTATGATATCAACCGCGCTGATCTCCGTCACATCCTTCTCTGCTTGGGACGGAATTCAGCCGATTCCCCTTCTCTGTGTTGCCGTCGGTTCCGCTGCGCTGTGTGCTTTGGATACCTTTGCGGGCTGTGCTCTGGGAGAAAAGCTGGCTGCACGCGGCAAGCTGCTCATTGGTTTGATCTCCGGCGTACTGGCCTGTGCCGTTGCTTTTGTCTTCCTGGCCTATTCCCTTACCGGCCCGCTCCATATGGAGAAAAATGAAAAGCTGCGCCGATCTGTCTATCCCGAGGCAGGTACTTATACTGTTGACACCGCAATCAGCAACAACGAGAACATTACAGTTACGGTATTGTCTCAGAACAAGCAGGACACCATGATGCACACCGACACCGTTCTCTACAAAGGCCCCCTGTCTGATGCGGCATTCACTGTACCCGAGGACAGCATGGTTGTACACTTTGACCTCTATGCATCAAACGAAACCACTTTGGAGAGTTTGGAACTGGTTGGTGCGGAAACTGTTTCCGTTCCTCTTGGCTACAAACTGCTGCCCTCTTTCATCGCCAACCGTCTGCAAGGTCTCTTCGCCAATGAAAACGCTATTCAGCGCACCGTGTTCTTTGAAGACGGCATGAAGTTTTTCCGCATGAGTCCTGTATTTGGCCGGGGTCTCGGCAGCTATGAAAACGGCATCAAGAGCGTGCAATCTTTCTTCTACGCAACCAAATATGCTCACAACCACTACATTCAGGTTTTGGCTGAAACCGGTCTGATCGGTTTCGTATCCTTTGTTCTTATGCTGGCGGCATCCGCTGCTGCAGTGTGGTTTGACCGCAGAAAAAAGGAGGCTTCCCACCCTCTGACTCCCGCACTGGGTGCCGCGCTGGTGTTTATGGCGGGACATGCTATCACCGAAGTTACCTTTTCCTACTACGCATATCTTCCCATAGCCTTTGCTGTTATCGCCCTGATCGCGCTGTGCTGCGGCAATTCCATCCCCTTGCCCAAAAAGCTCGATCTCAATATGAAAAAATGGTCCGCGATCATCTGTGCGGCACTGGCATTGGTATTCTCTTTCTTCCTGTTTTCCAATATTTCTGCCGAGAACATGGTACGCTCTAATCTTTCCATGGACAAACTGGAAAAAGCTGCCGAAATCGACCGGTTTGAGTATGCCGACCACATGCTTTCCTACGTGATCAGTGCCGAAAAATTCCGCGATAATGCCCATATTCAAGAAATGGCAGCCAAATATGCTGAGAAACTCTCCAGCCTGGATTCCAACACCGTTCCTATCTACCTTTCCACCTACTACTTCGCCTACGGTCAGGTAGAAGAAGCCATGCAAATGGTGGAAAAACATGTCCGCTACAATGCATCTGACAAAAACGCATGGGAGAATGCTGTCAAGATCCTGCGTCTGGCCCCTCAATTCAAAGGCACAGCGCATTTTGACGACGGTGTATACCGTATCGTTGCCTTCTATAATGAGTGGAACGAGAACAACCTCGGTACGATCACTCTTAGCAGCGAAGCGCAAGACTTCCTGAGCGAGTACGGTCTGGGAAAGGATAACTGATCTTAATGATTAAAGAGAATCAACGCCTGCTCAACTACATCAATGTCGTCAGCGATGCGTTTGTGATCCTTCTGTCGCTGCCGCTGGCCTTTTTGGTTCGCTTCTATGTGCTGCAAAGCGGCGTGATCTCCGTGCCGTTGGCTGACTATTTAGGGACAAGCCTGCCGCTTGCGCTGCTGTACATCTTCACCTTCGGCGCATTCGGTCTGTACCGCTCTTTCCGCGGCGTCCCACTTATTCGGGAACTGTCCCGCCTGTGGATCGCGTGTCTTTTGGACTTGGCACTGGTATTCAGCTATCTGTTTTTGACGCATAGCGACGACTATTCCCGCCTTGCAATGGCATTCTTCTTCGTCATCAGCCTGTGCGTACTGAGTTTGAAGCGCTGGATCCTGCGCCGTATTCTGCGAAAAATGCGCGCCAAAGGCTACAACCTCAAACACGTGATCATTCTAGGTTCCGGTCACCTTGCCAATTCTTACCTGAATGCCATTCGCAGGGATCCGGAACTGGGGTTCCACGCGGTGGGTTATGTGGACAACGCCCCCACCAAACGAGGTGATGGGTTGAAGTATTTGGGTTCTTTCAATCAGCTGGAGCAAATTTTAGAAAAATACCAGCCCGACGAGGTGGTTTCCGCCATCCGTATGGAAGACTACTCCAAAACGCCCGGCATTATCGCCGATTGTGAAAAAGCCGGCACAAAGCTTTCCATCATCCCCTATTATGCCGACTATATCTCCTCCACCCCACAGTTTGACGAGATTGGCGGCATCCCGCTGCTGAACATCCGGCGCGTACCGCTGGATAATCTGGCCAATGCCGCCATCAAGCGGGGCATGGATATCATCGTTTCCGCCCTGCTGATCCTGCTCACCTCGCCCATCATGCTGTTTTGTGCAATAGGTGTGTACCTCTCTTCCCCCGGTCCGATCCTCTTTAAGCAGGAGCGGGTGGGACGCAATAAAAAAAACTTCAACATGTATAAGTTCCGCTCCATGCGGGTCAACGATTCCCAGCAAACCGGCTGGAGCCGCAGCAGCGACAGCCGCAAAACAAAATTCGGCGCGTTCCTCAGAAAATTCTCACTGGACGAGTTCCCCCAGTTTTTCAATGTACTCAAGGGCGATATGAGTCTTGTGGGTCCCCGCCCCGAAGTTCCCTTCTATGTGGAACGTTTTAAAGAAGATGTCCCCCTCTACATGGTCAAGCATCAGGTGCGTCCCGGCATCACCGGTTGGGCGCAGGTGCATGGCTATCGTGGCGATACCTCCATCAAAGGCCGCATCGAGCATGACATCTACTATATCGAGCACTGGAACCTGCTGTTGGATATCAAAATCCTGCTGATGACAGTGTTCGGCGCCAAATTCATCAACAACGAATCACTTCGCTGAGCGGAGGGCAGTATGCAACCTAAAGTCCTGATCACAGCCTCTACATACAGCCACATCAAAAACTTCCATCTGCCCTATCTCCGCACCTTCTACAACGCGGGATGGGAGATCCATGTTGCCTGCGGCGGAACACCGGACGCGGTTTACTATTCCGCTCAGACCCTCTCGCTTCCCTTCGTGAAGAAGATGAGCTCGCCGGAGAACTTCCGCGCCGCACGCCTGCTGCGCCGCAAGATGGAGCAGGAGCGCTACGATCTGGTGATCACCCACACCTCGCTGGCCGCTTTTTTCACCCGTCTCGCAGTGGCGAAGGTCAAGCCCCGCCCGCGGGTCATCAATATGTCCCACGGTTATCTGTTTGACGACAACACCCCGGCACTGAAGCGGCTTCTCCTCTTGACCGCCGAGCGCATCACCGCCCGCCGAACCGATCTGCTGCTGACCATGAACGGGTACGACTACCGCACAGCGGTGAAATATCGGCTCGGCAAACAGATCGCGAATGTACCGGGCATCGGCGTGGATTTTTCCCGCCTCACCAAGCTGGGGCGGCTGGAAGTACACGAACTGCGCCAAAAGCTCAATCTGAAGGCACGGGATTTTGTACTGGTTTATGCCGCGGAGTTCTCTGCGCGAAAGAGTCAGAGCACACTGATTCAGGCCATGCCCCTGCTGCCCCGGAACGTTGTATTGCTGCTGCCCGGTGACGGTGTACTGCGAAAAAAATGCATGGAGCTCGCGAAAAAACTCGGTGTTTCCGACCGGGTGCGTTTTCCCGGTCATGTGGACAATATGTCAGCGTGGTACACAGTTGCAGACGCGGCTGTGACCTCCAGCCGCAGCGAGGGACTTCCCTTCAATGTGATGGAGTCTATGTACATGGGACTTCCCGTGGTCGCCAGTAAGGTCAAGGGTCATGAGGATCTGATCTGCGATGGCGAAACCGGTCTGCTCTTCCCCTACGGCGATCATGTCGCCTGCGCCCGTCAGATCCAAAAGCTGTACGAACAGCCTGTTCTATGTGCTGTACTGGGCGAAAAGGCCCGGGAGCAGATGGATGCCTACAGCATCACACAGGTACTTCCCATCGTCATGGAATACTACGGGGTTTCCGTTCCCGAAGAAGAGGACGAAATCGAAGAACTGGAAACCGTATAACATTTATCCGACATAAAAGAGGAAGGCCCCCGGGAGCGGGCCCCGGGGCGGCTGTTTTTG
>JAZLEB010000142.1:0-8189 GCA_045615065.1 Candidatus Pelethomonas sp. | reverse complement strand
ACGGGGTACTTTTGTATAGAAACAAAAGTACCCAAAAATTCTCCCAAGGCGTTCCCCCTTGGGTATCTCCCTTTTAGAGAACAAAATTGTTCTTGCGGCATTTTCTCGTCGAGAAGGCGCTGCTCTTGCCCCGCTGCCGCTCCTGCGGATCAGAACTCGAAACACTGCGTTTCCCTTGGTGTGCCACGGTTTTGTGTTGAGTCGCAGTTCTCTGCTGCACCCCGGGAGTTAGTCGGCAATAGACAGGACAACCAAAGGACTGGCGGGGAGAATCCAAAGAGGGGCCTGCGCCCCTCTTTGTGTCGTTTTAGGGTGTGGGAGTTTTAAGAGGGAGAGGGGAATCGAAACCCCTCTCCCTCTTAATGCCCTTTTCGTGTCTTTTCCGGCGAGGGAAAAGACACCCGTCGGAGACATAAAGATAATTTGAACTCACCGATAAACTCCAATTTGAAACCCGCAACTAAACAAAAGGAGTGCCGCAAGGTAAGCGGCACTCCTTTTCACTTTCATTTAACTTCAATACCCCATAAAAGTCGTATACAGCTGCACATGGTCCTGCACACACTGTTTGCTGCTGCCGGTATTGGCGGTAACGCAGATAAAGTACGCACCGTCCTCCGTTCTGGCGATACTGGCAGCGCAGTTGCCGGCCTGCGACACATAACCGGTCTTGGCGCCGATGACCTCCATGCCGTCGGGCACATAGTCCTCAATGCGGCGCAGGAACCAGTTAGACATGATCATTCCCTCCGGATGCTCATCGCTCACGCCGATCTCATAGATCTTGGTGGTCAGCACCTCACGGCACAGTTCATTTTCCATGGCCGCGCGAAGGATCATAGCGATGTCATATACCGTGCATTTATTGTGCTTATCATAAAGACCCACACAGTTGGTAAAGTGGGCGGTTTCGGAAAGTCCCAGTTCCTCCACCTTGGCGTTCATCAGCTCCACAAAGGCCTCGTGGGATCTGGCGGTATAGAGGGCAAGACCCAGCGCCGCCTCCGCGCCGGAGGGCAAAATCGTTCCATAGAACAGGTTGCGGACGGTGACCGCCTCGTCACGGTGGAAACCCGCCACACTGCACTCATTCACGTAGCAATAGTCGGTAATACTCAGGTCGATAACCACCGTGTCATCCAGCTGAGATTTATTTTTGATCTGCTCTGCCGCCACCAGGATCGTAAGGATCTTGGTCATGGAGGCAGGACTGATAATGGTATCCGCCGCCTTCTGTGCCATGATGCTCTCGCCTGTCAGGTCGATCACGATGGCATGCTTGCTGGAGAGCTCGTCACCGATGGTGACCGTGCGCTCATCGGCAGCAAGGGAGAACGGCAGGTCGATATCCTCCACAGGATCCACGATCGGCGTTTCATTTGAGGGTTCCTGGGGTGTCAGTACCTGCATGGGCGGCTTCTCAGCGGTCAGGTTCGACCCGCCGTTTTCCGCGTTTTCATCGCTGCCTCCCTGCAGCGCCGCCACAACGCCTACCGCGCTGAGGATCAGCGCAGCGCAGACACCGGACACCAGGCCGATCTGCTTCATAAGCTTTGCCCGGCGCTTTCGCTCCCGCTCTGCGCGGGCAGCTGTGCGCTGGGCGCGGCGCTCCGCGCGCTCCTGTTCTGTTAAGCTGTATTCCAGCTGTTCGCTCATATATGTTACGCTCGCTTCCGTTTTTGGTAATTCAGAACAATTATACACGGAATACGCCGCTAACACAAGGGTTTTACCATATTTTTATGGCGTTACACCTGCTATTTCTCCTTCTGCGGCGCGGAGCGTGCCCACAGTTTCTATGATCGCCTCACCCAGAAGCCGCACCGAATAGGGCGGTTCCTGCAGGGAATTCCCCGCCGCGCCCACCTCCACCAGCAGCGAACCTGCCGAAGTGTGCTGGTTATAGCGGGAGTTTCTCACCGTGATGGGGCGCATCAGCGTGGGGTAGTCCGCACACAAGGTCTGCTGGATCTCCGCCGCCAGCTTGAGATTTTCCCGCCAGTTTGGGTGGCTGGCTCCGCCACCGTCCGTTCCCACCACAAAACACAGCTGCGCGGCATTCACACCGCCCACATCGCTCACGATCTTGCAGATATTGCCGTCCGCGTCGCTGATGGCATCTCTGTGGAGATCCAGCACCAGAACGATAGACGGATACTCCTTCAGATATCGCTCCACCGCCGAAAGCGATCGCTCATAGGCGCCGCTGTAGCGGGGATGGTCGTAGAGTGTTTTGTCGTGGAGAACCGCAATG
This sequence comes from Candidatus Pelethomonas sp., assembly GCA_045615065.1. GTDB lineage: Bacteria > Bacillota > Clostridia > Oscillospirales > Oscillospiraceae > Pelethomonas. The sequence continues at coordinate 5,935 of JAZLEB010000142.1, read as the reverse complement.
CCCGCTGCTTCCAGCACCGCCGCCAATTCCTCTCCCACCCGTACTACCGAGTAATTTATGTCCGTAGTGCGGCAATCGCCGCTGGGTACATATTCCTCGCCCGGGGGCATGGTATACGCCTCACTGCCGTGAGTATGTACAATGAGCACCTGCGGCGCATCTGTTTCGGCAAAGGCGAGAGAATGACCGCCGAGAAACATGGCGGTATCCACATCTCTCACCGAGCGGTTATCCACATACACAGCGCCGGTCACTGTGTACCCCTGTGCCGACACCGGCACCAGAGTGCGGGCATTTACGCCGTTATCCGCGATGACAGGAATCTCCTCCCGCGCTATTTCTTCTTCATCTCCATCACCGCCGGATGGCACAGGCTCCTTCTCTTCCGCAGGTGGCACCGCCGGCTCCTCGTCCTCTGTGCTGCTTGTCCTTCCGTGATACAGCAGTGGGCTTTGGGCAAGTATAAAAGCAGTCGCCGCGGGCATACCGCTCTCCCCCGCGGCATCCGGCAGCTGCATCCGGATAAGGGCAACCACTGTTTCCGCGTGCTCATTCAGCAGATCGGACAATGCCTGTACACTGTGTGCAGAGGCCGCGGCATACACCACCCACACGGTCACAACGCCCAGTGCAAGGGCATACACTCTGCGCCTGAATCGTTTTCGGTATCGAACAGTCATATTGTTTCTCCTTTTTCCGGTGATCTGGCTCAATTTTATGCACTGTCTGTCCACCTTATGCCGAAATTTTCCGTCTTAATCGTTGCAGTATCGAAGAAAAGAGTATATAATATAAAATTAGTATATTGTACACTGGGAAGGGATGTTCTCATATTATGGGTAAATTCGACGGTATTTTATTTCTCAGCGATTTTGATAACACGATCCTCTATACAGCAGCCGCACTGAAGAATGGCGATGCCTGCCCCGATATGAATCCGCGCAATATTGCCGCGCTGGAATACTTCATGGCTGAGGGCGGCCGATTCGGCGTTGCCACAGGCCGTGCCACCGCTGCCTTTGCTCCCTATGCGCCCATGGTGCCTGCCAACACCCCCGCCGTGGTATTCAACGGCGCCGGTATCTATGACTACAAGGCCGGTGAATATACCGACACACTCTTTTTGGGTGAAAGCGCACGCCCCCATATTGCTGAGGTCGCCGCAGCGGTCAGCGAGGTCTCTGTGGAGCTGTTCCACGCAGACGGTCTGCTGCAGGTGTTCAACGAAACGCCCTGGAACGCCCAGCACTCCCGCCTTACCGGCATGAGCTACGAGGTCGTGCCCGATCTTTCCCCCGCCTCTGTGGAAATGCCTCTGAGCAAAACACTGTTTCTGGGTGAAGCCGATGTTCTGCGCCGCGCCGCCGAGTTTATGGACAGTCGTCCCTGGCGTGGCGAGTACGAGGTCATTTTCTCCAACGACAACCTGCTGGAGCTGACTGTCCGCGGTGCCACCAAGGGTGATATGTCCCGCAGACTGAAGGAAAAGCTGGGCTGCCATACGCTGGTATGTGCCGGCGACCATATGAATGATCTCTCCATGCTGCGTGCCGCTGACCGGGCTTTCTGCCCCTCCAATGCGGTGGAAGCTGTCCGCGCAGAGGCCACAGTTGTGGGGCACTGTCAGGATGGCGCGATCGCGGACATGATCGAAATTCTCGAGAAGGAGCTGAAGGCATGAACACAAAAAAAGAGACCCGCCGGATCCGCAAGGAACAGCGGAAACTGGGCAAACTCAGTATGCGCACCTGGTCTACACTGATCCTTTTCGGTCTGATCGGTCAAATCGCGTGGGTCGTGGAAAACATGTACTTCAATGTATTCCTCTATAAGACCGTCACCGGTGATACCCGCATGATCGCAGCCATGGTAGCCTGCAGCAGCATCGTTGCCACCGTCACCACACTGGTGGTAGGCGCGGTGTCCGACAAGCTGGGTAAGCGCCGAAAGATCATTATCTATGGCTACCTCCTTTGGGGTATCAGTGTCCTTGCTTTCTCACTGGTTTCTGTGCTGGGTCTTACAGCAGTGATGAGCGCTGTTGCGGTCGCTGTGATCGTGATCGTGCTGGACTGCATTATGACCTTCTTCGGCTCCAGTGCCAACGATGCCGCCTTCAACGCATGGGTTACCGATTCCACCAACGAGCATAACCGTGGCCGTGTGGAAGGTGTGCTGGCTGTGATGCCCATGGCCGCCATGCTGGTAGTTTTCGGCCTTTTGGACGGTATGACCCAAAAGGGTCAGTGGTGGCTCTTCTTCCTGATCATCGGCGTTCTCACGCTGCTGGGCGGCGCTTTGGGTTTCCTGCTTCTGAACAAGGAGGAGACTCTCCCCAAGTCCGACGGCAAGTATCTCTCCACCATTCTCTATGGCCTGCGCCCCACGGTGATCCTTCACAATCCCAAGCTGTACCTCTCTCTGCTGGCACTGGCCATCTTCTGCACCAGCCAGCAGGTGTACATGCCCTATCTGATCATTTACATCGAGAAGGGTCTCGGCATTGAGGCCTACGCTCTTGTTTTGGGCATCGTTCTGATCGCCGGCAGTATCATCAGCATCCTCTGCGGCAAGATCATTGACAAGCACGGAAAGATCGCCGTAGTTGTCCCCTCTGTGGTTGCCGCCTTTGTAGGTCTGGTGCTGATGTTCTTTGTGAAGGGCATGGTTCCTGTGATCCTCTGCGGCACCTTGATGCTGGGCGCCAGCATGGTCATTACAGCCTGTCTGCAGGGTATGATCCGCGACTATACCCCTGCCAACAAGGCAGGTCGTTTCCAGGGTATCCGCATCCTGTTCCAGGTGCTGCTTCCCTCCCTCACCGGCCCCTTCATCGGTTCTGCCGTGATTGCCGACAGCGGCGTGACTTACGAGGATCTGGGACAGATCAAGCAGGTTCCCACCTCTGACATTTTCCTGTTTTCCGGTCTGGTGCTGCTGGTCATCGCACTGCCCCTGTTCCTGCTGCACCTGAGAAATAAGAAAGAAAAGATCTCTGCTCCCCGCCCCCTGTTCACCCCCTGGGGCGAGCAGCTGGACCGCGAGCATCCTCTTCCCGAGTATCCCCGCCCCCAGCTGAGACGCGACAGCTATATGAATCTCAATGGCCGCTGGGAGTATGCCATCCGCAAGGACGCGAAAGCACCCGATCAGTATGACGGTGAGATCATTGTCCCCTTCTCCCCTGAGAGCCTGCTCTCCGGTGTTGGACGTCAGGTAATGCCCGGCGACAAGCTGTGGTACCGCCGCATTTTCCGTCTGGAGGACGGTTTCAAGCGCGACCGTGTACTGCTGCACTTCGGCGCAGTGGATCAGGAGTGCGAGGTTTTGGTCAACGGCGAAAAAGTCGGTTCCCACAAGGGCGGCTACCTTCCCTTCTCCTTTGATATCACCGACAGCCTCACCAAGGGCGACAATATCCTCACCGTGATCGTTACCGACACCACATCTGACGGCCCTCACGCCTACGGCAAGCAGAGTTTCAACCGCGGCGGCATCTGGTATACCCCCCAGAGCGGTATCTGGCAGACCGTTTGGATGGAATCTGTTGTTGAGAATTACGTTGAATCCCTGAAGATCACCCCTCTGTATGATGATAAGAAGGTTCGCATTGAGGTGCGTGCCAAGAAGTGCGAAGGTGTCAATGTAGTCATCCGTAAAAACGGTGAGGTCATTGCCGAGGAGTGGACAGATGAAAACGGCGTGTGTGAACCGCTGATCCGACCTGAGCATTTCCGCCCCTGGTCCCCCGAGGATCCCTTCCTCTACGATATCACCGTAACACTTGAAAAGGATACCGTGGAGAGCTACTTCGGTATGCGAAAGTTCTCCACCACCAAGTGGAACGGCAAGAAGGTTCTTGCGCTGAATGACAAACCCATCTTCATGAACGGTGTGCTGGATCAGGGCTACTGGAGCGACGGTCTTTACACCGCCCCCCACGATGATGCATTGATCTACGACATTCAGACCATGAAGGATCTCGGCTTCAATATGCTGCGCAAGCATATCAAGGTGGAGCCTCTTCGCTGGTACTACCACTGCGACAGGCTGGGCATGCTGGTATGGCAGGATGCAGTCAGCGGCGGCGAGCCTTATAACCCCATGGTCATTCAGGTACTCCCCTTCATCGGATTCAAACTCCGCGATACCAAGTATTCCACCTTCGGTCGAACCGACGAGGCCGGTCGCGACCAGTTTGTACAGGACCTCACCGATATGGTGGAGACTCTCTATAACACCGTTTCTCTTGCCCTGTGGGTGCCCTTTAACGAGGGTTGGGGTCAGTTTGACAGCCTGCAGGTCACCCAGATGCTGTGGGAGATGGACGAGACCCGCCTTGTTGACCACGCCAGCGGCTGGCACGATCAGGGCGGCGGCGATCTGAACAGCTTCCATGTGTACTATCGCCCCGTAAAGCTTAAGCACGACAAGAACCGTGTGCTGGCGCTTACCGAATTTGGCGGCTACAGCATGCCGCTGGCCGGACATATGTCTTCCGAGAAGGAGTTTGGCTACCGCATCTACCGCGACAGCGACGCATTTATGGATGCCTACGCCAAGCTGTTTGAGAAGGAAGTCATCCCCTGCATGGAAAAGCGCGCCCTCTCTGCCACTGTCTACACCCAGCTCAGCGACGTTGAGGACGAGGTGAACGGTCTTATCACCTATGACCGCAAGGTCATTAAGGTGGATGAGGCTCGTGTGCGCAGATTGAATAACCGTCTGAAGTTCTGATTTCTATCCCAACAGCCAGCGAACGATGTACAGAAGTCCTACCCCCGGAAGTCCCAGGATCCCTGCCGCGGCAATATCACCTGCGCAGGCGACCCATGGGTCGCCCGAGAACTCATAGAGTAATGTGAGAGCAGCAAGTCCCAGCGCGCTGTTAAGCACTACTCTCACCGCAAGATGCATCGGCACTTTGTTAAATCGCAATGCCGGCAGCAGCACCAGTGCTGCTGCCGGCATGGTCGCAAGTATGCTTATACCCATCGCGCCCTCCTGCCGCCTGGAGCTGCAACACAGGCTTCCTGCTCCTTGGTCTGCCGCACCAGATAGTTCATGCGCGAGCGCAGCGATCGAATGGCAAAGATGCTTGCTTCGGTCAGATCGGGATCGCTCGCGTAATCAAAGGCCGTATAGGCGTCAGCCAGTTCATTCTGTATGTTGCGAAGATCCTGTTTCAGCTCCTTCAGCGAGCCGGGGTCTTTTGCATTTGTTCGAATGGGAGAAATTCGTTTCATGGCATATCCCTCCTTAGTTACCATCTTATCCGTAGTGTGGACAGATATTCCCAATTCTATTCGGAGGTGACAGATCCTGCACGAGAAATTTATGCGTGAAGCCCTGCTTCTTGCCTACGAAGCCGCGGCAGCAGGTGAAGTTCCTGTTGGCTGCGTGATCGTTCACGATGGCACGATCATCGGCCGCGGACGAAATCGCCGCGAAGAAAAACAGAGCACCCTCTCCCATGCCGAAACTGAAGCCATCCGCGAAGCAAACCGCGCTCTTGGCAGCTGGCGTTTGGAAGACTGTACTCTGTATGTAACACTGGAGCCTTGCCCCATGTGCGCAGGCGCTATTATCAACGCCCGTATTCCCCGCGTAGTCTACGGCGCCCGCGACAGCGTCATGGGTGCCTGCGGCGGTGTATTGAATCTGTTTATGGAGGACTTTCCCCATCATCCCGCCCTCATCGGCGGCATTCTTCAGGAGGACTGCAAGGCTATTCTGGAAAGTTTTTTCCGTACTCTCCGGCTGAAAGAAAAAAACTTGTCTAATAACAGTTGATTTAATACTTTCTTAACAAAGTGTGCTGGTTTTTGTAACAACCGTCGTGTATCTTAATATATGCAAGAGACAATAACTTCTTTTCATCCAATCTTCCGAACATACAAGAGCGAGTGGTTTTTCCTCCCACTCGCTCTTGTAT
>JAZLEB010000141.1:0-27339 GCA_045615065.1 Candidatus Pelethomonas sp. | reverse complement strand
ATATTAGTTCAGCCCCCTTACGCCGTTCTTGCCCATCTTGATCATGGTGACCAGAGGCAGCTTGGAAGAGCAGATGTACTCGCAGCAGCGGCACTCCATGCAATCCATAATGTTCATATCCTTGCAGCCCTGCCAATCCTGTGCGCCCACCAGCTTAAAGTAGTGCAGAGGCTTCAGCCCCATGGGACACACGTCCACACAGCGGCCGCACTTGATGCACTCCTGAGGCTCAGCATTGTCGCCTTCGATGGCGATAATACCGTTGGAGCCCTTCATAATGGGGGTATCCAGGGTGTTCTGGGGGAAGCCCATCATGGGACCGCCGGCCTTTACAAGAGCATCTTCGCTGCTAATGCCGCCGCAGGCCTCTACCAGAGCAGAAGCACTGGTGCCCAAACGGACAACGAAGTTGCCGGGCTCTCGGATATATTTACCGGTAACGGTGGTGACACGCTCAATCAGAGGCATGCCGGTCTTGATAGCATCGGCGATAGCCTTGACGGTGGAAACATTGCTGACGCAGGCACCCACATCGGCAGGCAGCTTGCCGGAAGGCACGCTGCGGCCCATAGCACGCTTGATGAGCATCTTTTCGCCGCCCTGAGGGTACTGGGTTGCAACTTCCAGAACCTCGATGCCCTCGATACCTTCCGCCTTCTGACGCAGCAGGGCGATAGCATCGGGCTTATTCTCCTCGATGACAATGATACCCTTGGGGGCGTGCACGGTCTTCATCTCAGCACGCAGGCCATAGATGATGTCATCGGCATACTCCAGCAGCACACGGTGGTCAGCCGTGAGCATAGGCTCACACTCGCAGGCATTGACCAGCACCGCATCGATGGGCTTGCCGGGGTTCAGCTTGACGTAGGTGGGGAAGCCTGCGCCGCCCATGCCAACGATACCGGCATTCTTGACGATGTCGATGATCTCGGCAGGGGTCAGCTCCTCCAGGGGCTTGTTAGGTTTCACGGACTCGTGCAGCTCTTCCTTGCCGTCGTTGGCGATGACGATGCTCAGGCAAGTACCGCGGGTAGCGTGAGGACGATCCTCGATGGCGACGACAGTACCGCTGACGGAGGCGTGGACAGGAGCGGAGATGAAACCGGCAGCCTCACCGATCATCTGACCCTTCTTCACATGGTCGCCCACACTGACAATGGCATTGGCGGGTGCGCCCAGATGCATAGACAGGGGGATCACCACGGTCTCAGGTACAGGGAAGCGCACCAGAGGCTTGTGCTCGGTGGGTTCCTTGCCCTCCACGGGGTGGACACCACCGTACCAGCCTTCCAGGCTCTTTGCGCGGATAGCATTCACATATTCGCTGATGACCTTGTGATTGATCTTGGAGTAGTCACGCAGCTGGACGGGCTGGTTCAGGAACTCCTGCAAACGGCCCTGCTGCTCAAGCTTCTTGTTGATCTTCTCCCAGGCGCAATCCTTATTGGGATCGATCTCGCACTTGCCGTTCTTGGCACCGCCGCACTGGCCGTTGACCAGGCTCTTGGAACAGTCAACGATGGGGCAGATACCGCCGGTAACGTTCAGATAGCACTGAGCGCAGGCATCGCAAGCCTTCTTGGTCAGTGCCATACCATGGTGACCGGTATAGTTGAGGGTGTTGGTTGCTGCGATCACAGACATCTTGGTCACATCCGCAACAGTCTGGATACCCAGACCGCAGGACAGGACGACAATATGCTCTGTACCCTCGGGGATCATTGCGCTGAGGTTGTCCTCAGCCTTGGTCTTGTTGCAGAGAAAATCGGCCTTTGCACAACCGGTGATCTTCTTCCCGCGCTCTGCAGCGATTTTCTCAAACTCGCCGCACTCGGGTTCATCAACGGTATCAAATTCCTTGAAGCACTTGTTACAAGCGATGACAAACAGATTGTCTTTGCCGGACAGCAGAGCATCCAGCTCTTCAACTGTCTTCAGCTTATACTTGGTATAGTTCTCCAATTCCTCACCTTCCTTGCATAATTGATAGGGGTATTCGTTCCGATTTCTCTCTGACAAGCGACAAAAAGAAACCGGATATCGTACTAAAATACTATAACACTCTTCGAAAGAAAAGGCAATGCTATAATTAGTATAATTCTACCGAAATTATTGTATTGTCAGCAGAAGAACGAGGCCATTGACAGTGGGAAATTCCCGGTGACTTTCAGGTAATTTGCATTTCAGGCGAAAATGTGGTATAAGAAAGGCGAGTACAGGTTTATCTGCTTAACTGCCGGGAGGAAACTGCTGTGAATATTGTATGCTTTGGCGACTCCAACACCTTTGGATATGATCCTCGCTCTGCGATCGGCGGACGGTATGAGCCGGATTCCCGCTGGGTAGACATCCTTGCAGCTAAAACAGGTTGGGAAGTCCACAACAACAGTGTAAACGGACGCGTGATTCCACCACGTGAATTTGTATTTCCCAAGTCAACCGATCTGCTGATCATTTTACTTGGCACCAATAACATTCTGCAGGGCGATGATATGTACACCATTGCGGCACGGATGGGGCAGTTCCTATACAGCCTGAGCATTGACAAGAGCAAGATTCTGCTGCTGGTACCGCCACTGCTGAAAAGGGGAGAATGGGTGCAGAATGATGCTTTGATCCAAACATCCAAAGATCTTGGACACGCGTTTCTCTGCCTGTCTCAGCAAATCGGAACCCTGTATGCCAACGCAGGGGAGTGGGATATCCCTATGGCCTTTGACGGAGTTCATTTCACAGAAGAAGGTCACAGGATCTTTGTGGAAAAACTTCTGGAGCTTCCTGTTTTCAAAAAATTTCTTTCTCGGTGACTTTTGTCACTGAAAACGATAACTCATTGCGGTATGCTCTTCATGAAAACGGAGGTGCCGATAATGAAAAAAGCTGTTGTTAACAAATCACTGTGCGTTGCCTGCGGATGCTGCACAAAGGTATGTCGAAAGAATGCTGTCGATGTCGTCCGCGGTGTGTATGCCGCCGTGCAGACAGATCGCTGTGTCGGATGTGGTCTGTGCGCAAAAGAATGTCCTGCGGGAGTGATTCGAATGGAGGCGGCAAGCAATGAATAAGAAAAAGTGGTATGACTACCTTTGGATCTTTTCTTTAATCTATTTGACGCTTGGTTTCTTTAATATTCTCTTTGCGTGGCTCGGTTTGATCTGTTTTATAACACCGCTCGCCATTTCAATCGTGAAAGGGAATAAGTCTTATTGCAATAAATACTGCGGCAGAGGACAGCTGTTTTCTCTGCTTGGCGGAAGATTCGGCTTATCACGCAAAAAGGAAATGCCTAAGTGGATGCGCTCTCCTTATTTTCGCTATGGTTTCCTGATTTTTTTCCTGACCATGTTCTGCTTGATGCTGTGGAACACATACCTTGTTTTTGCGGGAGCTGAATTGAAGCAGGTAGTCACACTGTTGTGGACTTTCAAGGTGCCGTGGCAGTGGGCATATCACGGCACTGTTGCTCCGTGGATCGCACAGTTTGCCTTTGGTTTTTACAGTGTAATGCTGACCTCTACGCTGCTCGGAATCGTAACGATGGTGCTGTTCAAACCTCGTTCATGGTGTGTGTATTGTCCCATGGGCACAATGACACAGGCCATTTGCAAAATTAAAGCGCGCGGAAAAGACTGATAAAAAGTCTCCTGAGAAAACGGAGTGTGTCACAAACTTGTGACACACTCCTTTTATTGTATAGCAATATGTGTAATGCAAATGAACTTTACAAACAAGCTATGCTTTGTAATTTTGATTTGTTTAATATCGTTACACCTTTTCGGCTTACATCGATCATTCCGTCAGCAGCGAGATGCTTCAGTACCCGTGTTACGACCTCGCGAGCAGTGCCTAAGTGACGGGCTATCATTTCATGAGTCATAATGATGGTATCTGTGCCTGTTTTCGCACTGTCTTCCAGCAAAAAGATCGCCAATCGACTGTCCATGCTCATAAATATTATCTGCTGCATGATCCACATAACATCAGAAAAACGTTCAACTGCTTTTTCCAGTGCAAAGTTTTTAACCGCCATATGGCGGGAACTGATTTCAGAAAAGACCGAAGCAGCGATCCTCCAGCACATACAAGGCTCTTCCGCATCTACATACACATCAAATTCTACGCTCTGCAGAACACAGGACGCAGATAACATACACAGATCACCGGGACCGAGGCGATACAGTGTCACTTCTTTCCCGTTCTCAGACAGCATATAGAGGCGTAGTCTGCCGCTTTTTACAATAAACAGACCGCTGCATCCGGTGTTATCATGTATTGCCTGTGCCGCTTCAAATCGCTCTTCGCTGGTATAGTCGCACAGGAGTTTTTTATCCTCCTCCGGCAGATCATCCCAGAAGGGAAAATAGTTCTCATAAAAAGAAGCAACCATTTTTCAATCTCCTCAGCACCAATCCGGTTATTTATTTCGTATTCTACGTAATGTATCCATCACGTCCTCGTGCTGTACACTGCGCGGCTCATAGTGCGTGATCTTACACGCAAGCTGAAAAATACTGGCTTGCAGCAGAAGGACCAAAACTGTACCGATGCCCACAGACGTTCCTAAAAGAAACCCGACCATGAGAACAGCGATCTCAATGCAGAATTTTACAACACCGATGGGTATCTTAGACAGTTTTCTGCCGATAATGAGCATCAGGGTATCTCTTGGACCGCATCCCAGCCCCGTAGAGGTATACAACACGGTTGCGAAAGCGATCACAACCTGACCCAGCAGAGAAAAAATCGCACCGATCCACGGGCTTTGTGTATCCGGAATAAACGCAAATACTTTAATAAGCAAATCGGAAAATGTGGGGATGAGTATGATATTGAGAAATGTGCCAACGCCGAGTTTACCTTTTGCGATCAGGTCGACTGCAATGATCAGCAGGCTGATCAAAAACGTTCCTGTACCAAAACTGATACCAAGTGTTTCGGCAAGTCCCAGAGAAAGAGTGTTCCACGCATTTGTTCCCGCTACCCCCGCCTTGACACCGAGAAGGCATCCGCAGGAGTAAAGCGCCAGACTAAGGATACAAAACATACAGCGCTTTGCGTATTCTTTTACCACGGTTCACCTTCTTTCATATTTTGCTTATTCAGTATATCATACTGCGGGCGGCATTTCCACTGTATCTGTGCAGAAATGCCGCCCGTTGATCATTATTCCGATACTGTAATGTCTGCCACATCATCCATTTGGATGACAGTGCCGTTTGTCATATAAATTTCCCGCGCTGAGAGATCGATTTTTTTTACAATACCGCAAACCGAACAATAGGCACCTCCGTCTTTTCGGTTATCGGGAAGAAAATAGGAAATTATAACGTCACAGCCTGTGCGAATACTGTCTTCCAGCAGACAATACTTTCTGTTCAATATTTCAAGTTCATCTTCTGTCAAAAGGAGTCTTGTTTCCGTCAGGCGTCCTGTTTCCTGAATGGCTGCCTCGTATCCTGTCAGAGCGGCAAAGGGGGAAAACTGCGCCGCCCGGTCGGACATTGACATTCGCGGTCTGGTAGGGGAGGTGTGGTGAGGTAACTGGATAATATCTTCATACGGTCCGCTCATGCCTTGTGTCCTCCAATCTGCGCGTTTCGATCCTTTGCGGTTGCGCCTTCCTCGAGATTCATACCCTTAAGAATTGCATTTTTTCCGAATTTTCTTTTAATGGTAAGCATAGCTTCCTGCATTTTTCTTTCTCTCGCCAGCACCTGACGCTCCTGCTCTCGTTCTGCTTCCAAAGCGGTATAGTCAGTAAATAAATCGATCTGCTCAGGGATGCTCTCCATTTGCGGAGCAGAGGATTCCGGCAATACATGGTTGGCTGTAATGTTCAATCTGCGGATCAAAAGCGCAGGGTCAGCGATTCTGTCGTACAGGGATGCCACTGCCTCCAGGATCTGCTTGGTAGAAGAGGTGTGCTTTCCTAAGTTGGCAGTACCGTGTCCGTGCTTTGGTATCAAACGCCCGTAATGATCTTTCACGATCTCACCGTGATAATTTTTCCGCCGATCCGGATCGGTCAGGTTCTCAATATCATAGCCAATGGTGACAACGATCTGATCGGTAACAAGCCCTTTATCCACCAGATCAAGTACCAAAAGATCCGCCATTTCGGCAAGCACCAGCTTTGCTTTATCCGCTTCGTACGGGCAGTGGAGGACTTGACCGGAACAGATGCTGTTTGTGCTCGGTCTGTAGGCTTTGATGGCTTCAATCGTACACGGCTCCCATCCCCAGGCATGATCGATAAGGAGTTCGGCATTCTTGCCGAACAAGCAATAGAGAAGATCCTCGTCAGAAACAGAGCATCTGGCAATATCGCCCATGGTGAACATTCCGTTCTCCTCCAACTTTTTTGCATATCCCCGTCCTACACGCCAAAAGTCAGTGAGCGGCTGATGGGACCACAGAGTTTTGCGGTAGCTTGACTCATCCAACTGCGCGATCCGTACGCCATTTTTATCTGCCGGAATGTGTTTGGCCACGATATCCATAGCCACTTTACATAGGAAGAGATTGGTGCCGATACCGGCAGTGGCTGTTATTCCGGTTGTTTCCAGAACATCAAGTATGATTTTCATAGCAAGATCACGGGGAGATAGTTTATAGATATGCAAGTAGTTTGTTACATCCATAAACACCTCATCAATGGAATATACCACGATATCCTCCGGCGCAATGTATTTCAAATAAATATTATAGATTCTTGTACTGTATTCCATATAAAGCGCCATTCGAGGTGGGGCTGCAATGAAATCAATAGCGAGGGCCGGATCTTTCTGCAGTTGAGAAAAGAACGGTGATGAACCCGTCAACTTTCGACCCGGCGCATCGTGCATTCTTCCCATATTTGCTTCCTTGACGCGCTGTTTTAGTTCAAATAACCGACCGCGTCCCGAGATACCGTAGCTTTTTAAAGACGGTGAGACCGCAAGACAGATCGTTTTATCCGTTCGCTTCTCATCAGCTACTACCAAATTGGTATCCATAGGGTCCAGCCCACGCTCACAGCATTCCACCGAAGCATAAAAACTCTTCAGATCAATCGCAATATATGTGCGTTCCTTCATGCTTCGGTCACTTCCTTTCTAAAAGAACCATATTTATCAGGTTGACAGCTGAACATGATTCGTGCTATCCTGTTATCGAACACATGTTTGAATTTATATTACCACAGAAAATCGCCGCAGTCAACAGGGGAGAAGAAAGGGGCGCAGTAAAATCATGCCGGAAAATCAGCATAAAAAGGCGTATGTTACAGTGAATTTGGATGTGGATGAAGAGGGGGTGCTTCATCCTAAGCTCATTCGCTGGCAAAACGGAACGCTTTATCCCATCGATCAGGTACTGTACAAATGCCGCGCCACATCAAAGAAAGTCGGTGGCGGCGGAATACGATATACGATCGTTGTTCGGGGGAAAGAGTCGTTTCTCTTTCACGAGGGTGATAAATGGTTTGTGGAGGCCAAAAGGAACAGTCAGTGATATACATCGGGAATTGAAATCCTATGATTCGTGTGATAAAATACCTTAAAATTGATTTGTTTTGAGGTGGACACATGGAAAATTTTTTGGCGGTACTTAAAATCATTGCACCGATCTTCATAACAATTGGTCTCGGTGTATATGCAAGGCGAAGTAACGCGCTTTCTGCTGAACAGGTTCGCGGTGTGCAGCAATTTGTCATGAATTTTTGCCTGCCCTGTGTTTTGTTTAATTCCTGTCTGAATGCATCTCTCGGCGCGGAATCCATCACTTCTATGGCTTTGGTCATTCCGTGCATGCTGCTCTCATCCTTGTTCGGTTTTGGGCTGAGAAAAAAGCTATTCAACTATCACAACCTGCCCATGCTGTTCTCCGCGCAGGAGAGCGGAATGCTGGGTATTCCGCTGTTCATCACACTGTATGGCGCACAGGCAGCTTACAGAATGGGCGTTTTGGATCTGGCGCAGAGCCTGATCGCCATTCCCGCTATCGCTATCCTTACCGCTGACACAGGAAAAAATCCTTCTCTGCTGGAGATCACAGGAAAAGTGCTGCGCTCTCCGTTTCTGATCGCCAGCGCGCTGGGTCTCGTACTGAATCTCTCCGGTGCAGCCGCAGCGCTCGACAGTATCAGTGTTCTGTCCATTATTACAGGAACCACCGGCTTCCTTGCACAGCCTGTCAGTGCCGCTATGCTCTTTAGTGTCGGCTATAATTTCTCGCTTCACGCGGGCTACCGCGGAAAGATCTTTCGTATCGCAGGGATCCATCTTGCACTGTTCACTGTGATCTGTCTTTTGATGCAGGGTGTCCTGTTCCTTGTACCCGGTATTGAAGCACAAACCCGCTGGGCAATCCTGCTGTACTGTATGCTTCCTTCCAGCTACTTAAGCCCCAGTCTCGGCAGACAGGAGGAGGATGCCATCATCACCTCCGGTGTATGTTCTATCCTTACCGCGGTGTGTTTGATCGTATTTTGCGTTATGGCTGTCTGTATCGTATAAGAAAGCAAAAAAACAGAAGGAGATATTCTCCTTCTGTTTTTTTGCTTATTCTGCTTTTTCACCGGCCTGTGCCACCAGAGCAAGAAGCTCTTCATGGTTCAGAGATCCGGCAGCATTGTATGTCACAACACCGTTGGCATCAATGATGATCGTATGGGGCAACATAGTCGAAACACCAAGCAGTTTTCCGGCAGTGCCGTTTTCGTCCAATGCGAAGGGAAGGGTGTAATCGTATCCGGACAGGTACTTGGCAACATCATCGGTCACAAGATCGGAATGGATCGCAACGACCATGACATTATCGCCCATTTCCTCATATATAGCATTGAAATGCGGAAGTTCCGCACAGCAAGGGGTACACCATGTAGCCCAGAAATTCACGATAACGATTTTACCTCTGTGATCTGCAAGTGTAAATGCACCACCGTCATATAGAGGAACGGTAAAGTCGGGAGCGGTCATTCCAACCGTATTGCCGATCTCAGGAGCAGGTTCGGTGGTTCCTGTTTCAGACTCCTGATCCGGTGTAACATCTTCCACAGGCGGAGTATGAGGTGCTTCCTCCGGATCCGGCTGATTCACGTAAATCGCAATACCCACCAGCAAACCAAGTGCCAACACCCAACCGATGACAGGTAACAGACGGTTGGGAGATTTCTTTTCGGCAGATTTCAGGGTAAACTTACCCGCACGCAGTTCGATTGCCTTTGTAGGACAGGCGGAGATACATTTTCCACAGCTGATGCACTCATGATCACCCACACGGCGAATATCCATAGGACATTCCCGCACGCACTTGCCGCAGCCGTTGCATTTATTGCAATCCACGCGCACACCGATCAGCGCGATTTTGGAAAAGAGTCCATAAAAAGCTCCAAGGGGGCAGATGAACCTGCAGAAGCCTCGATAGATGAATACACACAGCCCCACCAGGAGCAGTGCAACGATCATTTTCCAGGTAAATAAGCCGCCGAGCATTGAGAACTTATCTGCGTTTTCCGGATGAGAGAGCAGTCCAACAGCGCCTTCCAATGTGCCTGCCGGACAAACAAATTTACAGAAGGCAGGGAGAGGGAGAGACTGGAATGCAAACCACAGAGGAACCACCACAACAAGCACAACGAGCAGAACATATTTCAGAAAACTCAATACATATGTAACACGGCTCTTTTTGATTTTCGGGGTAGGAAGCTTGTGCAGCAATTCCTGCACGAGCCCTACCGGGCACAGATATCCGCAGATCGTACGCCCTAAAATCAATCCGTAGAGCATCAGAATACCCAGCACATAGACGGGAGTGCGATTGCGGGAAGATGCTACTGCATTCTGCAGCGCGCCAAGCGGACAGGCGCCTACCGCCCCGGGACAGGAATAGCAGTTCATTCCCGGTACGCAGAGTACTTTCGTTCCACCGGTATAGATATTACCGGTAATATAACCCTTAGCATGAGCATTGTATAACAGCGCAGCATAAAGCTGGATCAACCTTCTCCGGGTAGGAAGGTGATTTTTTATCCAAAGAATACACTTATCCAAGGCCAATACACTCCGTACAAATATTAATTGCTTTTATGAGAACATCTCTTGCGCCGCCATTCATTGTACCCAGAACAATGAACAGCACTCCAAGACAGAGAACCGCCATACGCGCAACCGTCCTCCATTTTCCGGTCACAGCGCGGGGAGGGCAGGGACGGATCTTTACCGTATTGCGCGGCGCTGTACCCCAAATCAAGTGTACGATAACGGCTGCAGCAGCAATAACGATATAGATCACAAATGCGGGAATAATTCCGCTCAAGCGCTCAGCTACATCCTGCGCTGTGTAAACAGGAGTAAGATATACTCCGCCGCTTATGTTTTCCGGACTGTTACCTACAAGGTAAATGGTGAGACATTGCCAGCACAAAAGCAGTATCATTCCGACCGTTGCGCCGGACAGGATCCACCGCAGGATCTTTAGTATTTTCTGCACAGACATCCTCCTTTCAGGACGATAAGCCAAAATTTTGTCCCACGAAATTATATCATATCAACAGTATATTCTGCAATGACTTCTTTTTCGATAAAACATATCATTTTCCGCAGAAAACAATTTGACAGATAGTGTAATGACAGCTATAATTTACACATAATTCTTTAGGAGGTTTCCTGATATGAAGCGCATACTCTCCATTCTTCTGGCACTTACCTTGTTGCTTGCCTGCGGCTGCGGCAACACATCCGGCAACAATGAACAGCCTGCTAATGATGGTGGCAACACCACTCAGAACGAAGGCACTCAGAACGATGTCCCTACTCCGCCCGAGGGCGAAACCGACACCGAAACACCCGACAGCGGCGATGAGACCCCCAAGGGTGATTCCGACTACAATCCCGTTGTTACCGGCACAAAGCTGGGTGATACCATCAAGGACTTTACCATTACCACTTACAACGGCAAGTCCATCACTCTGTCTGACGTCCTGGTTGAAAAGGATGTTGTTCTGATCAATATCTTCGCTACCTGGTGCGGTCCCTGCAAGAGCGAGTTCCCCTTCATGGAGAAGACTTACAAGGAGTTCCAGGACCGTATCGAGGTGATTGCATTGTCCGGTGATAGCACCGACACTACCGAGAAGATCCGTCAGCTCGCAAGCAGCCTCGGCATTACTTTCCCCATGGGACAGGATTCCGCAGGCATCAGCCGCGACTTTAAGATCAATGCGTTCCCCACCACCATCGTTGTGGACCGTTTTGGCACCATCGTATTCTACCAGATCGGTTCCTTCCCTGATGAAGCATCTTTCAGCAACATTTATGAATATCTGCTGAGTGAGGATTACACCGAGTCTGTTGTGCTGAAGGAAATTCCTCCCGAAATGCCTCATTTGGACGCTCTCACCAGTGAAGAGCTTAGTGGTGCACTGGGCGAAGGTCTGGTATTTGATAATGTTTCCGACCGCTACAATTGGCCCATGGCACTTGCTGAGATCGACGGTCGCAGCGCACTGGTTTCCACCAATCAGGGCAAGGATCGCGGTGCATCTACCATTTATGCTGATATCACTGCTTCTGCAGGTGATGTGTTCACTTTTGATTTCAAGCTGTCCTCCGAGGCCGGTTATGACTTCTTTACTGTGAGCGTGAACGGCGAGATCGTGAAAGTTTTCAGCGGTGAGAAGGATTGGACCGGCTACGCATATCAGTTCTCCGCCGACGGCGAGTACACCGTTGAGTTGTCCTACGTTAAGGATCAGTACACTGGTACCGGTGAAGATTCCCTGTGGCTGGATAACGCACGTCTCCTCTCTGGTGACGAGGCAGCCGCAGCGCTTGCCGCAAATACAGCTTATCCCGTTGCTGCAGAGACCTCTTTCTATATCACCAACGAAAATGTACAGCGAATCGCATTTGAAGATCCCTATAAGATCGTCTATAAAATCTTTGGCGCACCCTATCAGGCCTATCTGCTCAGCAGTCTTGATGTAAACTGCGTATTCACTCTTTCCGCAGATGTGGACCCCGAGGCAGCGGTATGCTATGACAACAATGAGAACAAATATATCATGACTGAGCTGGCTTCCGCAAACGGTTACACTATGTCCTTCACAATCGATTCTCTGGCAACCACCGGCAAGGGTTATTCCTATATGGTGCTGGATCCCGACATCATGAGCGAAGGCGAGTTGTATCCTATTCTGTTCTTCGCAGATCAGGAAGGTCTGGATAAGTTTGTCAAGATGTTTGCTGCCGGTGCATGGCACGATGCAGAAGAGTGGGAAGCAGCACAGGATGCTCAGAACGAAGAGCCTGCCGGTGATGTGACCTACACCTTCCGCTGCGTGGATGAAAACGGCGCACCTATCTCCGGCGTTACTCTGCAGGTCTGCAACGACAGCACTTGCTCTGTCTATGTCACCGATGATAAGGGCGAATGTGTTGTGTCTCTGCCCAGCGACAATTATGAGATTCATGTGCTGAAGGCTCCTGACGGATTTGCTTTCGATTCCGGTGCTGTGATCGAAGCTCCCGTTGAGGGCGGCGAGGTCGTGATTACTCTGAATCACGCATAACAGAATACATACTTAGACCGCTTCTCTGCCGTATAGGGCAGGGAAGCGGTCATTTACTTCCGGGAAAACTTGTATTTAGCAAAACATGATGCTATACTTTTCTTTAGAAATACCAATAACAAATATAGGGGAGATATTGTTATGGATTATAAGAAATTGCAAAACGGAAGTGATATTCGCGGTGTGGCGCTGGAAGGTATTGAGGGACAGCACATCAATCTCACCGAAAATGTTTGCCGCAATATTGGCCGAGGATTCGCAGTCTGGCTGCGTGATTTGGTCGGCAAGGATACTATCCGCGTTTCCGTGGGGCGCGATTCACGCCTATCCGGCGAGATGCTCTCCGATTGGCTGTGTGAGGCAATGAGCCAGCAGGGTATCGAGGTTACAAATATCGGTATGGCATCTACACCCGCCATGTTTATGAGTACTGTAACCGGTACAAAGCCTTATGATGCCGCAGTAATGATCACAGCAAGTCATCTCCCGTTCAACCGCAACGGTTTCAAATTCTTCACCAAAAACGGAGGTCTGGAGAAGCAGGACATTTCCGAGATCCTCGACTATGCAGCAGGAGACGAGGCAACCGGCTTGTTACCTACCGCTGTACAAACCGGCGAGTTTATGAATGACTACGCCGCTATATTGGTGGAAAAGGTCCGTTCTGCTACCGGTGATACTTATCCTCTTAATGGATTCAAGGTCATCGTGGATGCCGGAAATGGTGCAGGTGGTTTCTATGCAGACAAGGTGTTGAAAGCATTGGGTGCCAACACCGAGGGCAGTCAATTTCTTGAACCGGACGGCTCTTTCCCCAATCATATTCCAAATCCAGAGGACGAAGCGGCTATGGAGTCCATAAAAGCCGCTGTTGCTGCAGTTAATGCTGATTTTGGTATCATTTTTGACACCGATGTAGACCGCGCCGGTGCAGTGTTATCCGACGGCACAGAGTTGAACCGTAATCGCATCATTGCAATGCTGGCAGCCGTTCTGTTGCGTGAGTATCCCGGTACGACTATTGTAACCGATTCCATTACTTCAACCGGTCTCGCCTCGTTCATCGAGCGCCGTGGCGGCATTCACCACCGCTTCAAGCGCGGTTACCGCAATGTGATCAATGAGTCCATCCGCTTGAACAGCTTGGGACAGGACAGCCAGCTAGCCATTGAGACATCCGGTCACGGTGCGTTGAAGGAGAATTATTTCCTGGACGACGGCGCGTATCTTGTGACGAAGCTGCTGATCGAACTTGCCCGCGGTAAAAAGGAAGGCTATACACTGGATTCTCTCATCGCAGATTTGGCAGAGCCAGCCGAAAGTAAAGAGTTCCGTCTGAACATTCTTACCGAGGACTTCAAGTCCTACGGTACATCTGTGCTGGAACACCTGAAGATCTACGCAGAAAGCAAAGCCGGCTGGACTATCGCTCCCAACAATTATGAGGGTGTGCGCGTTAATATGGACGCCGAACACGGAAACGGATGGTTCCTGCTTCGTATGAGTCTGCACGATCCGCTGATGCCGCTGAATATTGAATCCGATGAAACCGGCGGTGTTTTGAAGATTACAAAGGAAATCGCAGCTTTTCTTACAAACTGCGAAGGACTTGACACCGGCAAACTGAGGGAGTTTATCGAAAAATAATCACTGATTAAAGACAAGCAGGAGATGCATTCACAGCGCATCTCCTGCTTGTCTTATGTATCGTGCAATTGTTTGTTCATTAATTTGATCTCAGTTGGAATTGATCCACCATGCCGCTAAGCATAGAGGCTTGTCCGGAAAGTTCTTGACTGGCAGCTGCACTTTAGCTTTTCGCTATTTTGGAAACGGAGCGCATGGATCAATTCCTCGGTCTATGCCCGATCCTGATCGGTCATATATAGGTATTTATAGAGATTGGGAGAATCAAATGCAAGATCAATATATCGCCGTACGATTTCGGTCAGCATAGATGCGGTAGCATCACCGTTAAGCGCAAAATGATTGCGCATATACGCAAGAGAGTATTGTAAAAGGGCGTTTCGCAAGCCCTCCATACTCCCAAAATGCCATGCAATGGGCTGTGTAGAACAGCCGATTTCCTGAGCCAGCGTGGTGATGTTGATCGTGCTGTAGCCATTGCGCCGACCGCAGCGCTCTGACCCGTGAGCTTGCAAACATGAAAGCAGACGGTCTGATCGACTACGACAAAAACTGCTTCAAACTTCTCTGATATTTGCCTCACTGCTTTTTGCAGTGGGGCAGTTTCTTTAAAAAATGCTGTCTGATGTGACATGTGCAACATTGGTTAGGCTATTTTGTTGATATATTGAGCCTGACAAAAGCAACTATAGAGGAGGGATCAGCATGGCTACTATGGAGGGCTGTCGAGGTAAGCCCCGGACACCGACGCTTCACGAGAAGATCTGTCCCCGGTGCGGCGGTGTCATCGAGCTTTTTTCCATCGATACCGAGGTTTCCTGTGACAACTGCGGTTTTGTGGCCTACAACGATACCCTGAGCTGTGTTCAGTGGTGTCAGTACGCCCGGAAATGCGTGGGCGACGAGATGTATGAGTATATGATGGAGATCGCCGCCATGCAGAAACAAAAAGCTGCCGAGGAGCGGCAGCGAAAAAAGGAGAAAATTGTATGATCCGAAGAATCATCACCATTGACGAAGAGAAGTGCACCGGCTGCGGCCTTTGTGCAGACGCCTGCCACGAGGGAGCCATCGGCATCGTGGACGGCAAGGCAAAGCTCCTGCGAGAGGACTACTGCGACGGACTCGGCGATTGCCTGCCTGCTTGTCCTGTGGACGCGATCTCCTTCGAGGAGAGGGAAGCGCCTGCCTACGATGAGGCTGCTGTTCTGGCAGCGAAAAGGACGAAGGAAGAAAAGCTTCCCTGCGGCTGTCCCGGCTCTGTCCGCCAGAGCATTCACCACGATCACGTGAGTGTGGATATGACCGTTCCCAGCGAACTCTTAAACTTCCCGATACAGATCAAGCTTGCCCCGATCAATGCCCCTTACTTCAACGGCGCGGATCTTCTGATCGCTGCCGACTGCACCGCCTACGCCTACGGCAGCTTCCACCGCGATTTCATGCGCGGTAAGGTAACACTGATTGCCTGCCCCAAGCTGGACAGCGTGGACTATTCTGAGAAGCTCACCGAGATATTCGCAAGCAACGACATTCGCGGCATCACCCTTACCCGTATGACCGTTCCATGCTGCGGAGGTCTTGCTCATGCGGTACAGACCGCTATCGAGCGCTGCGGCAAGGAGATCCCGCTGCGCACCGCTATCATCAGTCCCGACGGACAAATCATTTCATAAAGGAGAAACTACTATGTTTTGTTTTCAGTGCGAACAGACCGCTCATTGCAAGGCCTGCGCAGGCAATACCGGTGTCTGCGGCAAGAAAGCTGACACCGCCGAGCTACAGGACAGACTGACCGGTGCGCTGATCGGACTCGCCAGGGCCACCGAGAATAACGAGCATCTCACCAGCGATTCCACCGCTGCCGTTGTGGTCGAGAGTCTCTTTGCCACCCTTACCAATGTAAACTTTGACGACAAGCGTTTCTACCGTCTGCTGGAGCGGGTCGATGGAGAAAAGCGCAGACTGGTACCGGATTGCTTTGCGTGTACTTCCCAGTGCGGCAGAAACAACGAGTACGACATGAACCATCTGTGGAATGCCGACGAGGATATCCGCAGTCTGAAATCCCTCATTCTGTTCGGCATCCGCGGCGTGGCCGCCTATGCCTACCACGCCGCCGTGCTGGGCTACAAAGATGAATCTATTCACCGCTTCCTCTACAAGGCGCTTTTTGCTATCGGAATGGACGATTGGAGCATGGACGACCTACTGCCCATCGTGCTGGAGGTCGGTGAGGTGAACCTCAAGTGCATGGCACTGCTGGATAAGGCGAACACCGAAACATTCGGCCATCCCCGGCCCACTGAGGTCAGCCTGATGGTGGAAACGGGACCCTTCATCGTCGTCACCGGACATGATCTGGGTGATCTGAAGCTTCTCCTGCAGCAGACCGAGGGCAAAGGAATCAACATCTACACCCATGGCGAGATGCTGAGCGCCCACGCATATCCCGAGCTGAAGAAGTTCTCGCACCTCAAGGGCAACTACGGTACCGCCTGGCAGAATCAGCAGAAGGAGTTTGCCGCGCTTCCTGCGCCCATCGTCTTTACTACCAACTGCCTGATGCCTCCTCAGGACAGCTACGCCGACCGCGTGTTCACCACCGAGGTCGTGGGCTACCCCGGTATGCGTCACATCGGCGATGACAAAGATTTCGTACCCGTTATCCAAATGGCGCTGGAGCTGGGCGGCTTTGCGGAGGATACCGCGTTCCCCGGCATCAATGGCGGTAGTACAGTCCTGACCGGTTTTGCCAGAAATACCGTTCTGTCTGTTGCCGATCAGGTCATCGAGGCGGTCAAGTCCGGTGCGATCCGCCACTTTTTCCTTGTAGGCGGCTGCGACGGCGCAAGAGCGGGCAGAAATTATTACACCGAATTCGTCAAAAAGACACCTGCTGACACCGTTGTGCTGACCCTCGCCTGCGGAAAGTACCGCTTCAACGATCTGAATCTGGGCACTATCGGCGGTCTGCCCCGTCTGATGGACATCGGACAGTGCAACGATGCCTATTCCGCCATTCAGATCGCCGTGGCTCTGGCAGATGCTTTTGACTGCGGTGTCAACGATCTGCCCCTTTCCATGGTGCTGAGTTGGTATGAGCAGAAGGCAGTGTGTATCCTGCTGACCCTGCTGCACCTGGGCATCAAAAACATCCGTCTTGGCCCTACGCTGCCTGCATTTATTTCTCCCAATGTGCTCAACTTTCTCGTAGAAAAGTTTGGTATCGCACCGATCAGCACACCGGAAGAGGATCTTGCAGCTATTTTAAAACCTGATCCGTGAGGCTTAATAGTGGATGTCAGAACTGACAATCAAATATATTTAACCAATGCATGAGGCATTCATGAGAAGAACCACTTCCCAGCAGATAGGGAAGTGGTTCTGATTTATTTTGCCCAACAAACGGGGAAGCGTACGGGCGCTGTTTTACGTTATTTATCAAACGACGGGTTCATATAGTAGATATTCTTCTCGCCAAGCTTCTCCTTAGCGAGCCTCAGGCCTTCGCCGAAGCGCTGGAAGTGCACGACCTCGCGGGCACGCAGGAACTTGATAACATCGTTGACATCCGGATCATCGCTCAGTCGCAGAATATTATCGTAGGTCACACGAGCCTTTTGCTCTGCAGCCAGATCCTCAGTAAGATCCGCGATTAGATCGCCCTTGACCTGCATGGAAGCAGCGCTCCAAGGGAAACCGGATGCAGCGGTAGGATATACACCTGCGGTATGATCCACAAAATATGCATCAAAACCGGCAGTCTTGATCTGCTCTTCAGTAAGATTTCTGGTTAACTGATGAACGATCGCGCCAATCATTTCGAGGTGCCCGAGTTCTTCTGTACCTACGTCTGTAAGCAACCCTTTAAGTTCAGGGTAGGGCATCGAAAACCGCTGGCTGAGATAACGGAGGGAAGCGCCGAGTTCGCCGTCCGGACCACCATACTGACTGATAATCAAAGCCGCCAGTTTAGGATTGCAGTTTTTGATCTTAACCGGATACTGCAGTTTTTTCTCATATACAAACATTATTTCCGCCCTCCTTCGAATTCCCAGGGCCAGGGATCATCCAGCCAGCGCCAGGCTCCTTTTTCATCTGCCGCATACTTCATCGTCAGAGGACCGTACATCGCTTCATACCGTCTTTTTCCTTCCTCTGCCAACTGAGAATATTCACGAAAAAGCTTTGCCGCCTCGCGGTCATTTTTATGGGTATCAAGATACAGACCAAGCTCTGTTAACGCAAAACCGAGAGCCATCAGCTCGCACATGGCTCTGTTATCGCAGTTCATTCGCGACTTAACCGCCTTAAAAAAGGGGAGATTCAAACCGGGAAATAATGTTCCCGCCGCAAGGCCATCCTGAGGGTCATACCGCTCAGGATCCTCACACTGCATAGGAACATACGGAAACACAAGACTTGCACATTTTCCCGGCAGACTGCCCTCCATTGTAGGGCAATCATAGGGCTTCATATTCTCCAAGTGTCGATTCCTCCTCATATATCGTGCGAGGTACTATCGCACCTCTGTTACAGTATATGTTCTGCGGCGGTATGGGTTCATAACAGCCGGAACTGCATCATAGAATATATGTGAGGTGATAACCGTGTTCATCATTTTCAAAAAATGGACCGCATTATATGTAATATCTTTAATTATTTTGCTTATCGGCTTTAGCCTGATCATGCACCAAGGAGAAGCAATACAAACGTCTGCCGATGCAGCTGACGATCTGCTGACTATCATTATAGACGCAGGACATGGTGGGGAAGATGGGGGCGCTGTTTCTGCGGATGGAACTGAAGAAGCGCTGATCAATCTTTCTATAGCACACACAGCAGCAGATCTGGCGCATTTTCTCGGATGGACAGTATGCATGACCAGGGAAGAAGATATATCTCTGCATGATAGCAGCGCGCAAACTTTACGGGAGAAAAAAGTATCTGATTTGAAAAACCGTGTTGAACTGTGCAACAGCTTTGGAACCTGCATACTAATCAGTATTCACCAAAATAGTCTTCCGTCCGCCAAGAGTGTTCGCGGCGCCCAGGTATTTTACGGTAATTTCGAAGGAAGCGAGGAGTTGGCTTTATCCATTCAAGCCATATTAAATCAAACAATAAACGCCGGACACAGCAAGGAAATCAAGCACATCAGCGGCAATTATCTATTGAAACACGTGCTTTCGCCGGCAGTACTGATCGAATGCGGTTTTCTTTCCAATGCCGAAGAAACACAGCTTCTAAAGTCAAAGGAACACCAACTGAAGATTGCGTTGAGCATCATATCTGCAGCCACTATCCATTTGAAAAATTGAACAAAATATTACTGTTCAAATACGAACAAATGTGTTATAATCTTTTCAAAAGCAACCGCAAGGGGAGAAAAGAGAATGGCTAAGACTAAAAGTGTATTTTATTGTACCGAATGTGGTAATGAAACTGCGAAATGGGCAGGAAAATGTTCTGCATGCGGTGCCTGGAACACTATTGTCGAACAGGAAGCTGCACCAAAAAGTGCAAGAGGCATTGCATCCATGCGCCACACGTCGCCGTTTCATGCTGTTAAGGCTATTTCGTTGACAGATATTGAAACTGGGAAGGAAATCCGTTTTTCTACCGGAATGGGCGAGCTGGATCGCGTACTGGGCGGCGGAGCAGTAAAAGGTTCTTTGGTTTTGGTTGGCGGTGCGCCCGGTATCGGTAAATCCACACTGATGCTGCAGATCTGTCAGAGTCTTTGCGCCTTTTCCAAAGTTCTGTATGTGTCCGGTGAGGAGTCCGTTGGACAATTAAAACTTCGGGCACAACGTCTCGGTGTGCAAAGCGAGCAGCTGTTTGTTCTGTCTGAAACAAGCCTGGGAGACGTTTTACAATCTGTGGATCAGGAAGCACCCGATATTTTGATCGTTGACTCGATTCAAACGCTGTATAACCGCGAACTGGACAGCGCGCCGGGTAGTATCGGTCAGGTAAAAGATTGTACAATGGCTCTGATGCAGCTTGCCAAGGGTCAGGACATCACCGTGTTTGTTATCGGACACGTAAATAAAGAAGGTTCCATTGCAGGACCTAAAGTCCTTGAGCACATGGTGGACTGCGTTCTTTACTTCGAAGGCGATCAACATATGTCCTACCGTATTCTCAGAGCCGCCAAAAACCGCTTTGGCGCCACTAACGAGATTGGTGTTTTTGAAATGATGAGCGGGGGATTGGAAGAAGTAGAAAATCCGTCCCAAATGCTGTTATCCGGCAGACCGGATGATGCTCCCGGCACCTGCGTAACATGTGTCATGGAGGGTGTTCGGCCTGTGCTTGCTGAGATTCAGGCATTGCTGGCTCCGGCAGCCTACGGTACATCGCGCCGTTCCAGCAACGGTTTTGACTATAACCGCGCCGCAATGCTGCTTGCTGTTTTGGAAAAACGGGGGGGACTAAAGGTCTCACAGTGCGACGCGTATATAAATATTATCGGCGGCCTTACATTGGACGAACCGGCCGCAGATCTTGCAGCCATTCTCGCACTGGCATCCAGCTATCTCGACCGTGCAATACCAAATGATGTGGCAGCCATTGGAGAAGTGGGATTGACAGGTGAACTTCGCAGCGTGAACAATTTAGAGCAGCGCCTGGCAGAGGTTCACAGACTTGGATTTAAAAAATGTATTATTCCGCAGAGACGCGGAAAAACCAAGAGCACACTGAACGGTCTCGAAATTATAGAAGTAAGAAATATCGGTGAAGCGATCCGTTCTGTCCTTGGAAAATAAACATTTAAATCAAATGATACCGAAGGGAGGTGTTGCGGCGGTATATAGTCAATTGAACAAAATAAAAATTTTGTTCAATTCAGGGGAGTGTTTCAACGGATTCAGTTGTTTAAAAGCCCTCTGAAGGCTTTCCTATTAAGTTAGCCCCGGTATTGGCTTTTCGCTTATTTATAATGTCAACAATGTCAAAAACACTACCTTCATTTATATCTGCCGCACGCTATGCTGAACTATCGCGACGATTCTCCGCAGATCCTCTGCGACTTTCTCTCTTATCACGAAACCATTAAAGCTCATTCTCAGAAAACCGTTGATGAATACTACCTGGATCTCCGCAATTTTTTCCGCTATATGAAGCGCTCCAGAAATCGCGATCTTCGCGATCTGCAGTTGGATCAGATCTCCATTTTAGATATTGACACTGCGTTTGTCCGTTCAATCACGTTGACCGATATTTACGGCTATCTTTCCTATCTCAGCCGTGACCGTGCACAACAGCACAATAGCTCCAATACCGACTACGGACTTGCAGCCTCTACCCGCGCCAGAAAAATCGCTACACTTCGTTCATTTTTTAACTATCTCACAACCAAGGTTCATTTAATTGAACAAAATCCTACAAAAGATCTTGATACACCAAAAGCCAAGAAAAATCTCCCAAAATACCTTACTTTAAATGAAAGTATTGAACTTTTAGAGCATGTTGATGGCTCAAATGCGGAACGCGACTACTGTATCATCACGCTGTTTCTTAACTGCGGACTCCGAATTTCTGAACTGATTGGATTGAACATCGGTGATATTCAAGGTGACGCGCTGCGTATTCTCGGTAAAGGTAATAAAACGCGAATCGTATATCTGAATGATGCCTGTAAATCCGCGCTGGAACGGTATTTAGAAATTCGCCGTCCCATTACCGGAAAGGATGCACAGGCACTGTTTCTTTCATCCAGAAACCAACGCATCAGCCGATCAAATGTTCATGCGTTGGTTAAGAAGCATATAAGCCATGCCGGATTGGACAGCAGCGAATACTCCTCCCATAAACTTCGCCACACCGCAGCTACCCTAATGCTGCAAAACGGTGTCGATGTGAAAGCTGTACAGGAGGTTCTTGGTCATGAACATCTCAATACAACTGAAATCTACACTCACATCGACAACGAATCTCTCCGCGTTGCAGCTAAGGCCAATCCATTGAGCAGAGTAAAGCCTAAATAATACCTCCCTCCTGCCGCAAACTTTCGCCGTTCGGAATTCGAACACCGGTGAAATGCAGGAACCGGATCTGTTGATATTCGTAAGTATTGAGTGGACGATAATCCGCATCATAACTGTGTGCGGCAACATATATCCCATCAATTCCAGGCTGCCGAACAGCTACGATAACCGGAGTATGGTTCCATTCATCCCCTGTAAAAGATAGCTGCACAACATCACCGGGCAAAACCCGAGCAGCTGTACTCTCGACAGCAACAGGTCCTGCAGTCTCCTCTGTGCGAGTCATAAAATTATTAAAATACGGAACTCCGGTCCATGCAGGAGCTTTGTTGTTGGAATCAATATAATACCATCCGAATGTTGGAGTAAAATTCATAATACCACTGCCTGCATAGACGCACTGTGACGCAAAATTTGTACAATCACCGCCAAGTTTTTCATAGTCATAAAACGCAGGATTTCTGCCGTATGCCCAGGCGTGTGCATAGGCAACCGCTGCACGGCGATCATAGGGTACAATTCGCATATCTTATCACCTCACTGTATCCATACTATGCTGAAAACATAAAAAAGAACCTGTTCTTTTGAACAGGTTCTTTTTTCAAGTTTATTTGCGATTGATGCGAAGCGAGTTCAGCACACACAGCATACAGACACCAACGTCGGCAAACACAGCTGCCCAAAGGTCCACAACGCCAACTACAGACAGCGCCATAACCAAGGTTTTAATTGCAATGGAGAAAATAATGTTTTCCGTTGCAATTCTTTGCGTTTTGCGAGCAATCCGAATGCCGGTAGCGATCTTTCCAGGTTCATCGCCCATGATGATCACATCCGCCGTCTCAATAGCGGCATCTGCGCCAAGTCCTCCCATGGCAATACCAACATCAGCCGCTGCAAGAACAGGTGTATCGTTGATACCATCGCCTGTGTAAAGCAGCTTTCCTTTATTGATAATCTGCTCTCTAAGATGTTCAAGTTCATGCAGTTTATCCTGAGGAAGCAGCTCACCGATCGACTCATCAACGCCAAGTTCTGCGCCAATCTGCTCAGCCACAGCTTTACTGTCGCCTGAAAGCATGGCCGTCTTTTTGATTTTGAGCGCTTTCAATGCAGAAATCGCATCAGCTGCATCAACCTTGGGTTCATCACGCAGCGCGATCGCACCGATGTAATGTCCATTTTCTGCAAAGTAGATCACAGTTGCCGCATCATCGTTAACTTCCGCAAAGTGGATATCAGAATTTCGAAGATGTTCGGCCTTACCTGCAAGAATCCGCTTGCCGTCAACGAGTGCGGAGATACCGAATCCGGCAAATTCCTGATACTCCTGCAGTTCAGATAGTTTATCTCCATTCCAGGCGGCGCAGACGGATTGCGCGATTGGATGATTTGAGCGGCTCTCAACAGCTGCAGCAGTGCGGAGAAGATACTCTTCACTGATCGTTTCTGCAGGAATCAGCTTGTGCACAGAGAACTTGCCGGATGTTAAAGTACCGGTCTTATCAAAAGCCACGATTTCAGCACGTGCAAGAGTTTCCAGGTAGTTGCCGCCCTTAACCAGAATGCCCTCACGGGATGCTCTGCCGATGCCTGCAAAGAAACTCAGAGGAACAGAGATCACCAGCGCGCAGGGACAGGAGATCGCGAGGAAACACAGTGCGCTGTACAGAGAGTCAGACCAATCCATCCATTTGAGTACGGCGGGGACAATCGCAACAATGATCGCCGCACATACAACGATCGGCGTATACACGCGGGCAAAACGTGTAATAAATTTCTCACTGGAAGCCTTTTTCTCTGAGGCATGTTCCACCATTTCCAGAATCTTACTGGCCGTCGAATCAGCAAACGCCTTGTCAACACGAATTTCAAGCACACCGGTGAGGTTGATGCAGCCAGCCATAACGGTTTGACCGGCTTCAATATCACGGGGAACCGATTCACCAGTCAGCGCCGCCGTATCCAGCTGAGAAATACCGCTGAGGATCGTGCCGTCAAGGGGAACCTTTTCGCCGGGGCGGACAAGGATCGTCTGCCCCACCTTTACTTCTTCAGCTCTGACTTCAGTCACTTCACCATCCACAATCAGATTTGCCCGATCGGGACGAACATCCAGCAGCGCAGCAATAGACTTTCTGGAAGAAGAGACTGCCTTTGTCTGCAGATATTCGCCAAGTCGGTACAGTAGGAATACCAGAATACCCTCGGGAATCTCACCGATGCAGATAGCGCCGATACCGGCAATGGTCATCAGGAAGTTTTCTCCAAAGATATCGCCGCGGCGAATGTTTTTCAACGCGCCAACAACAATGTCAAACGCAACAAACGCAAATGCAACATACAAGACAACCAAGCCCAGGATCTCAAAGAAACTTTTTAATGCAATTCCGCCTGCCAGCAGCGCAGCACCGATGCAAAGAATGATCAGCTCGCGTCTTGCCTCCGCCGGATCCTCGTGGTTGTGATCATGACCGCAGCTACAGGTCTCACCGTGATGATGGTGATCATGATCATGCCCGCAACCGCAGCCGTGATCGCGCTGATGCTTATGACCATGGTCGTGACCACAACCGCAACCACAGGAATATTCATGTTGATTATGATGTTCATCGTGGGCGTGGTGATCACTGTTATCATGTCCGCAGGCACATGTATGCTCACCTTGATGATCGTGTTTATGATGGTGCTCGTGATCGTGATCGCACGAACAGCCGTGCTCATGGTTTACCTCGTGTTGATGGTCATGACCGCAATCGCAGGAATGGTCATGCATATGGTGATGCTCGTGGGTATGCTCTGTATGCTCGCAACCACAGGTACAGGTCTGTTTCTCTTTCTGCTTACTCATAACTCTCACCTTTCAAATCGTTCCATAATATGGTCAAAAGCCATAGCAAAAATATCAGCAATATGCTCATCGTCAAGAGAGTAATATACTACTCTCCCCTCTTTTCGGCTTTTTACAATATGCGCTACCTTCAAAATTCGAAGCTGATGGCTGACAGCACTGTGTGTCATATTAAGCAGCGCAGCCAGATCGCAGACACACATTTCCTCAATATTCAGGGCGCATATAATCCGCGAACGGGTTGAATCGCCGAACACCTTAAAAAGTTCAGAAACCTCGTAGACAGGCTCCTCCGGCGGCATTCTGTCCCGAACACGGGCAAGAACATCGTCATGGATCACAGATACTTCGCAAGTATCAAACGGTTCCCTGTTCATAAACTGCCTCCTTCAATTGAATATATGAGCATCTGTTCATATATTTGATTATACACGCCAGACACAATTTGTCAATATACGCGAATAAGAAAAGTACCTGAAAGGGACTTCCCTTTCAGGTACTTTATATAACTATTACTTGGTCATTGCCGCCGCGGATTCATCCAGCTTAGCAATCAGTGCGCGCAGCTTATCAGCCTGGTCGCGCTGCTGCTGAACAATATTGGCAGGTGCCTTGGAGGTAAATGCCTCATTGTTCAGTTTAGCCTCGATACCCTTCAGGTGTCCCTCAGCCTTTGCTTTCTCCTTGGCAATACGCTCCAGCTCCTGCTGAATATCGACCAGTTCAGCCAAAGGCATGAACACACGGGCAGCATGGGTGATGACTTCCACCTGGCCGTCGGCAGTGGGAATCTCATCAGCGCCTACCACAACGACCTCACTTGCGGAAGCCTGACGCACAAAGAAGGGTGCGCCTGCGGTAAATGCATCCTTCTCCGCGGTAGCGATAGTCAGCTTCACCTTCTTGGCGGGAGAAACATTCATCTCTGCGCGACGATTACGGATCGCACGGATCGCATCCATAATGTTCTCCATATCCTGCTCTTCAGCAGAGAATACGAACTTCTCATCATACACAGGCCAATCACTGACCATGATAAACTTGGCCTCATCGCCTGCCATGTGAGGCAGTGCCTGATAGATCTCCTCGGTAATGAAGGGCATGAAGGGATGCAGCAGCTTCAGCATCTGAATGAGCACATAGCAGAGAACATTCTGTGCTGCAATGGCGGTCTCCTCATTCTGCATACGGCCCTTGGTCAGCTCGATATACCAGTCACAGTAGGTGTCCCAAATGAAGTCATAGACCTTCGCGCTGGCAACGCCCAGTTCATAGGCCTCCATGTTGTCTGTGACTTCCTTAATGAGGGTGTTCAGCTTGGAAAGCACCCACTTATCTTCCAGCTCAAGCTTCTCGGGCAGCTTGACCTCGTCGATAGTGAGGTTCATCATCACGAAGCGGCTTGCATTCCAGATCTTGTTGGCGAAGTTGCGCATTGCCTCGCACTTCTCCACATAGAAGCGCATATCGTTACCGGGGCTGTTACCGGTGATAAGGTTAAAGCGCAGCGCATCGGCGCCGAACTTATCGGCCATCTCCAGAGGATCGATGCCGTTACCAAGAGACTTACTCATCTTGCGGCCCTTGTCATCACGCACCAGTCCGTGGATGAAAACCTTATCAAAGGGATACTTCTTCATCTGCTCACAGCCGGAGAAAATCATTCTCGCAACCCAGAAGAAGATGATATCATAGCCGGTGACCAGCACAGACGTGGGATAGAAGTAATCCAACATGTCAGTCTTCTCAGGCCAGCCAAGAGTCGAGAAAGGCCACAGTGCGGAGGAGAACCATGTATCGAGAACATCTTCCTCACGAACAATATTTTTGCTGCCGCACTTAGCGCAGCAGGTGGGATCCTCTCTATCAACAGTGATATGACCGCATTCCTCACAGGTCCAGGCAGGAATCTGATGACCCCACCACAGCTGACGAGAGATGCACCAATCGTGCACATTTTCCATCCAGTTGGTGTAGGTTTTGCTGAAACGGTCGGGGATGAACTTCACTTCCCCCTCATTCACCACGCGCAGAGCCTCCTTGGCCAGGGGCTCCATCTTCACGAACCACTGAGCGGAGATCAGAGGTTCCACATCGCTGCCACAGCGGTAGCAGGTGCCGACATTGTGGCTGTAATCCTCGGTCTTGACGAGGAAGCCAAGCTCCTCCAGTTCCTTCACGATAGCCTTACGGCACTCGTAGCGGTCCATACCCTCGTACTTGCCGCCGTTCTCGTTGATCCTGCCGTCATCGCCGATGCAGCGAATGACCTCCAGATTGTGGCGCAGACC
>JAZLEB010000140.1:0-2057 GCA_045615065.1 Candidatus Pelethomonas sp. | reverse complement strand
CGCTGCTTCAGGCGGGTCTTGCTGGCGGAGGCATACGCGATCTCCGTGGAGGAGAAGAATGCCGAGCAGATCAGCAGAAATACGATAAACAGATAGGGCAGATAAGTCAGAAACTCGTTCATGCCTGGTCACCTCCTGTCAGGAGGGGATCGGCCTCGGGCTGACCGATATCATCCTCATCCATGATCTCGCCCACCAGTTCCTCCAGAATGTCCTCCACGGTGATGATGCCGATCACACTGCCGGCATCGTCCGCCACGGCGCACATATGGGTGCGGGACTGGGTCATTTCGTCCAAAAGATCGTCGATCAGTTTGCTGTCCGGCACGCGGACGGTTTTACGCAGCAGCTGGTGCAGGCTCTTCGGCTTTCCGCCGGCGAGCAGGTCGCGGATGTAGGTTCTGGTGTCCAGAATGCCCACTATATTGTCGGGAGAACCGAGATACACCGGCAGGCGGGAGTGCTTGTTGCCGCGGATGATCTCTTTCACCTGCTCCCCTGTCATGGTCAGCTCCACGCCTACCATGCGGTCAAGAGGAGTCATGACCTCGCGGACCGTGCGGCTGTCGAAATTCAGCGCGGAGCGCAGCAGAGCGCTGCGGCGCTTGCCTTCCGGCTCGCTCTCGTTTTCCACCAGTGTGTCGATCATATAGGCCAGCTCGTCCTCGGTGACGGTAGGCTCCTGCCGCACAGGCAGCAGTTTGGTGACAAGGGCGGAAAGTCCGTCGAAAAATACGGATACGGGGGTCAGCAGGATCATCAGGAAGCGAAGAGAGGGCGCGAACAGAAGCGCCATAGTCTCCGGCTTGTCCTTGGCAAACTGCTTGGGCACCATCTCCGACACCAGAAAGACCACAATGGTAGTCAC
Organism: Candidatus Pelethomonas sp.; assembly: GCA_045615065.1. Classification (GTDB taxonomy): domain Bacteria; phylum Bacillota; class Clostridia; order Oscillospirales; family Oscillospiraceae; genus Pelethomonas. Next base: position 1,189 of record JAZLEB010000140.1, on the reverse strand, counting down.
AATGGTGGAGTAGGCGGTGTATCCCTCGCCCCAGAGTTTGGTAACAAGGAAGGTGGCGAGAGAAGCAGTGCCGATGTGCATAATATTGTTGCCGATGAGCAGTGTGGACAGTGCCTTGTTGAAATGGTCAAGGATGTACTGGGCGCGTTTTGCCCGATGCTCACCGTTTTCCGCCCGCTGGCGGATGCGAAGGGCGTTGACAGAAGCGAAAGCCGTCTCGCATGCGGCGAAATAGCCGCCGCCAATGATCAATAACAGTAATAACGCGAAAAGTATCCAAGTATCGGTGTCCATAGTGTGGAACTGACTCCTTTCCTTTTAAACCAAATTAACGGTATTGTGGGATGCGGCAGCTATTCGCTCAGGGTGATGGAATACCGGAGCGGATACCGCATACCTTGCGGGAAAGGACGGTATACTTGTTTCGAGGTTCGTCACTGTCGCCGGTCATAGCATTGATCTCCTTTTAATAAAAGTTTGTTACCCTATATATTAACAGTTGCGGCCGATTTTGTCAATCGACCGCAACTTATCTGTCACTTCATAAACTTATCAATGGCTTCGCACAGATCGTCGATACTGGCCTGGTCGCCGGCTGCCACAGCATCTACCACGCAGTGGCGCATATGGTCCTTGAGGATCACCTTGCCTGTGTTGTCCAGCGCGGAGCGCACCGCCGCCAGTTGTACCAGCACCTCGGAGCAGTCTCTGCCCTCCTCCACCATGCTCTTGACCTTTTCCAGATGCCCGATGGCCCGGGCAAGACGGTTCACAACCGCTTTCTGGTTTTCGTGGACATGGTTGTGACCGTGGGGAATACCGTGCTCGTGCATATATTCGTGATCGTGAGTATGTTCATGGGTGTGCTCGTGGCTGTGGGAATGTTCGTGTGCCATGACGCGCCCTCCTTGTTTTTCTGATTTGCCGCATATTATATCACGGGGGTTAGATTTCCGCAAGCCTCCGTGGGGGATAGAAAACGAGTGGTAAATTGGAGTTTGGCGGTGAGTTTAAATTATCAATTGTCTCCGACGGGCATCTTTTGTCGTGTCACAAAAGATGCGAAAAAGACACTTAAGGGGAGAGGAGGTTTCGATTCCCCCTCTCCCCTTAAGAAACCCCTCACTCCTAAAACGACACAAAGAGGGGCGCAAGCCCCTCTTTGGATTCTCCCCGCCAGTCCTTTGGT
>JAZLEB010000139.1:0-3208 GCA_045615065.1 Candidatus Pelethomonas sp. | reverse complement strand
ACTTCGTACTCACGGTCGTCGCGCTTTTCGGTCGGCAGACTACCCTGATACATACTGTTGGGGATATCCAGATAGGCGTAGGTTTCTTTCATAAACGCTGCGTTAAGCTTCAGTTCGGAAAAATTGGTCATCAGCAGTGTGATATTCTCTGAAAGTGCCGAAACTGCGCCAACATACTGTGTTACGCTGCCAATGCCAAACGCGCCACCCCATGCCTTGAGACAGGTAAAGAGATACACAAAGCCGGTAAAGATAAAAGCGGCGCATCCGGAAGCATGACTCAAAAGCTTGATCGGCCCACGAAACAGCCATGCAAACTGTCGGGTAAATCCATAAACGCCATATCCCGCCAGTTGGTCAACCGTCTTGTGCTGTTCATAAATTCGGGCATCCATCCGGCGATGCTGAGAACTGCACAGATCATCCATCACCTCTCCGATTCGGTTGATGAAAGTTGCATCCTCCGTTGCCGCCGCCCACTGCTTGTTGAACAAATTACTGCCTGCTGCACCAACCAACGACACAAGAAGCATAACCGCCAGCAACACAAACACACTCAACGGATGGTTGAGAATTGTAAGCCAACCGGAATTGGCGGAAACTTTACTGGTAAAGAGACTGATTGTCAATGCGACCGCACCGAAAATACCGACAATGCCTTGAACAATATTTGATACACTGTCAAACCCTCGATTGAACCCCCAACCATAGAATTTCTCGTTTTGAAGGATCTGAGATCGTTTGTCGTAGGTCTCCGATTTGTCAACATCCGCAAAATCAAAACTCAGCAGCTTATCCGTAAAAATGCGCTCTTTTCTGGGATTATGAATGCTGTTCATGGCAGCCACCCAGCGGCGGAGCACAGCATGGAGTACACCAACCAGCGCCGTCATAGTGACGGTGAGAAACGCCCACTTCCAAAGCTCATCTGCACGGCGCAGTCCCGCAAGCTCATTGACAAGCTGTGCAGAAAACCAGATCGTTACATAAGGCTTCAAGGCACCCACAACCGCGTTTAGCACCATGGCAGGGATTCGCCCGGGAACATAGCGGTGAATATCTTTTAGACTTCGCAGTGTAACCGTGATTGCTTCCTTGGTTTTCATACCGTTGTTATTCGCCATCGCGATCCCCTCCTTCTCTATAATATCTGCTCTGGATCTCAAACAGCTTCGCGTATTCGCCGTTCAATTTCAAAAGGCTCTCGTGAGAACCTTCCTCCGCGATTTTGCCGTCCGCCAAAAAGATAATGCGGTCGCAAAAGCGGGTGGATGCCAGACGGTGGGAGATGAATAGAGAAGTCTTACCCTTGGTCATCTCATTATATTTCATGTAAATATCATGCTCTGCAATGGGATCAAGTGCGGCAGTGGGTTCATCCAGCACAAGAATGGGACCATTCTTGTAGAGCGAACGGGCCAGCATCAAGCGCTGGATCTGTCCACCGGAAAGCTGAATACCGTCCAGATAAAGCTTCTTACCCACATGGGTTTGAATACCCTGCGGCAGACCAGACACAAAAGAGGTCAGTCCCGCCTTATCGAGACATTCATGCACACGGCTCACGTCCATATCTTCCGTTTCCTGCGAAATATTTTCAGCAATGGTCGTTTCGAGAACGGAGAATTCCTGAAAGACTGCTGACAGAAGTCGATAGTACTCCCGACGGTTGAACTCACGAATATCAATGCCGTTCAAGAGTACCCGTCCCTCGTCCGGGTCATACAGACCGCATAGGATCTTGACCAGAGTAGTCTTACCTGCACCGTTCAAACCAACGATAGCCAGCTTTTCTCCGGGGCGTATGGTAAGGTCAACGTTCTCAAAAAGGTTTTGCTCCGCACCGGGATAGCGAAAGGTCACATTTTCAAGCTTCAACTCATAACTGTCAGCCTTGGGAATCTCCCGACCTCCTTCGAATCGAAACGGCTCGGGAATCTCAAGGTATTCAACGATCTCCGCGATGCCAAGACACTTTGTGTGCAGATCAGAAAGATCATCCATAATCTCCATGACCCAAGTCGCAAATCCGCTGACTGCAGCAAAATAGAGAAGAAATTGGGATGCGGTCAAGCCGTCGTTGAGCGCAAGGTGGATCAGATAGGCGTAAGCAACACCGTTTCTGACAAAGATCAGCGCAACAGCAACAATATTTGCCCAGATGTTGACCTTTTCACGCCGCCAGATAAAGCCTTCAAACAAAGCCATTGCATGACCATAGATCTCGCGCAGCCACGAATCCAAACCGAAGATGCGGATGTCCTTAGCAAGCTCCACCGACTCGGCTTTTCTGGAAATGTACTGCATTTGCGTGTAGTAGCGCTGTTTTTCGGCCTTGTTGCGGTGTTCCCATCCAAGGATATACTTCTGCACAAAATAGCTGACGAGTGCTGTTGCCACCACAACTGAGGCAAGAACCACGTTCAAATCTGCCAGCAGCCAAAGATAGACAGCAAAACAGCCAATATGTGTAAAAAGTCTATCAAAAACAGACCAGAATGATCCTGTGCCATCATCGCCACCGTCAGCGGCGCGAACCGCTCCCTCGCGCACCTTGATTACCTCAGGGTCACTTGTATTAGGGTAGGAAGTCGTACAAGTCTTTCGGCTGACATCCGTGGCAATCTGAAGTTGAACGGCTAACCGGTTCGGCCATACAAAAGAACTGGCATACTCCCTCAGTGTGGAGAGCAGGAACAGCAGTCCCGAAAACAGCACAACCGTTCCGAGCAGCTCCTGCCATGGGGCATACTCTTCCACCTTCTGCAAAATGGCGGGCGCTACATAGAGCTGCACAATATTTGCACCAATGCTCCATGCGGATATCACCAACACCGAGGGAAGAACGATCTTACCGTGCTTCCATGCCATAGATACCATGTAGGCAATACTTTTCCATGGCTTTACTCTTTTTGATTTCTGTTTGTTCACAGTTCATCACCTCGCTGTGCATCATAGCACACCAAAATCAAAAAAGTCCAATTCGTGCACGAATGGTTCAAATTCGAGCACGAATTGCACGGGGCATTCTCACAGTGGCAGCATGACCTCCGTGGCGAAGGCTCCTTCCTCGCTTTGGCGGTTCACATAGCCGCCGTATTTATCCGCCAGACGGTCAATGCGCATCAGTCCGAAGCCGTGGGCACCGGAACCTTTTGACGACAGATATGCCTTACCCAGACGTTTGGCCTCGCCGTCCATAGAGTTG
>JAZLEB010000138.1:0-6305 GCA_045615065.1 Candidatus Pelethomonas sp. | reverse complement strand
CCTGAGCATCCACCTTCCAGTAGTAAACATTGCGATCCAGGTGAACGATGGTGTCGTTTCTGGACTCGCCGGCGCGCAGGGTGAAGGAGTTAACGGTGGGGATGCCGCCTACGTTCCAGAAGTAGTAGGTCAGTTCCTTACCCAGATCCTTAACGGTGGCCTTGTCAATACCCTTGCTCTGTGCGTTCTTCAGAACGTCCTCATCGGACAGACCGGTGTCGGTCCAGTAGGGGTTCTCAACATAGTAAGAGGAGGGGATCAGGTCGATCAGCCAGTGAGAGGGAGCCCAGCACCACTTGAAGTCGCCGTTCTCGATGAAGTCGGCGGGATACTTGGGAGCGGAGAAGGTCCAGGTCACGGTGTAATCGTCGATCTTTTCCAGCTTGGCGAAGCCGTCGCCGTCCTTCAGGGCGGCCCAGCTGGCCTTGGTGTCGTAGTTATTGATGTGGCACATATAGTACCAGAAGGTGATATCGTCAGCGTTGAAGTCATCGCCGTCGGACCACTTCATGCCTTCACGCAGGTAGAAAGTCCAAACAGTGTAGTCCTCGTTGTACTCGTAGTCCTTAATGACGTTGGGATAGTAAGAACCGTCAGTGTTACGACGGATGATGGTCTCCAGGGTGGGGCGGGAAATATCCCAGGAACCGCCGCCGCCAACCAGATTGATGGTGCCGCCGTAGGTACCGATCTCAAGAGCAGCGCCGGTTGCATCGTACTGAGAAATAAAGATATCTTCCTCAACAGGAAGTCTGTCCTCAACGTTGCCGTAGGTGCCCAGGTTGGTGATGTAAGGAGCTTCGCTGTAGCTCTTCACTTCCTCAACAGGAGGCTGCTCAGTACCGGAGTTGCCGGTCTCGCCGCCGTTGTTGGTGGTGGGATTGTTATTGGTGCCGGGATCGTTGGTGGTCTGATTGCCGCCGCATGCTACGAGAGCAAGGGTCATGACAACAGCCAGAAGCAGTGCAAGAAACCTCTTCATGATAATCCTCCATTTTGATATATCTCCCAAATGTTTACTAACACCCGAGGATGTTTTTATCATACACGCACAAATGAATATAATCTACGCATTACTTGTCTTTTTTCGTGTATAGACATTGCATTTTTTGCTTTTATGTGAACGGATTCGCGTTGTGTTTGTTGCTTTTGCACAGTTTTTATCCATTATTTTTGGTACTCGATCAGCACAAGGGTGAAGTTAAACAGAATAAAATGCAATATTTTATTGCGTTAAAGCTGATTGTATGCTAGAATTTTTGTAACCAAACTATCATCCTTGTTTTACAAAGGAGCACCCAAAGCATGGAATACAATGTACTGGATTACGGCGCTGCCGGAGACGGCCGCACCCTCGATACAACCGCTATTCAATCCGCTATCGATAGCTGCTGCGCCTCAGGCGGCGGGCGGGTAACATTTCCAGGCGGACGAGTCTACCGGTGCGGCACTCTGATCCTGCGCTCCAACCTGGAACTGCACCTTGAGATGGGTGCAGTGCTAAAAGGCAGTGATGATCTCCGCGATTATCTGCTGCCGGTGGCAGGTACCGGTTCACCGGAACTGCGGAATGTTCCGTCCTACGAAAACTGTGAATACACCGGCGCTCCGAACCACTATTTTCTCTATGCAAAGGATTGCGAAAATCTTGCCATCACCGGTCTTGGCGCTATTGACGGAAACGAAGCGATCTTTCACGGCGAAGTAACGCAGTGGCACATTGAGGGCAGCTTCTACCCCAGAGCACCTATGCTGTTTTTGGAGCACGTCACGCACCTGACACTGGATCGCATCACACTGCAAAACAGCGCCTTTTGGACGGTGCACATGGTTGGCTGCAGCGATGTGCTCATCGATGGCATCCGCATCATCAACAGCCTACGCATGGCCAACTGCGATGGCATCGATCCCGACCACTGCCGCAATGTTCGCATCGCAAACTGTCACATTGAGTGTGCGGACGACTGTATCGTGTTCAAAAATACCGCCGCTGCTGAAAAGTACGGTCCCTGCGAGAACATCACCGTAACCGGCTGCACGCTTATTTCCACCAGCGCCGCCATTAAATTCGGCAGCGAAAGCGAGGATGTGTTCCGCAATATTCTAGTGGAAAACTGTACCATCAGCCGCTCCAACCGCGCCATCTCCCTGCAGCTGCGGGACAAAGGCTCCATGGAAAACATCCGCTTCCATAACCTGTGCATCGGCACACGGCTTTTCAAGCAGGAGGCATTCTGGGGTGCCGCTGAACCGATCGCTATCACTGTTCTCAAGCGCAAAGAGGAAACAGCAGTGGGCGCTGTGCGCCGCGTCAGCTTCTCCAATATCTCCTGTGACAGTGAAAACGGTATTCTCCTGTACAGCGAAGTCCCCGGCGGGATCAGTGATATCTCCTTCAGCGGCATTTCCCTGCATCTCCGGCGGGAAAGCCGCTATGAGACCGGGATCCACGATTTGCGCCCCTGCACTCTCCCCCATCCCTTCACTACCGACGGTTTATTTCATGTATATGCCCATAATGCCGCGCGCATCCGCTTTACCGAGTGCGCGATGACCGCTGATGCGTACATGGCGGACAAACTGTCCGGCAAACTTTTCTGTCACCACTGCAGAGACTTTGATGTATAAAGGAAACGCCATATGCTGATCAACAACATCGCCCTGTATGAGGACAAGTATACGATCCGCATCAACGCGGAAAACGACGTTCTCTACTATTATTTTGATTATGATGAACGCAGCGCGGATATCAATATGCAGTTTCAGCACTTTCACACATTCTATGAACTGTGCATCCCCCTGTGCCCCCACGCCACACATTTTATTGAAGGTAATCCATACGAACTGAAAATGTTCGACATCGTGGGCATCCCGCCCAACATGCTGCATAAAACGCAGTATCCCGCCGGTAACCCCTGCAAGCGCCTGATCATTCAGTTCAGCCTTCCCCGTTCTGTCACAGGACTTTCCAACGAATACGAGCAGCTGACCTCCATTTTCCAGCGCGAGGTCCCTATCTTCCGCTTCGATCTGGAATTACAGAAGAAACTGTACCGCAAACTCAACGATATTTTTCTGCTCTCCCCTAAAAAAGACCCCATGCGCGACCTGATCATCCACCTGAATTTCGTGGAATTCCTCACGTTGCTGTTTCTCAATCAGGAGCAGAACATCTACTCCAACGAAACGGAGCTTTCCGCCATGGAGCAGAAGATCTACTCCATCACCGGCTACATCCACTCCCACTACTCCGAGGATCTGTCGCTGGATATGCTGGCAGACAAGTTCGCCATCAGCAGCTGCTACCTCTCCCACCAGTTCAAGGACGTAACAGGCTTTACCCTGACGGACTATATTCAGATGACGAGAGTGCGCAATGTGCAATCCCTGCTCATCAATACCCGCGCCCCCATCACCGAGGTATCTCTCCCCTGCGGGTTCAACAGCTTTTCTCAGTTCAACCGCGTCTTCCACAAGCACATCGGCATGTCGCCCTCCGAATACCGCAGGCGCAACCAGCTTCTTCTGCCCGAAACCGATGTATAAATAAATTCTTTTGAATTTGTTTATACTTTGTTGATGACTTTTTTATTAAAACGGCGTAAACTATACCTACCAATACTTGGAATCGGAGGAATCCCCCTTGAGAAAACTGAACCGGGCAATTGACCGCTTCTGCGCTCTTCACCCCAGATTCGGTATTCCGAACCTGATGCGATATGTGGTGTTCATCAATATTGCCTTCTATATCCTGAATATTTTTGCCAAGGGCACACTTTCATTTCTGATGCTGGACCCCGCAGCGGTATTTCGCGGCGAGGTGTGGCGGCTCTTGACATACGCACTGCTCCCTGACGGCGGCGGCTTCTTCCTGCTGCTCTCCCTGCTATTCTACTACTGGATGGGCACCGCACTGGAACGTCTTTGGGGTACCGCAAAATTCAACATCTACTATTTTAGTGGTATCATTCTGACCTCCATCGGCTACCTGCTGGTCTACCTTATTGATAGAACATCATATCCCGTATGCGGTGCCACCTATGTGAATACCGCGCTGTTCTTCGCCTATGCTTTCTATAACGGGGACGCGATCATACATTTATTCTATATCATCCCGATCCGTATGAAGTGGCTGGCATGGATCGAAGCAGGACTCTATGTGTTTGTGATCTGCGGCAATCTCGCGGCCGGTATGTACGGTCACGCGGCGCTTCCTTTGATCGCCATGCTGAATCTGTTTGTCTACTTCTCACCCGCCATCCACCGCCGCGCACAGGTAGAAAAGGCGCACCACCGCACCGATGCCATCCAATTCCGCAAGGCGGTCCGCGAGCAGCAGAAACAGCGCGGCTACAACCACAAGTGCACTGTCTGCGGCAAAACCGATACAGAATATCCCAACCTGCAGTTCCGCTACTGCTCCAAATGCAAAGGCTATCACTGCTACTGTGAGGAGCATATTTTCAATCACACCCACTTCACCGAATAACATCTGCTGTAGTAAATCATTGTCTATCCCCTACGATAAACATCCCTCCGCCTTTGCGGAGGGATGTTTATTATATCTTTTTTATTCTTTGTGATATTCGGCTATGTCCGGTTGTCTAATCTACGAGATCTCAATTCACAGTAAAGGAGGTGGTCGGATGGAGCGAGAGCGCGCAGCGCATCTCCTGGACCGGTATGGAGATGATGTATTTCGCCTTGCCATGAGTTATTTGGGCAACAGACAGGATGCGGAGGATATTTGCCAAACCGTCTTTCTGCGGGCACTGGATACCAGCAATGAACCCCTACCTGACAAGGAAAAAGCATGGCTGCTCACCTGTACCGCCAATGCCTGCAAAAATCACCTGAGATCGTTTTGGAACCGGAATGTTGGCGAACTGGATGAATCCGTCGCTTTTCCGGGCAAAGAGAACCAATCCTTGTATGACGCGGTGATGAAGCTTTCTCCCAAATACCGCGCCGTGATTCACCTCTATTATTTTGAGGGGTACGACCAAAGCGAGATCGCCTCGATCCTGCACCTGAGCCGTACTGCCGTACAGACAAGAATGAGCAGGGCACGGGAAATGCTGAAAAAGGAGTTGACTTGTTATGATGGAACAGTATAAAAACATGATGGAACAGATGAAGCTTTCCGAACACTCACGCAGCGCAATTGAACAGAAACTTGCCAAACATACCAAAACCCGCAAAGTTGATCCCCTGCGGATGGGACTTACCGCCGCCTGCGTATGCATCATCCTGATCGGCGGTGTCTTTGCCGCCGGAAGAATCGCCGGAGTCGAGATGAACGATCCCCAGTCCGGCGTGGATCACTCTGAGTATAATGTTAGCGTTGATCTCACTCAGGAGGAGCGGACGTTCAGTGATCAACTGGTAATTGATTTGAACAGAGATACCCTTCAGCGTGCTTTTATGGCGAGAGATGAACTGGAGAACTACCTCGGTTTCCCGCTGATCCACAACGAATTGCTGGAGAGCGCGCCCATCAACGGACATTTGGAGCAGGACTTTGCCCACAACTGGAACCTTCGCCCTGAACTGGCAGTGGCTCCCGATGCCCGCTATGTGCTGACCGGTATGTCTTATGACGGCACAGAAATGTCTGGATTTCCAGAGGTTTTAAAGGTCTCTACGCACCGTGTGGTGGAAAACTTCACCGTTTATATCGATGCCCGCGTGATTACCGGAAGTGTGGACGGCGAGATTGACCTGATGGGCGAGGAATTTGAACCCGAGCCGATGCTAGACCATAAACTGCTGGTGGATGAAAATGGTTATCTGATTTTGGACGAAGACGGCAACGCGATCATGGAGACCACGCAGTATAAAAGCGCGGAGAAAATCTTCTACTCCGAAACGTATTTGATGGCAAACGGGATCCGGGCAACCATCGTTACCATCGAAACCGTTGAACCCTGGGTACTGGAGCAGCGGGAAAAGGGCTATAATGTCATGGGTTTCTGCGAATATATTGCTTACTTTGTCCATGACGGTGTCCTGTATTCCGTCATGCCCTATGCGATCTATGACAACACGATCCCCGGCAACTATGTCAACGGACACGAGTTGACAATTCTCTATCAGGTGCTGGACAGCTTTGCATAACAAAAAACAGGGTGCGCTGCCGTAAGCAGCACACCCTGTTCATTTGTTTATGGATTACTTGCAGAGCTCTGCGGTGTCCATAGCGATCATCAGTTCCTCGTTGGTGGGAATGACGAACACCTTGACCTTGGAATCGGCAGCGGATGCATCCACTTCCTTACCGCGGACATTGTTCTTCTCGGGATCGA
>JAZLEB010000137.1:0-6229 GCA_045615065.1 Candidatus Pelethomonas sp. | reverse complement strand
GCTAAGGTTACCTACTTCGCAGGTCCCGACGGTTACATCCACGATCCCGATGGCGTTGTCGGCGAGAAGCTGGACTACATCCTCGAGATGCGCGCCAAGGATCCTATGCACTGCCAGCCCTATGCTGAGAAGTACGGCTGCGAGTTCGTTCCCGGTGCTAAGTGCTGGGGCGTGAAGGACGTTGATGTCTACATGCCTGCTGCTACCCAGAACGATGTCCGCATGGAGTCTGCTGAGAAGATCGCTGCTTCCGGTGTTAAGTACTACATCGAGGTTGCTAACATGCCCACCACCAACGATGCTCTGGAGTTCCTGCGCCAGCAGAAGCACATGATCGTTGCTCCTTCCAAGGCTGTTAACGCCGGTGGCGTTGCAGTTTCCGGTCTGGAGATGAGCCAGAACAGCGAGCGCCTGGTTTGGACCGCTGAGGAAGTCGACGAGAAGCTGAAGGGCATCATGAAGGTCATCCACGCTATGTCCGTTGAGGCTGCTGAGGAGTATGGCCTGGGTTACGATCTGGTTGCCGGTGCTAACATTGCTGGCTTCAAGAAGGTCGCTACCGCTATGATGGAGCAGGGCTGCTTCTAATTCAGAACGCATTTTGCCCGATTTCGTTCATAAGTAAAAGAAGGGAACGCCGAAAGGCGTTCCCTTCTTTGTTTTGTGGTTTTGGTGTTGCGGCAACACTCTTGTAATTGAAGTTGCGATACGATATACTGAATATATCAAATAGCAGGGGGGACCTCATATGACTCTTTCTGAAAGAATTGCATATTTATCCTCCGTTTGGAAAAATGTGTGCAATGTATTTCCTTATTTTGATAGATTGGATATCAACTTTGATCGTATTTATTTTGAATATATTGATAGAATTCTGACAGTAAATTCTGATCGGGAATTCTGCCTTCTTGTCGCTGAGTTTCTTAATCTTCTTGGCGATGGGCATACGGATTTCAGTTTCCCGCCGTCTATGCGCGAGGAAGTTGGTTTTCTTCCGTTTTCACTTCGCTATGTCTGCGGTGCTTACTATATTGATGCAGTGCAGGAGGGAAGTGAACAGTTTCTTTGGGCAAAAGTCGAGTCCATCAATGGTGAATCCTTTGATGATCTTCTTGGACGCGCTTTTAGATACATCTATCATACCGATGGGTATGCGTACCCCTCTAAGCTACATGCGATCCTGCCGTTTTTACTGAAATCTTCCGGCAATTCTATTGTAACATCTGCGGGAAACTATACTTTTGATTTGATGCATACGCGCCCGGTACTCAGTGCTCCTGCTTTACTTGCATCACAGTCTGCTTATCTTCCGGTCCCTTCGGATAAGGTCGAGCTTCGTATGTATAACGGAAATATCTTATACGCCAACATTCCTACCTTGACACACAGTGGTGCTGCGAGTGATATTGCTGCTGCTTTGCAGCAATATGACGTGAAGGGTGTTGTTCTGGATCTTCGTGAAAACGAAGGGGGAATGACAGTAAACGGTGCTCGTATTGCAGAACTTTTTATTTCCGGAGAGTTTAGTGGATGCCAAAAGCGAACTCGTATCATGAGAGGCCTCGATGTATCCTCTGCCAGCCAATATGCTCGTATGAGCGATGAGATCATTGAGAAATATATCGATGAAGGTCTTTGCGATCGGGAAGAATTAGAGCGCTGCCGCAGGATTAACACAAATCAGCTGTTTGAAGAATATCGCGACAGCTTTGGAAGTGCAGAGCATGGAGCTGCTTTTGAAGGACCCTGTGTGCTCATCACCTCCCGCAATACAATTTCCGCTGCTGAGGATATGGTCGCTATGTTTCGCAGCAATAATAGAGCGAAGATTTTAGGAACACATACACACGGCTCTACCGGAACGCCCTATATGATGCCGCTTTCCATTGGCGGAGGAACACGCATCTGCTCTGTAGGCTATCGCCTTTTGGACGGTACAGAGTTTATTGGAACCGGTATCGCGCCCGATATTGCTGCTGAAAACAGTATCGATGATCTTAAAAATGGGTTTGACCGTGTACTGCATCAGGCGCTGCGGATGTTTTCTTGATTGACTTTTATCGCGGAGGATACAATATGAAAGTAAATGCTATTTCTCATAGAAGCGCGTTGACAGATTGTTACGCATTGAATTCTGAGGAGATCGTTATTAATATTCGCACAGGCAAGGATATCACTGATGTCACTCTGATCTATCAGGATCCCTATGCCTTTGGTATTTCCGGTGATTACCGGTGGATAGGCGATCGGCTTACCATGAAGATGAGCAGGGAACTGAAACATAGCTATATTTGGTCAGCAACGGTGCGTCCGCCCTATAAACGCCTGCAATATTACTTTGAAATTTCTGACGGTTCAGAAACCCTCCTCCTTTTGGAGGACGATTTCTATACAGAAGGATCCTTTGAGATGAATGGCCTGCTGAAACAGTACTTCAAGTATGCGTTTCTAAACAGCAGTGATGTGATCACTCCGCCTCGATGGGTCAAAAACACTGTGTGGTATCAGATCATGCCGGACCGTTTCTGCCGCGGCGATCTCGCACCTAAGCGCATGCCTTTGAAGGAGTGGGAGGATAGAGAGACTGTCAGTGGAGTTGATTTCTACGGCGGCGATCTGCGCGGTATCATCAATAAGCTTCCGTATCTTGCCGAGCTTGGCGTTTCCGGAATATATCTGCTGCCGGTGTTTTTATCCAATACAAACCACAAGTACAATACATTTGACTATGAGATGATTGATCCTGATTTCGGTACGGAAGAGGATATGATCGAGCTGGTCAATACTGCCCATAAGCTAAATATCCGAGTGATGCTTGACGCGGTGTTCAATCACAGTGGAACTGAGTTTTTTGCGTGGAAAGATGTGTGGGAGAACGGTGAGGATTCCCGCTATTTTGATTGGTTCTGCATCAATGAGAAGCCTTTCAGCAGAAAACGTGCCAGTCTGCGCGATGGCCGTTTCTATGGATTTGCATTTATTGACACCATGCCCAAGCTGAACACGAATAATCCTGAGGTGATCCGTTACTGCACCGACCGCTGTAAATACTGGGTTGAGCGTTGGGGAATCGATGGCATTCGGTTTGATGTTGGCAACGAGGTTTCTCATACCTTCCTGAAGCAGATGCACCGCGAGGTCAAGGCAATCAATCCTGATATTTTTCTGTTGGGTGAGATCTGGATGGACTCTGTCTCGTGGCTGCAGGGGGATGAGTACGACGCGGTGATGAATTATCCGTTCCTGAACAGCCTCCATAACTTCTGGCTTGACGATACTGCTTCTGCTAAAGATCTTATGTATTCACTGAACAGATGTTATAGTCTGTATCCCGAGCAGATCAATAGCTGTACATTTAATTTCCTTGACACCCATGACACTATGCGCGCAGTCACGCGCTGCGGTGACAGCAGGATTTTCTATCAGCAACTGACAATTTTGATGACTTTGCCCGGAACACCCTGTATCTATTACGGCACCGAGATTGCTATGCCGGGTGGTCACGATCCGGATTGTCGGCGCACAATGCCGTGGAAGGACATTGGGCAGGGTAAATTCAATCACGAGATTGAAACACTCCGTCGCTTGATCGCTGTGCGAAATGCCTATATGCCGTCCTCTGAGAATGAAGTGAAATGGAGCTTTGATGAGGCGCATCCAAAACTTGTTAGATATTCTGTTAAAACCGAAAAGGGATGGCTTAATGTATATTTGAATACTGGCGCGGAGTCTGTCGTCGTTGAAACTGTTGGCTCTGTCTGTTTTGCTGAATGGTATTCTGACGGAGAATTGATGAGCGGAGGTATATTGATCGAGGAGAACGGTGTATGCTGAATAACGAGGCAGTGATCCGCTTTGTGGAACCCTACTATGCGGATAAAGATATCATGCACAATATGTGGCACATCGAACTTGTGCTGAAGTCGGTTGACCGCATCCTCGCCTTGGGACAATATGAGGTGGATAAAGAAAGTCTTGCTCTGGCGGCTTATTTTCATGGATTCATATATGTGGCTGAACCACAGGTCAGACGATGGATGTCGGAGCGGGGATATTCCGCCGGGACCATCGATAAGACTGTACTGATCGCTTGGGAATCGCAGCGCAGTGAAGTTCCTGAAACGCTGGAGGGCAAGATCCTTCACGATGCGCATGTACTTGAAGGAGGAAAAAGTTATCTTGCGGTCAAAACATTGATCACCGGTTCTGTAAGGGGTCAGACTCTTTGTGAAACCCTGGACTATATGGAGAAACATGTTTTAGACAAAAATGTATGTTATCTTCCTGAAACGATCCCTCTTTGTGAGGAAATGAATCATTATGCTTCGCAATTGTTTTGTGATTTGATCAAGGGTATCGAATAAGAATGCATAATATGAAGAATCCGACCTGTTTACAGGTCGGATTTTTTGTTGATTACTTATGAAGTGCGGAATAGAGACCGTCGGCCAATGCTGCAAATTCGTTCAGACCGAGTCGCTCACCGCGCACAGTGGCATCGAAACCACAGGAAGAGATAACGTCGCCAATCGCTTCTTTGCTGAGCTGACCGCCGAAAACAGAAGAAAGGCTGTTGAGCAGTGTTTTGCGCCGCTGAGCAAAGGAGGCGCGCACGGTACGGAAGAAAAATTCTTCGCCACAGGCGGGAGACACTGCTGGTGATTTTCTGATTTTACAGTGAAGCACTGCACTTGTTACCTTTGGCGCAGGAAGAAAACACTCGGGCGGAACGTCAAAGAGGACTTCCGGCTCGGTGTGGTATTGCATGAAAAGGGAAAATGCACCGTAGTCACCGGTTCCCGGCTTGGATGCGATGCGAACTGCCACTTCCTTCTGGATCATAACGGTGATAGACTCGAAACGTTTTGCTTCCACCAGCGCCGTGAGAACGGGAGTGGTGATGTTATAAGGCAGATTGGCGCAAACAATAGGAGACAGACCTTCAAAGTGCTCATCCACCAACGCAGGGATATCGAGTTTCATAATATCGCCGGGAATGAGCGTGAAATTATTCTCTTCTGCCATAGTTTCGGCAAGTACGGGGTAGAGAGATTTGTCCAGCTCTACTGCGGCGACCTTGGCTGCACGGTGGCACAGCTGGCGGGTAAGGGGACCGATACCGGGGCCAATTTCCAAAACACCGTGCTTTGCATTGGCGCCGCTTGCTTCAGCAATATCTCTTGGAACCCATTCTTCAATCAGAAAATTCTGTCCCATGGATTTGGAGAAATGAAATCCGTGGCGACCCAGCAGCGCTTTAATATCTCTAATATCGCAGAGATTCATGTTAAACCCTCCGTACATAAATAACTGATCACAGTATAGCACATTTTGACTGTTCATGCCACTACAAATTTCTTTGATGATTATAGATGGAAAGCATAGAAATTATCGACAGAATATGATACGATAACAAAAAAGACTAGGAGGCTGAACTGTGCCTGAGTATTTGAAATTATGTCTGATCGTTTGTCCGCTTATTTTTCTTGGCGCTTTTGTGGACAGTATTGCCGGAGGCGGCGGATTGATCACACTTCCGGCGTATCTTATGGCGGGCTTGCCTCCTCATCTTGCAGCCGGTACCAATAAGGTTGTGGCGGGTCCGGGATCGTTAGTTGCATCTATTCGTTATTTCAGAAGCGGCAAGATTCGGATACGTGTCGCGTTGTGTGCCGGTGCCGGATCTCTGGTTGGCGGGTATATTGGCGCAGAGATCGCAAAACATCTTCCTGCCGATATTCTGCAAGGGTTGATGCTTATTGCGCTCCCGTTCATGGCGATCTTTCTTGCTGTTCGTAAAAATTTTGGACAAAGTTCTAAATCTAAGAATATATCTGCCGCAGCGGAGACTTTGATCAGCCTTGCGGTTGGTTTGGGAATCGGCTTATATGATGGTATAATCGGTCCCGGCACCGGTACGCTGCTGATCATGGCATTCACTGCTTTTCTGTCTATTGATATGGTCACGGCATCCGGATGTGCGAAGGTTGCAAACCTCGCTTCCAATATTGCGGCGGCAACTTCTTACATCATTGGAGGACATGTCCTTTGGTCGCTTGCGATTCCTGCGCTATGCTTCAGTATGCTGGGCGGTTTTTGCGGTGCGCAGTTCGCTATCCGCGGAGGAGGAAAGCGAATTAGAAGCATGATTTTTGTTGTTCTCGGACTAATGTTTGCTAAGATGTTGTATGAACTGATCGCTAAATAAAAAATCCGACCTGCGTTTGCA
>JAZLEB010000136.1:0-3012 GCA_045615065.1 Candidatus Pelethomonas sp. | reverse complement strand
AGCAGCAGCGGAAACGCCGAACTCCTCCTCCAGAGCGTGAACCAGCTCGCTCAGCTCCAGAACGGTCAGAGCCTTAACTTCTTCGATCATAGCAATAATCTTCTCAGATGCCATTGTTAGGTACCTCCTAATAATTTTTCAGTAGTATGAATTTTGTGTTTGTTGTTTGCCGAAATTTTACTCGGCAGCCTCGGCAGGAGCGCCCTGCTTCTCGGCGGTCTGCTTCAGCACGCAAGCCAGACCGGAAATGGGGGCCAGCATGGTACCCAGAACCTGGGCGCGCAGAATGGGCAGCGGGGGAATCTCGGCCAGTGCCATAACCTCATTGAGGGGCATGACCTTGCCATCCATGAAGCCGCCCTTGATCTCGAAGTGACCATTGCACTTCTTGGCGAAATCATTGATGACGCGGGCAGGAGCAACGGGATCGTCGTTGCAGATAGCCAGAGAAGTGGTACCGTTCAGGATACCATCCAGCTCATCCAGACCGCAGTTCTTGGCTGCGAAGCGCAGCAGGGTGTTCTTCACAACGGCGTACTCGACATTGTTCTTGCGCAGTTCAGCACGCAGAGCAGTGTCCTCAGCCACGGTGATGCCCTTGTAGTCCACCAGCACACCGGCGGAAGCATTCTGCAGCTTGTCAGTCAGAGCGGCGACGATAGCTTGCTTTTCGCTCAGAACTTTTGCGTTAGGCATTCTTGTTTTCACCTCCATTAGATTTGCGGGAAAAGGTTGGTGCGTTCAAGAAAGGAAAACAGTCCTTGCGTAAAGACACGCAAGGACTGTGCTAATCAATAACGATCGGCTAATCCTCGGTAGGATTTACGGGCATGCCCACCTACTGTCTTTGGAACGCATCAAATAGTATATCTAAGTATTAACAATTTGTCAATACCTAAATACAAATTTTCGGTCGAAAATTAGACCAGCTTAGAAGTGCTCAGCTTGATACCGGGGCCCATGGTGGAAGCGGTAACGCAGCTCTTCACATACTGACCCTTGGCAGCAGCGGGCTTAGCCTTGATAATAGCGCCCATCAGAGCGTTGTAGTTATCAGCCAGCTTCTCTGCACCGAAGGAAACCTTGCCGATGGGGCAGTGAATGATGTTGGTCTTGTCCAGACGATACTCGATCTTACCGGCCTTGACTTCCTGAACAGCCTTAGCAACGTCGGGAGTCACGGTACCAGCCTTGGGAGAGGGCATCAGACCCTTGGGGCCCAGAACCTTACCAAGACGGCCGACCAGACCCATCATGTCAGGGCTGGCAACAACAACGTCAAACTCGAACCAGTTTTCCTTCTGGATCTTCTCAACCAGATCCATCTCGCCGACATAGTCAGCACCAGCCTCGCGGGCAGCGTCAGCCTTGTCGCCCTTAGCGAAGACCAGCACGCGTGCGGTCTTACCGGTACCATGGGGCAGAACGATAGCGCCGCGGACCTGCTGGTCAGCGTGACGGGAGTCAACACCCAGCTTCACGTGCAGCTCGACAGTCTCGTCGAACTTAGCGGAAGCATTCTTGCAAATGATCTCAAAAGCCTCAGCAGCCTCGTACAGGTTTGCCTTGTCGAACTGCTTGGCAATGTTCTGATACTTCTTACCTCTAAACATTTCCTATGCCCTCCTTATTCGCCAACGATAACGCCCATGCTGCGTGCAGTACCGGCGATCATGCTCATAGCAGACTCCAGAGAAGCAGCGTTCAGGTCGGGCATCTTGGTCTCAGCGATCTTCTGCACATCAGCCTTGCTGATGGTAGCGACCTTGGTCTTGTTGGGGACACCGGAACCGGACTCGATGTTGCAAGCCTTCTTGATGAGGACTGCAGCAGGAGGAGTCTTGGTGATGAAGGAGTAAGAACGGTCGGAGTACACGGTGATGATAACGGGGATGATCATGCCCATATCATTCTTGGTGCGCTCATTGAACTCCTTGGTGAAAGCGGCGATATTAACGCCGTGCTGACCCAGAGCAGGGCCAACAGGGGGAGCGGGAGTAGCCTTACCCGCGGGGATCTGCAGCTTAACGTAGCCAACGACTTTCTGTGCCATAATTAGGCACCTCCTTGATATAATGTGGTGGTGACGGGGCTTGTCCTCACGCGGGACGCCCCTCCCACGGTGCCGCACTGCGGCGAAGCATTTTTAGATTGCTTGTTTTAGCCGATGACCTCGACCTGATCGAGCTCAAGCTCAACAGGAGTCTCACGGCCGAACATGGATACCACAACGGTAACCTTGTTCTTCTCGGCATCGATCTCCTCGACCGTGCCGGTGAAGGAAGCCAGAGGACCGTCGGTGATGCGGACATTGTCGCCCACATTGTACAGCACAACGATCTCGTGCTTTTCCATGCCAAGTGCCAGCACCTCGTCCTCAGTGAGAGGAATGGGCTTGTTGCTGGCCTCACCGACAAATCCGGTCACACCGCGCACATTGCGCACGAGATGCCAGGTATCATCGGTCATGACCATCTTGATCAGAACGTAGCCGGGGAACACCTTGCGCTCGACCTCTTTGGCATTACCTGCCTCAGTGATCTCAGTCACAGTTTCCAGGGGGATCCGGATATCCAGGATCATATCCTCCAGATGACGGCCCGCCACAAACTTCTCAATCGCGGTCTTAACGGCATTTTCATAGCCGGAATAGGTATGGATTACATACCAATTTGCATTATCGGCCATTCTGTTACCCTCTTACTTGAACAGACCGGGAATACCGAGCAGCAGCTGAACCAGCTGGCCGGCAACACCGTCAAAGATCCAAATGCAGGCACCGATAACCAGGGTGCATGCGATTACCGTGAGGGTGTTCTTGGTAACCTTCTTGGGGGAAGGCCAAACGACCTTCTTGAGCTCGCTTTTCATTTCGCGGAACCAACGGCCGCGGTCCTTACGAACCTTCTTTTCTTCTGCCATGATGAATTCTCCCTTTCCTTACTTGGTCTCGGTGTGGACCGTGTGCTTTCTGCAGAAGGGGCAGTACTTGTTCATCTCCAGACGATCAGG
>JAZLEB010000135.1:0-1775 GCA_045615065.1 Candidatus Pelethomonas sp. | reverse complement strand
ATGTTCAAGCTGCGTTCTGGGTGGTTCAACGGACATTATTACCGGAAGGATGATGGTTCATGGTGCTTGAGCTATTGCCCGATCCCAGAGGTGGATGTGATCGACCTGTGCGATGTGGAGATCCATTTTGACAAGATCGTTGTCACCACCAAGCTGAAGCGGGAAACGACTCTTGCGTACTCTTTTGAAAAACTGGTGGATTACCGTTTTGAAGCTTACGACGTGGAGGAATACCTCAACGACTTCTACCGTCCGGGAGAAGCGGTGCAGGTTATGAAAGACAAAATCGCGGAAAGCGGCGAAAAGGAAATTGGATTCTCCTTTGAGTTCCCCGTTGAAACAGTGGGAAAGCAGATATTTGAATTTGTGAAGTTCCTTCAGCGTGAGGGGTTCTACTATTGAGTTTGAAGTTATGAGGAGTATAAACCATGGAGATAAAAGAGTATACCAAAGAGCGAATTCCGGATGTTTTGCAGTTTGAGCGGGATTTGAGAGCGGAAGAACAGTTCTGGGGCTGGGAGATCGACGAAAAGTATATCTCCGATGTAACGAAGAGTTTTGAAAACCCCGCATTTGAGAACTCTGTTTCTCTGCTGGCGTATTTAGACGGCAAGGTGGTCGGCAGAATTGATTCCACAATGATCTGCAGCCATTTTGATGGTTCCACCAAGGCTTATCTTGACTGGATCTGTGTGATAAAAAGCTACCGCCACCGGGGCGTTGCTCAGCGGCTGATGGAAACCCTGCGGAAGAAACTGAGAAGCCGCGGCGTTGATACGCTGATTGCACTGATTGCGGCAAACGACGAAGCACAGCGGTTCTACCGCTCTCTGGAAAACGCGGAGATCCGCGACGAGGGCATCTGGATCGACTTGTAAGGTATTGGGAGAAAAAGAAAATGAGAGTTGAAACGATAGAGACAGAAAGATTGAACCTTCGCCCTTTTGAGCGGACGGATGCACGATTTGCCATCAGCATCTGGAACGACAAGGAAATGGGCGAATACCTGCTGGACGAGGCGATGGAGGAGATCAGCGATGAATATCTCCGCATGATCGAAGATCTGGCGGATGACAAAGAGTGCTATTACATGATTGCTGAGAACAAGGACACCCATGAGCGTATCGGCACCTGCAGCTTCATCCTCAGCGAGGACGGCTTAACGATGGATATCGCCTACTGTGTGCTGAAAAAGCTCTGGCGCAACGGGTATGCTACCGAAATGGCACAAGGGATGGTGGATTACGCTAAAACTCACGGTGTAGAGAAGGTTACGATCAGCATTGCAAAAGACAACGCGGGCTCTGTCGGTGTGGCGAGAAAGCTGGGTTGTACCCTCAAGGAAGAGAAGCTCTGCACGAAGCGCGGCGAGGAGGAAGCGCATACGGTTTGCCTGTATGAGTTGGATTTGAGCATCAAGCTGCGCGAAGCTGAGCTGACGGATGAACTCCTGTCCACATTGATCGCCATGTCGGCAGCATGGGAAGCGGAAAACAGCACCCACGGCTATCGCACCAATGACCGCAGTGACATTGATGGGAACCGGATTTTTCTGGCGGAGCGCAATGGCGAAGTGCTGGGATATCTGTTCGGCCACAAGACAGCGGCAGAACGTACCAATTCCATCATGGCGGAAGGCACGGCGTTCTTTGAGATCGAGGAGCTGTATGTTACGCCCGAGCATCGAAGTGAGGGCATCGGCAAAAAGCTGTTTGCTTTTGCGGAGCAGACCGTGCAGACAGAGGGAATCGGATATCTGATGCTCAGCACGGCAA
>JAZLEB010000134.1:0-10766 GCA_045615065.1 Candidatus Pelethomonas sp. | reverse complement strand
TGTGAATTCTCGTCATATCACGATTGGCTACTATGCCTATTCTTGTTTAACGGAAATGGCGGATGGAGATTTGGCATTGCTGTATGAATGTGGCGATGCATCAATCGCATATCAGCCAATACTGATGTCGGAGTTTTTGTCGAAAAGATAATGGACTTCAAAATGAATACACAGATTATATCCTTGCTCGGTTTCTCAATGGTATTTTTCTCTCGCCTGAATGGCCTTGCTATAATTTTGGCATGTACGGTGGAAGATTTTCTGGAAAATCGTGCGTACCAACCCTGACTACTATGTGACTACTATTTCAGAGAATACAGAAAAAGCGTGGAGTCCTTGTGACGCCGCATTCGCGGCGAAATATGACAAGGCATCTATACCGTTGGGATTACACAAAAAAGACGACATGTTTCGACATGTCGTCTTTTTTTGGACTCCGTGCCACAAAGCGGCACTCCGCCCCAAGGGTGATTTGACATGCTCGGGCGAAGTGAATCCGCCTATGGCAATTCTTCACTTCGCTGTGAATTGACGCGCGACTTCGCGCGGCCGCCGGAAGGCGGCATCTATAGTGTTTGGATCATACATAAGAGAAACCCGTTTTTCGAATTTTTTGAAAAACAGGCTTCTCATTTTATTTATCTGTGACAAAGAGCTTGAAAGCGCGGGTAAGTTTTGATGCCATCAAAAGCTTTGTCCAGTGTATCTCCTTGGCGTATTTCTTCGATTTTTGCTGTGTTTTGACTGGGTGAGAATTTCTGCCCTCTGACAAGCGACGCGGTGTATCTTCCGCCCTCCAGTGCATCATACTGTCTTGCGTGGTGAAACGCTTCTTCAAGACAACGGAGTGTTTCTTCCACGTTCTCACACTCTGCATACCCGCGGGCAGCACGCATATACCAATCGGAAAGGCAGCGGTGGCAGGTGCCGAAATATTCATCCTCGTAGATCAACTTATACAGCTGAATTATACGCTCTGCGATGTGAATGCGCTCAGCGTTGGTAAACGATCCCTTTTGGAGCATGACCTTTGCGTTTGTGGCGATGAGGTCAACCAGAGTTTCAATGTTCCATCTACAGATGCTGGCGGCTTCCTCGCCCTCCAAAATTTGAATCAGAAGTTGATTCTCTGTGCCGATGTACCGTCCCGCCATCGCGGCGTACCGTCGCGCTTCATCTTCATTTCCCTGACTCATATATGCCCGGCTCAGATGGTTGATCGCGCCGAAGTATTCTCCGCTCTGTGTGGCCTCCTTCAAGAGCCGTTTGCCAAGATAGATGAGTTCCTCGCTGTGCTGATCAATCCCCTCGCTGCGAAGAGCGAATGCCAGATTGTGCAGCACCGTCGGCTCGTTGGGGAATTCCTGACATGCCTCCCGCCACACAGCAATGCGTTCTGACGCACTGCGCTGACATTTGCTCCGCTCGGTGTATTCCTGCAACTTTTTTTGCCGTTCAATTTCATCCACACCCAGTAGGCTGTCCACCGAAATTCCATAAAACGATGCAATGGCGGGCAGCAGGGTAATGTCGGGGTATCCGTCTTCACGTTCCCATTTTGAAACGGCCTGCACCGTGAGTCCGAGATGCGTGGCAAGCTGCTCCTGTGTGATCTTCTTCGATGCACGAAGCTCCCGCATTCTCCTGCCGATTGTGATATTCATAATCATTCTCCCTACACAAAGTAATAAGCGCTTATCCTGTGCCTATTATACAAAGTCACCCTGCATGACACAATGACCGCTTTGTTGATAAACGGTTGATAATATCAACGGAACGTTGATTTTCTGCTTTTAGACCCTGAATCTAAGCAACATTGACCCTGCGGTGGGGGGTGAGCTTTTTACAGCTTAACCCCGTATTGAGATTCCCGCGTAAATCTCAAGCTATACTCGCTTCCGGTTTTCTGCTATGCTGTTTACAATAAAGGCATCCAAACAGAGGAGGAAACCTTATGGTACTCAACAATGAAACAATTGGACAGTTTATTCAGAGCCGCAGAAAGCTTGCAGGGCTGACGCAGGCGGAACTCAGCGAGCGGCTTTGTGTCACAGAACAAGCGGTATCTAATTGGGAGCGGGGAGAAAGTCTGCCCAATACCGCGCTGCTCCCGGATCTGGCGATGATCCTCGACACCTCCGTGGATGAGCTTCTCGGCGCAGGTTCGTGCACATGGCGCTACCGCCGCCGGGTCACGGTGGAGCGAATGGAGGAAGCAATCAATTTCATCCACGATCTTCGCGAAGTGCTGGGAAGTGACCACTTTATGTACCGCACGATGGTGGATGCGCTGAATGCCAAAATGAATAGTAATATCGAACAGGCGTTCACCTCTGAAAAGTATCGGGATGCGTATGTCTGCGAGGCACTTCTTGCCTGCGCTCAAAATGGCGACTACGTGGACATTGACGATGTGAAGAAAAATATTGTCAGTGAAAAGCCGCGGGAGTTTACCGTTACGGCTCTGCGTGAAATGGGGATGAAATGAACGTTCTGTTTTTCAACCATTGGTTTAGTTCGTCCGAAAATGCAGTCATTGTCATTTGCGCCGATTTTCGGTATGATGATCTTGCCGGCAGGAAAGGATGACAAAAATGGAAATCGGAAATCAGATCAAAGCACTGCGTACCCAGCGCGGTATCACACAGGAAGATCTCGCCCAGCAGCTTGGCGTCAGCGCGCAGGCTGTGAGCAAATGGGAGCGTGACGCAGCGACACCTGACATTCAGCTTCTCCCTGCAATCTCTGCATATTTTGGCGTGACGATCGACGAACTGTTCGCCCTCAGCGATGAAACGCGTATGGAGCGAATTCAGAATATGCTTTGGGACGAGCGGGTGCTCAATCCCGCCGCTGTGGAAACCGAGCGCGCGTTTTTGCTGGAAAAGGGAAAGCGCGAAAAGAACAACGGCGAGGTGTATCGCCTGCTTGCAGATATCGAGTTTCAACTCTCCGAGGAGCACAGACGTGCCGCACAGGAATATGCCAAGGAAGCCATCGACCGTGAGCCGGAGAACAATGATGCGCACTCCACCTTTGTGCAGAGCAGCTGCGGCGAATGGGGCGCGTGGTACAGTACGAACCACCACGAGCTGATTGACCACTACAAGAAGTTTGTTGCCGAGCATCCCAACTGGCGCAGCGGCTACATGTGGCTGATCGACCAGCTCATTGCCGACAATCGGCTTGACGAAGCACAGCAGTGCTGCGACGAAATGACCGCCGCAACGGAAACGGGCTACCGCACAGCGATGTACCGCGGTGAGATCGCATGGGCGGATGGACGGCACGACGAAGCACTCAAAATCTGGGACGAAATGAGCCGTGAGTTTGCCGATGAGCGTGGCGTTTGGGTCAGTATGGGCGATTACATGGCGAGAATGGCACGATATGAGGAAGCAAAGCAGCATTACCGCAAATCGATGGACGTTCAGACCAAGTTCCCCCGCTATTTGGACGGACTGACCTCCATTGCCCATATCTGTGAAATTCAGGGTGACTATGATGGCGCCATCGCTGCCAACGAGGAGGAGCTTGTGCTTCTGCGGGAGGAGTGGAACATCACTTCCGGCGAGGAGATCGACGCCCACCGCCGCGAGATCGCGCGGTTGAAGGAACTCAGAGATACAAATAGATGATGCAAGCAAAGAAGAAGCACCGGAGCGAAAACTCCGGTGCTTCCTGCTTATTCAGATACCGTGATATCAACATTGCTCTTTCTGCGCAGCAGAACAACATGGTTTTTGCTGCATCTCTTCGATCCACTCATAGCCCGCAAGTTCATACTGCTGTCCATTTTCCTGCTGATATGTCCGCAAGATACTCTCCGCAATGCGGCGGCAGGAAAGGGCGGCTGCCGTTTCCTTTTGGTTCTGGTACTCCTGAGCCATGATAAGCAGCATTTCTACGGTGGTTTTGGCGCTCAGATTCATCTGAAACTGCGCGGCATCCAGAGCTTTTTGTCCGGTAAGCAGTTTTGCCATGTACTCCATCTTGGAGAAATAGAACTCTGGAATTTGCTCCAAGGCTGCTTCTGCCGCTTCCTGTTTACCAAGTGCGGAGTAGGTTTCCGCAAGGATGCGGACCACATCGTATTTTATACCATCG
The DNA here is from genome assembly GCA_045615065.1 of Candidatus Pelethomonas sp. Taxonomy (GTDB): domain Bacteria; phylum Bacillota; class Clostridia; order Oscillospirales; family Oscillospiraceae; genus Pelethomonas. The sequence continues at coordinate 6,659 of JAZLEB010000134.1, read as the reverse complement.
TTTTCTGTATACTCAATGATCGTGTTGCATGTGTTGATGATGTCGTCCTCGCGTTTTGGCATGGAAAGGAGTGTGTACAGCAGCAGTGTGAGCATCGTTTCGTTGCCGGGAAATTGCTTCAAACCATCCCGCAGAATCTTCTCAGCATGGGAAGGGTCACTGCTTCGCAAGGCCGATGCTCTGCGGCAGATCTCCTCTGCTCGCCGCTCATTTTCCAGCACATTGTAGTCAAACAGCTCGTCAATGGAAACATCAAAAAACGCGGCAATAGACGGCACAAGACTGATATCCGGCATGGAAGAAGTGGTTTCCCACTTGCTCACCGCTTGAAAGGAAACGCCAAGAATTTCTGCAAGAGCCTCCTGCGAGATCCCTTTCCGCTTCCGCAATCTTTTGATCTTTTCTCCCATTTTCATGGATTGCATCCTCCAAATCTGTTGTCAACCGGTTGTGGATATAGGATAACAAACCTCTTGGAAGAAAACAATCGAGAGGTCTTTTAGTTGGGTTCTATTGAAGGTTGAGAAAAAGGAAGCAATCTACCTCCAGATCTATGTGCCGGACGTGTCACTATAAAAGCTTCTGCAGTCGTGCAATCTCGCGCTTGACGCTGTCGACACCTTCTCCATAGGTGATGTCCCATTCCTTTTCGGAGATGGTGAGTTCCAGTTCTCTTGCCTCAATGGCTCCGGTGATATCGCCGTCCATCTCGCAGACCAGTGCGAGAGAGTCTACAGGATCGGTGTAGCGGGGCTTCTCCATCAGCTCGATTGCCTTGCGGTAGTATGCCTTGGCCTCGGCGTACTCGCCTGCAAGCATACAGAAGTCGCCCAGATCGTGCTGAATGCTCCAGTTGTCGGCGTACTCGCGTCCCAGTTCTTCCCACATAGCGCGGGCGGCAGAAAGATCGCGGCGAGAGAGTGCGATGGAGATGCGCAGCTTCGTGGGATAGTAGTCACCGTAAGTGCCGTCATTGCGCTGCTCCAGAAGAGTGCAGTACTGCTCCGCTTCCTCAAAACGGCCATCGTCCATGAGCTGTGCGATCAGCCAGGGATAGGTGCCTACGCTTTCCGGGTGCGCGGCGATGTGTGCCTTGTAGTGGGAGATCAGCGCGGTGTGGGTGTTGTGCCGGGGATCGGCGTGCTTGCCGCCGTGGGCGCGAGCCAGAGCGTAGTTAGCCTTGTGGGAGAGCGGATTGCGCTCCAGTGCGGCCAGAGCGTACTCCTCAGCGTGGGCACGGTGTTCGTCCGCAAGGTGAAGCTCCAGTTTTGCCAGCATCTCGTATGCTTCGCTGCCGCTGTCACGCCGTGCCTTTTCCAGAAGAAACTGGCGCTCGTTTTCAATGTCGCTGGAGTCCATGAAGCGGACATCCCAAAGCATATTCTGGATTCGCTCCATGCGGGTTTCGTCGCTGAGTGCAAACAGCTCATCAATGCTGACGCCGAAGTAGGCGGACAGGTCGGGCAGCATGGCGATGTCCGGCACCGAGGCGTTATTTTCCCATTTGCTGATGGCCTGCTCGGTGATGCCGAAATGCTGCGCCATCTGCTTTTGCGTCACGCCCTTGCGAACGCGCAGAGCTTTGATTTGATTTCCGATTTCCATACAGGTTTCCTCGTTTCATTTGTTTGTTGCCGGCATGGTCATCATAGCGGATTTTGGGGCGCAAAGCAATTGCGGCGTGTTTTATGGAACTTAACTGTGGGTTGAGTGCCGTTCTATGAGGCGTTTGTATTCTTCGATAGCCTCCACCAGAAGGTCGACAGAGACTTCTTCGGATAGTATGACTGTGGTGTTCTTTTTCACCGCGATCATAAATTCGCTTTGTACAATTCGTAGCTTTTCGGCTTGAGCTGTTTCGGCACACAGTTCAAGCATAGTAATGCCATCCAGCAGAATAGCGCGAAACAGGGTATTCATTGCGGCCATGATCGCTTGCGGTGTTTGTTCCTGTGTGCAGAAAGACAGAATGTCCTGCTTTAGGTCATCCAACGTTTGAATGGACTGCCTTAAAAGGGGTTCAAAGTCCGCCGCTTTGCATGGGGTGGGTTCCAAAACAGCGACCATGACATCGTCATCCAACTGGGAGAGAAGCTCGGCTTCGATGAGAGAGAACTGCTCCGGTTCGTCAGTGTGCTGCCACTTGTTATTCAGAAAATGATATTTGCTGCCCTCAAGTCCCATATAAACTACGGCGTGTTTGCTTTTTGGGGAAATTTGAAGCCCCAGCATGGCAGCCTTTGTACTATGTAAGGCGGATGGGATCAATTCCCGCTTCACCCTCTTTTCCACCATGTTGTATCCGATGGGATGCAGGTACAGATTAAACCACTGGGCTGATTGCAGCATGGGGCCGCTGTGATACTCACCATCTTCCTTGGCGAACAGATAGGGGAGCATCATCTTCCGTGCGATGGTGCGGTCATCTGTCTCGACACCGTACGGTGCCAGCATGTTGGCAACTCCCGCATAGGAGCAGGAGGAGTTAAACGTCATGTATTTCATGGTGTTGTCTCCTGCGCCCGTTTCCATGCATCCACAAAGTATTTCCTCATAAAACGGGAATGCTCACTGTCCTGTTCCGTCAGTTTGTTTTCACGGATATATGTTGCGATGCGGTCGGTTAGTTCTTCCTGCTTCGCAGGAGCAGCATCTTCAAAGCGCAGGAGCTTAAATTTTTCCTCGCGCTCGTACTGCAAAAGAGCCTGATATACATCGGGGATCTCCTGCGTGCGATATACTTTCACAGGATCGATGCTGTAAAACAGATCTTCCCGCTGCGGCATTGGCTGCACCTTATCGTCGGGCAAAACACAGTATACATAGCCGCGGACACCCTCATAAAATGCTTTCAGCTGTCCCGGAAATTGCTCTTCATAATACGCGATGCCATCTCTCAGCCATCCCGTTACCCATTTGCGGGAGGAGCCTGTTTTCTCTGCATCCCAGATGTAAAACAGCACATACGGAAGATTGGAAGAAAGATATACGACCTGTTCCTCAGATTGATGCAGTTTGGATAATGGCTGCAGTTGCGCTAAATTCGCAACAGCAGAGCCATGATAGTAAGTCATGCAGATCCCTCCTTGTAATCCCTATTCTACCGCAGGAATAAACAACTACAAGTCTTGAAAAACACTTTAAAATCTGCTATAATACAATCAGAAAACAGGTGGCACCGGGGTCATGCTCCGGTGCCTTTTTCTGATAGATAAGCGCACGCAAAAACAGGATTTTTTTCCGTTCGATTTTGTATACTCAGATCAGACAGGAGGGGTGAATATGGATTGGATCACTGGAATTCAAAACGCCATCGACTACATTGAGGAGCATATCACCGAGGAATTGGATTACGAAGCGATCGCAAAAGAAAGTTTTTCGTCGTCCTTTCACTTCCAGCGGATGTTCAGCATCCTATGCGGCTACACGCTGGGCGAGTACATCCGCAACCGCCGTCTGACCCTCGCGGGAGCAGAGCTTGCCGCAGGGAAGGACAAGGTGATCGATATTGCCCTTAAGTATGGCTACGACAGTCCGGAAAGCTTTGCAAAGGCTTTTCAGAAATTCCACGGCATGACACCGTCGCAGGCGCGCGGCGGCGGTGCAGTGCTGAAAGCCTTCTCCCGCCTGTCCATCAAAGTTTTATTGGAAGGTGGAAATGTTATGAAGTACAGAATCGAACAGAAGAAAGCACTGACTCTCACCGGATATAAGAAGCGGTTTACAGGTTCTCCCATGAATCGTGAGCTGCAGGATCACAATTTCATCTGTGAAACCAGACTTAACCAGGCGGTGCTCACATGGGTGGCGCACGATGTGGATACCCACTACGGTGTGTTCTCCAACTTCGCGGATGATGGATATGATTTTCACATCGCCTATTATATTGCGCCCAAAAGTCTCCCGTACATGGAGGATGATTTGGGCAGTGAGATCTGCAGCCGTTTTGAGCAGATCCATATTCCGGAGGGAACCTATCTGGTGTGCGAAACGGAGCGGTGCCAGTATCCCACCAACGAATTGGATGATCTCTACCGCAAGGCTGTCACCCAGTGGCTCCCGTCCTCCGGCTATGAGCTGATCGATGGACCGGAAGTGGAGGTTACTCACTGGTTCTACAAAGAAAACGATGAGGCGCTGAACAACTCCCGCTACTGCGAGTTGTGGCTGCCTATCGCAAAAAAGGATGCGTGAGTCCGTTCGGTAGATCCTTTCTGACCACAACCTGACTACTGTTTCAGAGAAAACCTGGAAACACGTGGATCCCTTGCGGCGCAATGGATCCACGTGTTTTTGCTAATTCAGGCCCAATTTGTGCAATGCCAACCAAACCATTGCAACACGCTTTCATTGGTCTTTGTAAGAGAATTGTTTTATCCTATATCCTTTGTGGTTGGATATCCGATCCGTTTTGCAGAGCCTGGCCTTGCCGATGATCGGAAAATCCGGAATTGCTTTCAAATCAAAGCTCTGCTATAATCCGGGTAAACGAGCAAGTCCCACGCCGCTTTATCGGAGACAAACGCTGATTGGGAGGATAACCTGTGAAGCTGAAAAAACATCACCTTGAATATATCATGCTTTTGGTGCCTTTGCTGTTGGCGCTGATTTGTATTATATCCGTGTCCCTTGGCAGTCATCAGGCGATGATGCCTGTTCCCATGCCGCAGAAATTTGCCGGCGAGTACAGCTATGACGGTGAAAACTGGCAGCCGCTGACGGAAGATGCCGATCTGTCCGCTCTGAAAGGGGATCTGTTTCTTCGCGGTGCGTTTCTTCAGGAAATGAGCGAGGGCTGGCATCTGAACTTTTACCGCAACCACATTGGTATTCAGATAAAAGTCAACGGCGAACGGATTTATGAGGATGCCATGCTTTCGATCCCGGATTTAAAAACAGAGCTGTTTGCCTCCATGTGCGCGCGTGAGTGGATGTATACCGTTGTCCCCGCGATCGGACCGGAGGATACCGTAGAGATCCATCTGCATAATCCTCATATCTTGGGTAATAAAACGGCATACCGGGATTTTCTGACTACGCTGTGCTCTGACCCGATAGAATGGAATCTTTTGGAGCAAAAGCTGGATTCCTACGGTGAGCGGTCCAGAATTCAGGGCGTATTGCTGGCGGTGGCATCGCTGATGCTGCTGGGTGCTGCCATTGCGGCGGCGATCGCGCATATTCCGACGGGAAAACTTCTTAAACTGGGACTGATGACGCTCTTTGCCGGCGGGTATGTGGCCTTTGACTGTATCGATGTATCCTACTGGAGCGAGCTGAATATTCTGAATACATACGCAAGTCAGCTCTGTATGATGCTTGCGGTTTTCTGCCTGTGTCACTTTGTGAGTGACAATTTTACCGGAAGAAGGCAGCAGATCGCCAAGGCTGCAGTGCTTTTGTCCGCACTGCTGGACGGTGTGCTGATTGTGCTGTCCTTTACCGGTGTAACTGCGATCTTTGATACACTGCCTTGCTGGGTGGCTTCGCAGATCGTCCTCTGTCTACTCTTTATGATCTGCTGCGTGCCGGAGCTGCTTCACAATCCTGCAACACGGTTCAATCTCATTTCAGCGATTGTTCTGTTCGCTGCCATTCTGATGGATATTGCCGGTATCGGAGCCACCATCGTGTGGCGCGCGCCTTGCTCTAAAATTGTTTTTTTTGTATTGTTCATTGTGCATATTGTGGTCACAGCCCGCGGGATCGTCATAAACCATCGCGCGTCCATTCGCGCGGCGAAACTGGAGAAAGAGCTGGAGGACAGCCGTATCGCCATCATGCTTTCCCAGATCAAGCCCCACTTTCTTTACAATGTTCTCAACACTATATACCATCTCTATCGCAAGGAGCCGGAAACAGCGCAGGAAGCTGTCAGCAGTTTTGCCGACTATCTGCGCTGCAACATGCTTTCCATCGAGAAAAGCGACCCCATTCCCTTCCGTGAGGAATATCAGCATATCCAGACCTACTTGTCGCTGGAGCAGGTCCGTTTCCGGGACAAACTGAATGTAATCTATGATGTGGAAGTAACCAACTTTAAAGTGCCGCCGCTTACCGTGGAACCTTTGGTGGAGAATGCGGTGAAGCACGGCGTGACCAAAAAGCGCGGTGGCGGTACCGTGACCATTTCTACCCGTAGAACAGAAGAGGAGATTCAGATCACAATTTCTGATACCGGTGTCGGCTTTGACCCGGAAACCTATATGGAAGACGGCAAGCCCCATATTGGCATCCGCAATGTAAGAGATCGCCTTTGGAATATGGTGGGCGGCAGCCTTTCCATCACCAGCTCTGAGAGCGGCACAGTCGCCGTTGTGACCATTCCAGCAAAGGAGGGAGACAATTAATGATGAAGATCATTGCGGTAGATGATGAGCGAATCGCTCTGGAGGGACTTCTGGATGTGATCAGTGAGGCGGCACCGACAGCAGAGCTGACCGGTTTTGAATATCCGGAAGATGCACTGGCGTTTGTGGATGAGAACAACTGCAATATCGCTTTTCTGGATGTTGAGATGGCGGGGATGAGCGGCGTGGAACTGGCGGAACAGCTGAAACTGCGAAATCCGGATATCAATATTATCTTCGCCACCGGTTTTGAGGAGTATCGCAAAGAAGCTTACGATCTCCATGCCAGCGGCTATCTCACCAAGCCCA
>JAZLEB010000133.1:0-20806 GCA_045615065.1 Candidatus Pelethomonas sp. | reverse complement strand
CCGGATACTCCGCAATGATCTTGCCACCCTCAAAATGCACCCCTGCGCCGACGGCGCAGTCCGCTGCACCGTCATCCGCGCAAAAAGGATTTACAAGCAAAACCTGCTTGCCGCACAGAGCAGCCTGCTCTGCGTACTCGTGCTTAACAGTTGTATTCCATTCTTCTGCGGCATAGTCGCACCACACCGGCCAGAGCACGATATCTGCGTTCAGCGCCTTCATTTCTTCCGGTCTGCCCTCTGTCCAAAGATCCCCGCACAGCCCAACAGCAAAGTATCTTCCTTCGTACTCAAAGCGCGCAAAGTGATCTCCTTCACAGTAGTGCTCGTCTGTCAGGGTATACTCCTTCCAGCCGATACTAACACGGTGAAAGACATTCACGATTTCACCGTCTGCACCGATGAAGATCTGGCTGCTGTATAAGGTATTCTCTTCCCTCTCAATGAATCCAAAGGACACTGCCAAACCATACTCTTTTGCCGCTTCACGCATCTTTTGAATGGTTGTATCCTTCAAGCAAACTGCCACAAGCCTGTCCTCATCAAACGACCAACACAGACCATCAAAGCCCTGCAGAACAGACTCACCGAATACGATCACATCTGCCTTTCCACGTGCCTTCTGCATGGCAGTACGCATGGATGAAGTATTAAACTCAATATTACCGGTCTTCACCGGTGCAGATGCCAAAGCGATCCTCATTGCAATTCACTCCCAATACAGATTTTTTGAATCAGAGTTGCTTTTCCACTTCCCCGGCAAATCTTCCATCGTCTATCTCTGTCATATCCGCATGCATCTGCTTTAGAAGCCGGTTTGCAGAATCATAATCACCGTTTTCTACCAACTTCTGAAGCGACTTTTCGTTGTATGTAATTCGTGTGAACCACAATGCGTGATACAAGGTGTAGACATCCCATGCTGCTGTACACTCTGCTTCGGTAAGTGTTCTGACGGAAAGATAACCTTTCAAAAATGCAGGAAACAATTGTTCCCGGTAAGATTCCGGAGTATCCTCCGGTAATTCCATCTCATAAGCTGTCAGCAATCCTTCCATAACAAGGTCAGAGATCAACACTTCATCTCCGGCGTTGTTATAGTCGAACACGATCAAACCGTCTTTACTGTCCGCAAGGTTATTGATGGACACATCACCTTGTACAGCAGACTTTGGGAGAGTGTCCCAAACTGCTCGGAGGGTTCTAAGTTTATCCTCACGAAGTTCCTTGATCTGCGCAATCACATTCTGATCCAATTTTTCATCGGCAGTGATCTCGCAGAAATCCGGATATGCATCCACATCGTTCCAGTATGCTGCGGAGAACAGTGTCCTATGACCGATCTCACAGCCGTTTTCAAGAGACAGGGTATGCATCTGCGCCATCAGCTTGCCGATGGCGCAAGCAATATCCATTGTGATCTCTATGATCTCATCGCCGCACCAATCCTCCACGGTGACAATGCAGGGCAAATCGTGGTAGACATACCGGATACAGAAGTTTCCGTCCACCTGATGCCGCTCAGGTGTGCGGATCCCACGGCTTCGCATAAACTCGGAGAACGCACTTTGCTTCTCATACTTTTCGTGTTCTGCTTCCAGATCTTCATCCTCATGAAGAAATTTTACGACCAGCATTCTTCCGTCTCCCAGTGTAACACGGAAGATCAGCTTGATCCAGCCGCCTTCTTCGATTGCGTGGATATAAGATTTTTGTTCTGTAACAGGCGCATGAAATCCATATACAGATAAAATCGATTCAATAATTTCCGTTTCAACCATCGGTTCCATTTTGATCTATCCTCATAAATTCAGTTCTGCCCCGGCACTTTCCAATGTACCGTCACATTATTCTGTTTCTCATTTTTTTCAAACCCCAAAGACTCGTACAATCGGATCGCTGCAGTATTGTCAATATCCACAAGCAGCATCATTCCTTTAGGATGGTTCAACTCAAGTGCTTTAGCAAGAAGTTTACGACCATAACCCATCCGCCGGTATTTCTCCAAAACTAACAAATCGTAAGGCTCATTTTCTTCGAAGCAGTGAGTCACATCAATATAGCCTGCAACGTTTCCATTATGTATCGCAAGAAGTGTTCTGAATTTTTTCTGTTCTGCGGCAACCTTCTCCCCTGTCCAGTACATATCCCGGTTATGGATCTTGAAATACTCCTGTGCGTACTGTTGAGAGAATAGTTCTATGCCCGCAGTGTCTGTTTCCGTCAAGCGACCGTTCCAAACCATTTTTAGCTGTTCCGTCTCAAACTCTGCGCCTCGCAGTTCAAGCAGTTCCGACAGCAGATAGTTTCTCGGGTTGAACACAAAATCCACTTGATAAGAAGGGTAATTCTCCTCCAGGTGCAGCAGAATCTCATTGTATGCATCTCTATCCCGGGAGAGGCCAACGATCATTTCAATATACTGTTCATCACACAGCACCAAAAAATTGAAGAGTCCCACTATCTCATCACCCTGAAACACACCTAAAACAGTGTTTCGTTCCGGTTTCTCAAAGGCATTGCGCAAATTACACCGGATATTTTCCTCCGTCAAGAGCATGGGATCAGAGAACTCAGGATCATCATTAAAACCTTCAGCAAACTCTCTGCACTCATCATATGAATTAATTAATCTTACCATAGTTTTCACCATATTTCGCAATTGTTTCTTAAAATTTCTTCTCGAATACGTACCGCTGAGGGGTCATACCCATAGCGGTATACATTGCTATTGCCCCCTTGTTAAAATCCCAGGTGTGCAGCTCCAAACGAACCGCCCCCCGCTCACGCGACCACTTCTCCACTTCGTCAAACAATTTTGCAGCGATACCCATACGGCGATACTCGGGCAGGACATAGATGTTGTCAAGGCACACACTTTTGAGATCTTCTCTCATTGTGCACTTATGCCACAGCGTCGCTTCAACGAAGCCCAGCATCTTGCCACTATCGTCAAACGCTCCCATCTGCATACCATCCGAATAGTCCAGATTGTGCAGAAACGCGTCCTCAGGGTATGCTTCTCTGTGGATATGATCCTCAGGGCGCATTTCCACATGATATTCGTCCAGTTTTGTATACAGATCACGAAAGGCAGGATAATCCTCTGCCACAAGATTTCTAATCAGCATTGTTGTACTCCTTCATTCTTCTCTGCGATTCTGTTCAGCACCAACTGCGTAAGTTTCGCTGCGCTGAATTTCAGCGTCCCGAGTAGCACGGAAATATGTCAGAACAGTCTCCGAAGTTCTCTCTTTCAATTCAATTTCCATCAGTTTACTCCTCACCGAAATAGTACATCAGATTCACAAACTCCGGCAGATCAGGGTCAATGTAGCCTGTATCCACAAATCCGATCTTCTCATACAGCCGCAAGGCGGGTGTGTCCGCATTTTTGACACAGACCTCGACACAGTCAAAGCGGCGTTCCTCTTCCAGAATAGACAATATCTGCCGCAGCGCTTCCGCGCCGTATCCCTGTCCCTGGAACCGCTGGTCGATCATAAATTGCTGAAGGTCGTAGCAGCATGGCTCCTCATTCTGATCCCGCACCAACGCCACGCCGACCATCTGCTCTCCGTTTGCAATGCCCCAGACCCGACCGTTGCACTCCCGGTACACATAGCCTCGGGCAAGGATGCCGATGGGCGGCGCCAGGAAACACTTCTGCTCCTCTCGCACGGAAAGCATTGCGATTTCCAGCCAGTTTTCTTCGGTGACTTCCACCAGTTTCATGTTAGTGTTCATTTTGTTTCCTCCAAATTTGATTTGGAGGGTTAGGATCCCAATCAGACGTGAACCCTCCATACACGGTTCTTCATAAACGATCATCCTTTCTGTTTTAGATTTGTATGCAAGCATCCGTGGGATGCTGATACGCTATTATCTCAGCTGCAAAAAGCGGTTGATGTTATCCTTCACTTCCTGCACATCCAGAAGATTGTCTTCCATCTTTTGTCCATACAGATGCCGCTGGATACCAAGCACCCGACCGCTGTAGATCGTGCCATCAAACCATTTTTCAAGGCAGGGAATGAAATCCGGCGTTTTGTTCTCGTCACCATAGACTCCAATGATGTACAGCCGCTTGGCGATTTCGTCGTAGGTTTCGTTATGCATAAAGTAGTCCTGGCACCGCTCATTGAAGATGAAGTACAGCGAAGAAGGATTGCCGCAGTACATCGGAACGATCAGGATCACTTTTTCGTAGTCGAGCATCTGGTCATACAAGCTGTAAACATCGTCATCTCTATATTTGCACTCGCCGCTGAAACAGTCGTAGTTGCAGCCGGAACAGGGATGCGCATTCAGATCCCGAAAACAGATGATGCGACCTTCCTGCGATGCGGCATACTTTGCGATTGTGTCGCAGTTTCCGTTCTCTCTGCCGGAGAAGCTAATCAATAGATTCATAGGTCATTCCTCACGCTTTCGTCACAAAGTGCTGGGGCGGAGCATTCAAATCGTGAATGGTCTCCTTGATGAACTCCGGATAGATGGTGACATTCTGAAGCTCTTCCACTGGCATCCACCCGAGGACAACATTGCAATTATCCTTGAGAGACACAAACTCGACCGTATCGGGAATATCGCTTCCCACACACAGTTCAATGAGATAGTAGAATGCAATATTGTGCGCCTGTCTGCCGTTCCATTCCCAGAAACATTCCTCTGTCCACAGCAGACGACCGACTTTAATTTCGGCTCCGGTCTCCTCACGATATTCTCGCACCAGTCCATCCGCCGTAGTCTCACCGATTTTCACATGACCACCGGGCAGAGCGTACTCACTGCCGTTGCGATCACGCTGCACCAACAGCTTGCCGTCACGAACCAACACACCTACCGTCCGCAGATCACAAATATATTCGTCTGTCTTAAAAAACCAATCTCGTTCCATTTCCATTCACCCTCGCAGTGATTCAAGATATGTTCTAATCTGTCTGCGGTATTTAAATGTACACTTCACCACATTCCAAACGCATAATGCAAGCGGAAACTCAAACCAAAAAGTAGTTAATCATCCGTATACAGCATTCCGTAGCCGTTTTCATAGCGGTCACCATTCAAATAGTTGATCCCGTTCTCTTGGTCGATCACAAAACCGCATTTCTGATGGGTTGCCAGCGACTGTGTGTTCTCCTTGTCCACGGAGCTACGGATTGTAACCGAACCTTGCAGCTTCAGAGCAGAAATCACGTCCAAGATTAGCTTGGAAGCATAGCCTTTCTGTCGGTGTGCTTCCGCCGTCTCCAGTGCTTCCAGATAGTAAAAATCGTCCAATTTTGTCAGGCGAAGGGCGCTGACCCACTGCCCATCCACCTCGAGGATGTAGTATCGATTGCGCTCATCCGCCATGAATTTCTCCAAGAACTCCACAAAGAAGCCTTCCTCTTCGCGAATCGCCTCCGTTAAGTCCTCAAGTCCAGGGTTCCGCCACTGTGCGTTTTCCCGGTTTCCTTCTGTATAAATCTCCTGAACCATGCGATGCATTTCCTGCGCAGTCATGGAGTTAAATTCTAAAAGCATTGTTATTCCTCCGTTTCGTTATCACTCGCAGCGTAACTTGTTCAATATGGTACCTTATCGTTGTACTCCTTCATTCTCCTCTGCGATTCTGTTCAGCACCAACTGCGCAAGTTCTGCCACGCTGATGCCATCCGTATTGATGTGAATTCCCGGCAGGGCACTGCATCCCTCACGCGCCAACGCAATATTCTCCATGCACCAGCAGCCTTCCTCCTCGCCGCGGGCGAGGATGCGTTCATGCACACTGTCATAAGATGCTTCCAAAACCACAAAATGGGTCTCAACGTCGTTGTCGCGCAGCTTTTGGATAATGCTGTCATAGGACGCGCTTCTCAAAAGCGTCATGGGAACCAGAATATCCTTGTGAAAGGTATCGTGGACGTCCGTGAGTAGCTTGCAGCAGAACTCGCCCCAGAGGGGATAATCCTCATAGATATACCCATAGGGGTCATCAGGATAATTGCTGCGAACTGCATCGCCCACCAGCTCCGCGTCAAAAATCAGAGTGTTTTCCATTTTCTCGACCAGTGCTTCCGCAAGTGTCGATTTTCCAACCCCGTAAGGGCCGCTGATCCAAATAATCATATTATTTCCTCCTGATTTAGGGCTGACTACAGCTTCAAGAAGCTATGGACCTGCACCTTCACTTCCTTTACATCCAGAATATTATCCGTCATCTTCTGCCCATACAGATGACGCCGGATAGATGGTAACATTCCCAAGCTCTTCCACAGGCATCTATCCTCACAGCGATTCAAGATATGCTCTAACCTGTTTATAGTTCGTAAAGCGAACAACCTGTATCTCTTTATCGGCAGCAAGCTTCTCTTGAATTTTTGCACGATTCTTTCTGTTGAATCGCCATACTTCTTTCAGAAAGCCCAAGTTTAGCCTGCTCACACATTCGTCAGGCATATCGGGTCGAACCGTCCCGCGGTATTTGAATGTACGCTTCAAAACATTCCAAACACATAATGCAGGCGGGAACTCAAACCAGAAAACCGTATCTGCAAATTGCAACCGGTCATCCAAAGAACGAATGTTGTTCCCCTCGATGATCCAGCACGGTTTCTGCGCCTCAGCGGATACAAGAGAAAGGAACTCATCTTTGGGTGTTACCTCCCAGTTGTTTCGCCAGTATAGCTGATCAATGTGAATCAGAGGAAGCTTTATTTTTTCAGCCAGAGCATAGGAAAAAGTCGATTTTCCCGCTCCGTTGCTTCCGATGATCAACACTCGCTTCATGGGATAGTCCTCACAGTTTCTTGTAAAGTCTTGCGCTCCAGAAATCCATCCCCAGTTCATCCAGATAGAAATGCAGGATGCGCTTGTAGTTTTTCGTCGCTGTACTGAGCATCAGATAACTGATCCCCTCTGCCTGCACAGTCTGCTCCGCAAAGGAGAACAGCTTTTTGCCGATCCCTTCGCTCCGATGCTCGGGCGTGACGTACAGCTCCTCAATCTCAAAGAATGTTGTACCCTCAGCCATAATGGAATTGGTACGCTCCGCTGCCGTTTTGTGACCAAACAGATACCCCAACACTTCGCCATTGCACTCTGCCAGAAAGATCCGGTTTCCCTCAATGTCGCTGCGGTCATTGGTGCGGTAGCCGTGGGTGCTGTTTTCCGCTTCCCATGCCGCCGACATAGCAATCAAAGTGGACAGCAGCTCGTCCGTCAATTCTGCTTCGTACAGCTTTGTGCTGATGTCCAACTCATACAGGCAGACCGTATGCGCTTCCTCCTCGCCGCGCTTAACGCAAAGCTTCTCTTCCTTAAGCGCACAGCCCAGTTTTCTTGCCACGCCGATGGAACCCGCGTTGTCCTTCGCAATGCTGATCGTAACCTTCTCTATGCCGTGCGCTTTGGCATATTCCACCATCCCGCGAGCCATTTCGGTAGCATAACCGTTGCGCCAGAGTTTTTTCAGCACGCAGTAGGCGATATCCATTGTCGTTCCATCCTCGCTGAGGATGAAGCTGCAGGTGCCGATACGCTCACGGGTCTCCTTGTTCTCGGCGATCATGTAATAGCACTCTTCGTCATCCGCCAGATCTTCGATCATGCGGAGATATTCATCGCTGATCTCCTCCATTGCCTCATCCAGTAGGTATTCGCCCATCTCCTTGTCGTTCCAGATGCTGATGGCAAACCGTGCATCCGTCCGCTCAAAGGGGCGAAGGTACAATCTTTCAGTTTCTATCGTTTCAACTCTCATACTTTCCTCCAAATACCTTACAGGTCGATCCAGATGCCCTCGTCGCGGATCTCCGCGTTTTCTAGAGAGCGGTAGAACCGCTGTGCTTCGTTGTTTGCCGCAATCAGTGCAATCAGCGTATCAACGCCGCGGCTTTTCAGTTCCTTCCGCAGGGTTTCCATCAGCCGCTGAGCAACGCCCCGGTGGCGGTAGCTTTTGATCACACAGATCCAGTCAAGGTAAGCCTTAGTCGAACCATCAAAATGGCTGCAAATCATTGTGGAATCAATTCTGCCGACCACTTTGCCGTCTAAATACGCCAGCAGAGAAACAGAATTCTCAAATGCGGGGTTTTCAAAACTCTTCGTTACATCGGAGATATACTTTTCGTCGATCTCCCAGCCCCAGAACTGTTCTTCCGCTCTCAAATCCCGCTCAAACTGCAAAACCTCCGGAATTCGTTCCTTTGTGTACTCTGCAATCACAATCGGAGCAAACCAGTCATACCTTCTCGTGATGATCTCCTGTCCGTCAATGACATTCCTCACCTTATCACGCAGAACGAGTCCGTTGTGCTCCATCACGCGGGCAGAGCCGGGATTATCATCATCACAGGTAATGAGAACCCAGCTAAGCCCGCGTTCCTGTGCCTTCTCAAGCGCATACTTCAGCATCAACGTTCCGTATCCATTGTTCCATTCGGAATACCGAACACCATACCCGATATGACCGCCATACTGCTCCAGCGCCTCGGTCAGCCTGTGACGAATACTGATCTCGCCAATGAAATAATCGCGCTCGTCATCCACCAGCCAGTAATAGTCCGCACCAACGCGGTTCGGCTTCAAATTTCGTTCGTTTCTGTAATTGTCGTACTTCTCGAAAATGTCGTAAGCACGGGCATCGTCGAAGCAGTAGGTCGTCACACCATGCGCTGAATACTCATCGTACGCATCTATGTAGGACTTCAAATACTTTTCACAAGGTTCAACCAGTCTGATCATGAGTGTGTTCCTTTCTTACCATCACCGGCATCTCATACTCATCAACGCCATTCTCCCCAAAGCCGAGGGACTTCCAGAACCGAACGGCATTCTCCTTCGTGCTGTTCAGCTCATAGTACACAGCACCATCCCACTTCGTATACCGCTCCAGCGCTTCAAAGCAACGGTGGCCTGTGCCATTCCCACGAAACTGCGGGAACACCCAGAAGTCCAGCACGAAGCATTTGCCGTCCTCGCTCTGATAGGTATTGTACTGAGCCGCACCGATGCGAACACCATCACGAACGAAATAGACCATGTGATGCCGATCCACCTCACGCACCATATGCGCACGGATCACATCCCGATACTCGCCGCTCTGGAAGTACTCCTTATCCTCATCATCTTCGATGATACCATCATCAACCAGATAGCGAAAATGAATGTCCCAGAATTCATCTATGTGCTCCACAGGGATCTCTTCGATCTCAACCCGATTCCGCAGGAAGCTCAAAAGCGCCTCGTGCTCGCGCTGGTATGCGCCGCGTTTCATTTCGTTGTCGATGTATTCATTATGCTTGGAGAATACCTCCACAGCTTCATACAGCGGTACCCATCGGGGTTCCAATCCGACATTGGCTTCCCGCTCTGTCAGCTTTCGGGAAGTCTCTCCTGTAACGGCGCAGACAAAATAATGGCTTACAAATTTCCACTCCTCGTAATATTCGTTGATGGTCAGGTATTGATAGCGCGGCTCGACCTGATAACCGGTTTCCTCCGCAAGCTCTCTAATACAGCATTCTACGAGATTCTCTCCCTGCTCCAGTCCGCCGCCGGGGAGAAAATACTGGTCAGTGTTCACCTCATAGGTCAGCAAAACTTTATCTTCCGAAATCACAATGCCCCGGCAGGCTTCTCGAATCTTCGTAAATGTCTCAAACCGATTCTCTCCGTAAATATTGATCGTCTCCATGGTCATCCTCCAAAAACGCAAAAACGGCGCAGGCTATGCCTGCGCCGTAAAAATATACACAATCCCCGACTGTCACCGGATACGCGTACTCAGAGCAAGGCATTTTCTATAGACAAACATCATCATGGTTCTTGCTCCTTTCCTAAAATTCTATCAGGATTATACTGCCATCGCAGTTAGTTGTCAAGACAGATGTTAATTAAATCATTTTCTGCAGGTGCAGTAATGCTTTGCTCCCTCGTAATCGTCTGGAATATCCAAGGCGTTAGGCGGGAAGAACTCATCTACAGGGAACGCAATACTTTGGAACAGGTCGCAAGGATCACCGCTTCCTCCCCCGCTGCACTCCTTATCAGGCATACAGTAATCAAGAACAGGGATCATCAGTTGGCTGTCACGCTCCAGGCGAACAACAGAGAACTGACCTAACGTTACAAGCACACGGCGATTATCGTCCCCGATAGTAAGATCATCGGCAAAGCATTGGCGAATGCTCTCAGGGATCTCGCAGATATCACAATCGCCGCAGCGGAGCGCGCACCGGTCCATCAGACGAGCATCAAGAACAATCGGATCTACCGCTGTTACCACAGCTACAGGCATATTGCTTCGTTCGATCAGCTGCCTGTCAAGGGCATCGAGCCGCACCTGGGACGAGAATACTTTTGCGCTTCCCTCACTGCCAAACAGGATCACCCGCTTATCAAAAACGCATAACCCCTCAACTTCCACCGGTCTTGGTCCGGAACAATAAGCGTTTAGCATAACACGATAGAAATAACGAATATCAATAGTATAATAACCACGGTTAAACGCCACAGGTTCTACATCAATATATGTGTAAAGCAATTCCGCTTTACCGCCCTTTACTGTCTGAGCACGGTTTAGAATTTCCTGACTTGCTGAAGTTGGAAAAAATCTAAGATCCTCTACACAATCCTTATCCCGGCATGAATCGTAGATCTTCTTCGTATGGATACAAACGCTCTGGCAAAACTCCCGTTCATCCGCAGCCTGAGCGGCAAAATTTGTTTCAGCCATATTGGACCTCCTAGCAATGGTAAGTACACTTCATAACAGAAGGCGGCCGCCTTCATTCCATACTATGCAAAGATGATACATCGGTGAGGCATCTTTTCATTGAAATTTGGGGTATACAAACGATGCGGTAAATAGTATAATAACAATAAATGATGAACAATGGAGGATTCGAATGGGACAGGTTGGCTTTATTACAGATAAATTTGAGATCAAACTGTTGATCCTGTATATCGCCTCTCGTCTTGTCGGTCCCGCTCCTTTTGAGGTTATGCAGGACCTGAGCATGTGCGACGAAGGCGTTGACTATTTTGATTTTTCCGAGTGTCTTGCTGATCTTGTTCGCACCGAGCATCTGACACTGGATCCGGAAAATCGTTACTCCGTCACAGAAAAAGGCCGCATGAACTGCGCCGCCTGCGAAACAATGCTTCCCTATTCTGTGAGGATGCAGGTCGAGAAGAATATTGTCAGCCACAATGAGCAAATCAAGCGTCGCAACCTTGTCAGCGCGCGTATGGAGGAGCGCTATAAGGGAGGCTATACTGTTACCCTGACGCTCAGTGATGAACTGGATCAGCTGATGAAAATGGAACTGATGATCACTCGCGAAGACATGGCAAAAGAACTGCAGCGAAAATTTGAAGCAAACGCCGAAGTGCTGTACAGCAAGATTCTCTCTCTCTTCTATGAAGACGAAAAAAAGAATTCTGACAACACATAAACACCTGAAAAAAAATCCGCCCAATCGGGCGGATTTTTTAATTACTTATGATCTTCAACGATTTTACCGTGGCGGTATGCCCAAAGCAGTGCCATCAGGTCATCGATCTGTTCCTGAATCTGACGTCCATTATCGGTGGACATGATCTTGATTCTGGAATCAAGGCGCTCGAACACATTCGAGGTGGATGCGATATCACGGTTCTGCTTGATGGCATTCTCCTTACCCTCAAAGGGTTCGTGGGACACCAACCGCAGACAATTGGAATTATAGATCAGGGTATATCCGGCAATACCGGTGGTTTTCTGGTATGCCTTGCAGAAACCGCCGTCAATAACGAGAAGCTTACCGCCCGCCTTTACAGGGCTCTCGCCCTTCTTGGACTTAACAGGCACGTGACCATTGACAATATGGCAATGAGGCTCGGTAAGACCAAACTCAGACAAGATCATATCGCACACAGCGGGATCATTGCAGTGCTGATAATAGGCATTCTTAGGCTCCGCCCAAATAGATTCATCGGTAATGAATCTGCGTTCAAAAGTCGTCATGCGGTCTCGGCCGAAAATGGGGCTGTTTCTTCCTGCCCACAGCCACCACAGGAAGTCCATGCCAAACTCACGCTCCTCACTGCCGCGAGGACTGTAGTATGCACGGCGGGCAATAAGATCTGCATGATCCAAAAACGCCTTGCCGCGAAGCTGGGTTCCATTCACATTGAACTCCATCAGCTCACCGTCTTCCGTCATGGGAATACAGCCATGGAACAGCAGATTGCCGTTGTAGACACGGTACAAACTGCCCTTAGAATACAGGAAGCGAACATGGCGCTGGAGCTTCTCACTGTGGCGGAAGGAACGGGTCATCTGGTTGATGACATCCTCCTCTTCAGGGGTAAGGCAATAAGGATCAGCAGGATCCACGGTGGGGAAATCAGTATCTTCCAGGGGATACGATATTCCGTTGATAGTAATGGACTTGTTCTCGTAGTCAACCTTGTCAAGCTGAAGCCTGTCCTGCATGCCAAACCAGGGATTGCGGATGATCTTTTGACCTTCCAGCTTAAACAGGATCATCGTGATAGCCTTGTGCATGCGGGCAGCCAGCAGCTTGTCCTTTTCAGAATAACTCAGTTCGTCCTCTTCGGAAAGTTTCACAGTGAACTTATGAACATCACAGCCATCATAAACCTCATTGGCAAATACAGAAAGAGGACGCAGTGAAATACCGTAGCCTGTCTCAATTACTTCCAGATTATTGTAGCGCAGAGAGTTGGCCAGCACTGTTGCAACCAAAGTGCGGGAACCGGATGCTGCGCCCATCCACAGAATGTCATGGTTGCCCCACTGGATGTCCACACTGTGGTAATTCATCAGCGCATCCATAACCATATCAGCGCCGGGTCCACGGTCATAGATATCGCCCACAAGATGCAAACGATCTACTGCAAGCCGCTTGATCAGCTCACACAGGTGGACGAGAAAGTTTGGCGCACGGTCGATACTGATGATAGTAGAAATGATATTCTCATAATAATCCCGCTTGTCACTGTCCTCATAATGAGTATGGATCAACTCATCAATAATATAGGCGTACTCCTTGGGCATAGCCTTACGAACCTTGGAACGGGTATACTTGGAGCTGACCAAACGGCACATCTCGATCAGTCTGTGGAAGGTGATGCGATACCACTCCGTCATGTCCGAAGACTCACGGGCCACTTCCTCCAGCTTCTCACGAGGATAATAGATCAATGTAGCAAGCTGGTCAAGATCATATCTGGACACACTGGTACCAAACAGTTCATCCAGCTTCTCACGAACAACACCGGACGCAGAATTCAAAATATGCAAAAAAGCTTCATGCTCACCGTGGATATCGGAAATGAAATGTTCCGTGCCTTTCGGCAGATTCAGGATTGCCTGCAGGTTGATGATCTCCGTGCTGGCTGCCTGAACACTGGGATACTGACGGGCAAGCATCTTTAAATAGTGCAGATTTTCAGGGCGGTAAGTAACCTTATGTTCCATATTGAACCTCCTGCTCCCAAGAAATGGAGTTTTACATAACATCAGTATAGTCAAATCATCAAAAAAAAGACAGTTGGAAAAACAGAGAATAAATGCACTAAACACAACGCACATTCTCTTGCATTTTCGTTATTATGCACAAATAAGCCGCCACAAATACTGCGGCGGCTGTTATTATTATCGTCTGCAAGGAATCAATACCGGCTTATCCCGGGGAATTTGCTGCTCCTCCTGCACTTCGTTGATGGCAAGGATCGCCCCCACTGTACTGCGGTAGGCTTTTGCCACAGACCATAAACTTTCATCTTCTTCGATCCTGCGAAGAATGATCGAAGGAGCAGGACCTAAAATAGCATTTTCATCGATCTCACCGCCGCACACACTGATATACGATGTACTTTTATAAACCTCTACCGCACACTCAAGCAAGCAGCGAACCTCGATCCCATCCGGCACGACACCGGTCAGGATATCAACGCCTCCGTGAACACTACATTTACAAACTAGATTCGGCTCATGTTCCAGCGGGCACCGTACAGTAAATTCACGCTTTGCGCTATGTACAGCATCCTCCTCATTTAAAAAGAGACAGGTGACCCACACAGGGATCTCCACCTGCATCGCTGCCGTATCTATACGGGGAGCACCACTGATTACGTTTGTATCCAACACTGTTTTAACAGGAATAGGCGTCTCAAGTGTTTCGCGCATATTGATCTTTTTTATATAACGTGTGTCACTCTCCTGCAATCGTAATTCCTCGGTATCACATAATACGGTACGATCTGTTCCGTACATATCAGAAATAAACGAGATCTCCTTACGGCTGTATGCTGATACAACAACCCGGAATTGCAGCGTAAACTCTACTGTATTTCTGTCGTCCGGTTCGCTCTCTGTCCCGATCCGACAATCGAGAGACAGCGCTTGGAAGTCGCAATCAAACTCCCAATTCTCTTGAATACCGCTGCCATCCATGATGTGCGAAAACGGGTATTCCCCCCGCAGGGTCTGCAATGTACCATCCACTGCCCTGCAAAGAATTGATAACGCCGCACTTCCCTTAAGAACCAGTTTAGTACCGATCAGCTTACAATCAGCACTTCGCACATCGACCCGCCAATGAATGATCTGCTCGATTCCACGGCCACCGGGAGAAGCGACCTCCTCCCGAAACGAAAACTCCTTCTCCTGCACCAAAGCCAAATATCTGGTCTTACGCGCACAGCATAGCAACTCAAGATTATTTTGTTCTTGTACCGCAGGGTAAACTGTGATGTTTGCCCGACAATAACACTCAGGATACAACGTAATATTAGCTCTTGTCAGAATTTTTCGAGGATTCAGCACTCTGGTATCCAAATTATGCAGTTCGCTGCTTACGTGAATCAGTTCCGCATCACTGCAACCCACCGAATCACCGATACACTGAAAAGGCAGACGAAACTGAAGTACACTTGGACCGTTCCCTTTTTCCGGCACATATAGGACCGATACATCTACCGATCCTGTCACACATATTCTTCCGTCACTTCCCAATTCCTTACCTGTAATACAAACATGACCGTAAGTGTCTACGATACGCGAGATATCACTGCAGCTGTCCGGCACAATGTGTTCACGCATTGTTTCACAACTGAGCGGTGGCATTGAGACAGTTTGCATAAACTCATGCTGCTGCCTTGTAAGTTTCAGTTCCATACATACTTCCTCCCGTAACGGTCGTTTCAACACAGCATATGGGAGGATCATTCAAATTATTCCCTGATTCGAAACAGCATTCGAAGAATTCCCTTCAAAAAGCGCGGTGACTTAACAATAACGATTTTCATAATACCCTCCTCTCACCTGCGCATGCAGGCACAGCCGCAACCAATGAGCAAAAATGCAACCAGAAATAAGACCGCACCCACGGGAAAGATCGCTGTGATCAGGATCCCGCAACCAAGCGCGAACGCTGTAATACCCAGAAGGCGGCACCAATCGCAGCGCATATCGATCTCCCTCCTCATTTCTTCGACTCACACCAGTATATACATTGGTGCGAAAAGATGTGCAAAAAGCAATGCTGCCGCATAATCATGCGGCAGCATTACATGTAACTTATTTTCTTTTCATCTGTTCGGCCTGAACATTCCAGGAACGAAGATTCTTCAATTCGTCATACATTCGAAGATAGCTTGCATGACGGCTTCTCGCAATTGTCCCCTCTTTAACGGCACTCAGCACTGCGCATCCCTTCTCCTTGGTATGGCTGCAGCCTGCATAACGGCATTCGTCCAAATGAGGACGGAACTCGATAAAACACTGATCTAGTTTTTCTTTCAGTTCCAAACCAAGTTCAGCACCGTCAAAAGAACTGAAACCGGGAGTATCGATTACTTCCGCACCGCACGCCAGGCGGTACAATTCCACATGTCTGGTCGTATGTTTACCACGCCCCAGTTTTTCGCTCACAGCATCAACACGCAGCGAAAAATCCGGCTCAATGGCATTCAGAATACTCGATTTTCCAACACCGGAATTCCCTGTAAAGGCAGATAGCTTGCCGGAAATCAACGGAATAAGCCGGTCGATACCCTCCCCTGTTTCCGCGCTGACACAAACTGTGGGAAATCCGGCATTCCGGTAGATCTCCGCCAGTTCATCGCCATCGGTAAGATCAACCTTGTTGATGCACACAATCACATCACAACCCTTCAGCGCCGCAATAGCAGCCACGCGGTCGATCAAGAAAGGATCAGTAACCGGAATGGCGCAGGAAGCAATCACAACAAGCTGATCGATATTGGCAACGGCAGGCCGCTCAAAAGCGCTGCGTCTTGGTTCGATATCCCAAACCATGCCATTGCCCGGTTCGGTCTCCCTGACTTCGACCATATCACCAACCAGAGGGCTCATTCCGTCCTGACGGAATTTACCGCGGGCACGGCACTGAAGTAATTCTCCGGTGCCGGTGTCCACATAATAGAAGCCGCTAAGGGCTTTCATAATTCTTCCTCTGCTCACCCGAAAATGATCTCCCCTTGCTCCGCCAGCACATAATCTACATAGATTCGATAGGTATAGGTTCCCTCAGGCGCAGACACAGGAATTTCCAGGAAACCGTAGTCACCGGGAAGCGCGCTCTCAAACACAACAGTATCATCAAGATAGACAGTTACCATCACTTCAAAGTCAACACCGCTCAGAATATATCGGATATTGTTCTGATACATCTGAACACCGTCACTGTATGTGAATTCCACGGTGCTGCCCTCTGCGATCTCGCTGCTGGTTTCAACGCTTTGTGTGAGGATCGTGCCCACGGGCTCTGTGCTGGGAACCGGGGTAAACACAGGAATCAGATTCATGCTCTCCATCTGCATCTTCACCCAATCCATATGCTCGCCAACGCAGGGAATCATCGTGCGGTAAATGATCTCAGGACCCTTGCTCAGATAGAGAGTAACGGTATCGCCATCTCTAAGAATCGCACCGGATGCAGGTTCGGTCTGCATAATACAACCTGCAGGGATCTCGTGATGATACTCATAATCCTCAACAACGACCACATTAAGATTCAGCTTGGCATAATCTCTGCTGCTCTTCAGGATCATTGTAGCACTGCGTTCATCGTCACCGAGCAGATCCGGCATCGCTCCGGACTTGGCGCCACGGCTCACAGTTACGGAAATAGGGATCAAACCGCCGTCACTGGATTTTTTTGAACGGCCTCCAGGGGGATCCTGATCCATGATCTGGCCCTCAGCATATTCATCGCTATTCATGGTATAGGTCTCCACAATAGCGAAGATACCCTGCACTTCAGGCATTTCACGGGCCTCTTCCACTGTTTTACCAATTATGTTTGGAACAATATACTCCGTTCTTTCGGGCGGTTTGAAGCTATTCAGCAGACCGTCATACAGATTTGTCACAGCGAAATAGCCCAGACCTGCAATTACAGCCAAGATCAAAAGGCCCTTCACCCAACTCCACCAGCGAGGCGGACCGTTATCATCATCGTCATCGTCGTTTACAGGTTCCACGCGCCGTGAAGGCTTAGTGCGTGCCACAGAAACATTGGGGATCGGTCTGGTAGGCTCCTCATCCCCGCTTTTATCTTTGCTTTCCTCGGAAGAATAGTCAAAGCTGATGGAAGGATCCTTACGAAATGCCTCGAGATCCGCGATCATTTCATCGGCGGTGGAGTAACGCTTCTTTCTGTCCGGTGCCATAGCCTTCATGCAGATCTGCTCCAATGCCTCAGGTATATCCTTATCGATCTCACGGGGACGAAGCGCCGCTGCGCTGAAGTGCTGGATCGCTACGGAAAGAGGATTGTCCCCTTCAAAGGGCAGCCGACCGGTCAGCATCTCATAGAGAACAACACCGGCAGAATAGATATCACTTCGATTATCGGTATTGTCGCCCTTTGCCTGCTCGGGAGAAATATAATGAACGGAGCCGATAGCCTCATTGGAGGAATTGGTACCGTTGGAAAGGCAGGCAATGCCAAAATCCGTTACCTTAACCGTACCGTCGCGCAGCACCATAATGTTCTGCGGCTTAATGTCACGGTGGATCAGATTGCGGCTGTGGGCATGGCTCAGACCGCGCATGATCTGCGTAATGAAATGAAGTGTCTCCCGCCAATCCATCTTACCGCGGCGCTCCATATACTGCTTGAGAGTAATGCCATCCAGCAGCTCCATGACGATATAATCCATATCGCCGCCACGGGACACATCGTATACCGCCATAATATTGGGATGAGACAGCATGGCAACTGCCTGAGATTCCTCATGGAATTTCCTGCGGAACTCCGCATCCTCCGAAAGATCCTTTTTCAGCATCTTAACGGCAACAAGACGGTTCAAGCGATGGCACTTCGCCTTAAATACCACCGCCATACCGCCTGTTCCAATAATTTCCAGAATCTCATAGCGGTTATCTAAAGTCTTTCCTATGTATCGTTCCATAGTAAAACTTCCTTTCTACGTATCACACCGGATCAAAGGCAATGCAGCAGCACAGCGGTAACATTGTCCGCTGCACCACGGCTCTTTGCCAGTTCCAGCAATCGGTTAAGGCAGGTATTGTCATCCTCGCATCCGAGAACTTCCCGCTCGATCTCACGGCTGGTAACAGTATCCACCAAACCGTCAGTACACAAAAGAATATAGTCTCCGGTGTGCAGTTTGACATGATAACTGTCACTGGGTGCCTCTGCAGAAGGACCCAAAACACGGGTGACCAGATTGCGCTCAGGATGATACATCGCTTCTTCTGCGGTAATGTTCCCCATGTCCACTAACTGCTCCACCCAGGAATGATCCTTGGTAATGCGCACAACCGTGCTGACACCCTCCTCATCACTGGGGCGGATCAAATACGCGCGACTGTCACCTACATTGCTGAACAACGCCTGATCATCCCAAATAATAGCAGATACCAGTGTTGTACCCATACCGCGAAGCTCTGCATCAGCCTGTCCACGCTCATAGATGGCACGGTTCGCCGCCTCGACACAGTGTTCCGCCACCTGTTGTACTTCATCCTCGCTCATATTGCGGCGCAGATTTCCCAGGCAAGAGTTTATGAACAAATCAACAGCCATCGTGCTGGCAACACGTCCGCCATTGGCTCCGCCCATGCCATCACAAACAACTGCGACAAGATGTCCGCTTTCTTCGCCTACGCGAACCGCATAGGCATCCTGATTTTCTTTTCGCACAAGGCCGATATCTGTCAGGCCCCATACATTGATCATGTCAGCATCCCTTCTTTCCTTCTTCCATTGCTTTCCTGCGAAGCTGGCCGCAGGATGCATCGATATCTCCGCCTAAACTGCGCCGTACAGTAGCTGTAACACCGTGGCTCTCCAATCGCTGTTGGAACTGACGTGTGCGTTTACTGGGTTTAAGCGGACTTTCCGCAACATCATTAAGCGGAATCAAATTAACGTGTCCCGGCATGCCGCGAATCTTTTCCGCGATCAGATCTGCCTGAGCATCACTGTCATTGACCCCATCGATCATAGCATATTCAAAGCTGATGCGCCGACCTGTACTTTTAAAATACGCATGGCACGCAGCAAACAGTTTTTCAACATCGTAAGCCTTATTCACAGGCATGATCTTTGTGCGGGTAGCGCTGTCAGGTGCATGGAGTGACACACTCAGTGTAAGCTGTAAACCAAGCTCCGCCAATCGTTCGATACCTGGGATCACACCGCATGTGGAGAGACTGATATGGCGCATACCAATATTCAATCCCTCGCTGTGATTAACAAGTTCCAGAAATCTCAGAACATTATCCAGATTATCCATCGGCTCACCAATACCCATCAGCACGATGTTGGAAATGGTCAAGCCACTATCCAGCTGCGTAAACAGCACCTGATCCAAAATCTCAGAAGGGGTCAGGTCGCGAATTTTACCGCCAATGGTGGAAGCGCAGAACGCACAGCCCATGCGACAGCCAACCTGGCTGGAAATGCACACAGTATTTCCGTGATGATACTGCATAAGAACAGTTTCAATACAATTCCCGTCAGCCAGTTTCCAGAGATATTTAACCGTACCATCCTGCCGGGATACCTGTTTACGTTCTACAACAGGAGCGGTTATGTAATAGAAATTATTCAATTTTTCACGCAAGGGCTTTGATAGGTTGCTCATTTCCTCAAAGGAACGAACACCTTTATGAAGCCAGGAAAAGATCTGCTTTCCGCGAAAGGCGGGTTCACCCAGTTCCTTAACGGCAGCAGTCATCTCTTCCAATGTCATGGATTTGATATCTACTTTCATACTTTCCTCATTCTGCAGAGATAAAATCCGTCTGTCCCATGGCGCTGCGGCCACAGAGTCAAAGCACCGTCTGTTTCCTCTTGACCGTCAGCCAAACGGAAAGGTTCCTTATAAAACTCTTTATGCAAAGCCAAAAATGCATCCACGATATTCTCGTTTTCCTCAGGCAGGATCGTGCAAGTGGAATAGAGAAGCGTTCCTCCACTTTTTACATACCGGCAAGCGTTCTCCAAAATAGCGCGCTGTACCTCAGGAAGACCGGACAATGCCTTAGGGTCTTTATAGCGAATATCCGGTTTTTTACGAATAATACCAAGTCCGGAACACGGAACATCACACACCACAAGATCAAACTGTTCATTCCATTCTGCCCGGTTGGCGCGGCCGTCAGCAAGCATTGTTTTAATGCAGGTGACGCCGAGACGCTCTGCGCTGCGCTCGATCAGTTCAAGCTTATGAGCATGGATGTCACAGGATGTAATGCTGCCCCGGTTGTCCATAGACATTGCACAGGCGAAGGTCTTTCCACCCGGCGCTG
>JAZLEB010000132.1:0-9549 GCA_045615065.1 Candidatus Pelethomonas sp. | reverse complement strand
AGCCGCTTTACTCGACCGTTACCGAGCAGTTTCTTGTAGAACTTCTGTAATTCCAGAGAGGACAATTTGTTTAGCGGGATCTTCCCGATATTCGGCTTGATGTGGTTGTCGATGTATCCCCTGTATGTCTGGTGCGAGGACGGTCTGACCTTAATCTTGGCATAGTTCTCGAACCAGATGTCCATCCATTGACCGAGAGTATATTTTTCTGCCTTGATTACATCCAGTCCGGCGGTTTCCTCGATGGCTTTCTTGAGCTTGTCCTTCACCTCGGCTTGTGTCTTGCCGAGGACGTTTCTGTAGATCGCTTTCCCCGTTTCCGGGTCACGACCTACGGTGTATCGCCCCTCCCACCTACCGTCTGACCGCTTTCGGATGCTGCCCTCGCCGTTGGCTCTGCGTTTTGCCATGCTTACCACTTCCCTTCTCGTTTGGTAACCAACATACATACCACAACTTCACCCATAAGTCGAACACTTTCTTCTTTGTTTCAGCGACGCAATTTATGAGTCACCTCGTATCCTAATATTATGAAAGAATTCCTCCACTTTGATTTTTTTGGATCGTATGCTACAATAAAATGCAACATTTAAGTAGAACTGTTTTGGTGTTATTATGTTCGCGTGTGTAGATACATTAGAAAAGGAGACTCTTATGAAGGATTTTTTGTTGCGAACCCGTAAAGAGAGCAATATTTTTTACCTTAGGGCGCGAGATTATTATTTTCTTAAGTCAAAGAAGTATCATCAATATAAAAAAATCTTTATTGCACTTCCTTCGATATGTACGCTTTTGATCTATGGCATTTTAGTTGTTTGCGCAATAGATAGTATTTCAACTAAGATTTGGGTGAAAAATGTGATGACTTTTGTAACAGACTATGCGGAATTGTTACTTGGGATATGTACAATTTTTGCTTTTTTCGCGGTGAAGTTTTTAGAGAGTAAATCAGATCATTATAAGGAAAAATCCAATATTCAGAGGGAAATGTATGATAATACGGTGTTTCAGCTGAAAAACAATCTTTTTTCTTATGATTATCAATTAGCGGAAAAGGAGAAGGAATTAGGCAGGAGATGCCCGGAAAATTATAATAATTGGAAATACGAACGCTGGTATGATGAAACTTTTTCTGATGACTTAAACAGAAATATTCTCTGCATGCAGATGGATAATGCAGTCTACTCATACCATGTATTCGTGTTATGTAAAAAAACCTATGTTTTTCAGTTTATAATTCTGATGGTTTTTCTGGCAATGCTAATACTTTTTGCGTATTTGCTTATGGGTTGGAGTATGTGTTTACTCGTGATGTTCGCTATGTTTGAACTGCTCAGCGAAAAATGGGAAGAAATTACAATTGCAGAAGATATGATTTGCCGTAATAAATCCTTGATCAACACGGTATCGAATCCTGATAATGTTGCGCAAATATTAGGTGATCTGCCCCATCACATATATTGTATTCAGCAATGTATGATTGAGAATAGAAAAAAAGGCTTATTTCTTCCGAAAAAAATAAGAAATATGTATATAGACTATTATGATGAGCTAAACTATATCAAAAACATCTATCTGGATGATGAAACTACTGGATTTCCCGAGAGTAGCGCGGAAATTGAGATATATAACAATGACGAAAGCAAAACACATACATTGAAGGATTTGCAAACACGATTAAGCTTCATATTGGAGGAAGTTACTTCTTTAATGGAGATTAATACGATCCCATACTATTTAGACAGAGGGAGTCTGCTTGGAGCAGTCCGTCCAGTAAGGGGGGCTGAAGAAGACCGAATGAAATCAGAATATGGTAAGGAGAATACCGTAGAGGGCAGAATGCTTTTCTGGGAAGATATGATCCATATCACAATCCCACGGGGGTATGAAGAAATATTAAAAAAACTGGTGGAAGAAAGTTATTCTCAAAAATATGCTGTACAGGACATTAATTCGGAGAATTTTATGTCATTCCATCGATATGAGCTTAGAGTGCGTGAGAAAAACCATTTAAGCCATATTCATACAAAAGAATTATTAAGTCCGTTGTTTGAGGAAAAAGGTATTTACATTACCGTTAATACAATAGGGGCGATTGTTGGAAATCCGTGCGTGGATATGGTTATTCGGTGGGTGTTGTTTCATTCTTTATTACGAAAACTTAGCAAGCAGAATGATATTGTCTATCAGCAAATTCTAAATGAGAATGAGAAAAAGCTTTGTAAGGAAAAACAAAAATATGGACAGCATGTGACTAAATATAAAAAATGGTTGCAAATATATATTAAGTTGGCAAAAAGCAAAAAGTGGGTAGGCTATACACCCGGAAATGTTTATCAATTGAGTGGTACACAAAAGAATAAAAAAAGCAAGTACTTTCCAATTGATATGATTTTTGGAGATACGACAAAGGTTAAGTTTGAGGGGAATGCATATCCTGCGCCGAAACGCTATGACGAATATCTTGAAAGGTTGTATGGTGAATTTTGGCGCACTTCTCCATTTCGCACAAAAGAGGAACTAAAACGGGAAAAGAAAAATAGTTGGTACAGTGAGGCAAACCGCTTCCAGGTTTCCTCGTTAAAACATACCCGTCGTGTTGACTTGTAATAGACAACACTTACATTTGCATTTTGGAAATGTGCTGGGGACAGGAGGACATTTTTCCAAGGAATATCATAACTCGCGGCGAAAGTCTAACGTTTTTTGTCGTTTGTTACGGATAGCGGTTGGAACCTGCTGAACCCCTTGAAAACAGACGGTTTCTTAGTGTTCCGACGGCGGAGAAATTGAAAAATCTCAAAACCGACTGCGTTTGTGCAAATGTGAAAAAGCCCCGCATTGCGGGGCTAAGTGAGCGACCCGGCGGCGTGAGCGCCGTCGGGTCTTTATCTTGCCCACTTATCGAACGGGCAAATTTTCAGCTTGTTCGTCAAATTGCCAGAGCCAAATTCGTTTCAAAACGGCTCAACGGCGGTCTGATCTTCGACTCGGCTCCACTTCCCTACACATCCCGCAAAGCCGCACAAATCGCTTCACAGGCGGAAACACGGCGGAGCATTTTGTCCTCTGTAAGGGGTGCGGGTTTCCCGCAAAAGAGATGCGGAAGGCGGTCGCCGGCTCTGCCGGTGACCAGCCAAACGCGATGCTTGCTCTCTCCGCAGAGGAGAGAATTTTTTCTCTCTGCGTTAGCTTTATCCGACCGTGACTTATGATCTCGTACCGAGTCGATTTGAGGTGTCGATGTAGTGAACTCAGCAACGCTTGACCTTCTGGTCGAAGGAAGGTAAAATGGAGTACCATTTAGAAGATGGCGTTGAAAAGCATGCAGAGGAAAAAAATCTTCTTCTTTGATTCAGCGTACCATTTCTTGATACACCCCGAATCAGCTCTGACCCAGATTCCGACCCATTTCCGTGAAAGTCCGATTCTTCGCCGGGGAGCAAACTCCTCCGGCCTTCGGGTTTTCCGCGGTTTTCGAGGGAAAAACATGCGCTAAATCCTTGTATTGCAAGGGATTGGAGCCTCAGAGCAGCTCATAACCCGGAGGCCGCAGGGTCGAGTCCTGCCGCCGCCACCATAAAAGACCTGAAATCGAAAGATTTCAGGTCTTTTATTTCGTTTTTGGGGCGAAAATGTAGGACGCAAAATCTGGGTCAAACTTCCGACCCAGGTTTTGACCCATTCTGGTGAAAAACGAGCAATATTGCGTTTTGAGTTAAGGTTTGGTAAGATAAAATTTGGCAGTCAAATAAGAATTTACTGAACTGTTTGCAAAACTCAAATTCAGCTATTCATCGCCTATGGTGGTGCAATAAATACAGAAAAGAAAGGAGGCTTTTTATGAAAAAGTTTTATTATGGTGCGTGGAGGATGCACAAAGAATAAGTTCTCAAAATTTATTTAAGGAGCTATTTATGAAAATCGAACTACTTCCCGTTCAGGACGATAACCGTGAGGCGGTTTTGCAGCTTTCTGCAAGAGAAGACCAACCCTTTTGCGCTCCCAATGACTATTCCCTGGAACAGGCGGAAGAGTGCAATGCAGAGTGTCCCGGTGTCGCACGGCCGTTTGCGATTTATGCAGAGGATAAACTGGTCGGATTCTGTATGTTTGCATTTGATCCGGAGGAAGAAGATCCGGATGATAGATATTGGCTCTGGCGCTTTATGATTGACAAAAATGAGCAGGGCAAGGGCTATGGTCAGGCGGCTTTGGCGAAGATCATTCAGTATTTTGAAGAGAATGGAGCAGATAGGATCTTTCTCAGCACAGAGCCTGAAAATGAATGTGGGGTTCACATTTATCATAAGGCAGGTTTCATAGAGACAGGCGACATTGATGATGGCGAGGCTGTAATGAAGTTGATGCTGCCAGCTAGATAAATTCAATTTGTCAATCTATTAAATGCGAGGGATGGCCACCGATTTTCGGTAGCCATCCCTCGTTTCGTGCTTATACCGCCCCGGATAGCACATTCCCCATCGTATTTGCCGCTTCTTTTTGTGCTGCGGTGGTGACATGGGCGTAGGTGTCGAGGGTGAACCCTGCGGAGTAATGTCCGAGCATACCCGACACTGTCTTGATGTCCACGCCGTTCTGAAGTGCGATGGTGGCGAATGTGTGCCGGAGGTCGTGAAATCTGACCTTGGGCAGTCCTGCTCTTTCGAGAACTCGCTGCAGCATATGGTTCACGCTGTCCGGGGAAATGGGGCCGCCGTTTGGTGACGGGAAGACATACTCACTGTTTACTTTCTTTCGCTGTGCATTGAGAACTTCTGCCGTATCATCCGAGATGGAGATGTTGCGGTAGGAGTTCTTCGTTTTTAACGGTGCTTCCACGATCTCGCCGTTGATTCTCGCCACCTGTCGTTGGACTCGGATGACTCGGTTTGCGAAGTCGATGTCGCTCCACTTCAATCCCAGCAGTTCTCCCCTTCTCAGTCCTGTGGCAAGCTCGATGTAGTACATCTCATAGACCCCGCTTGCCCTGGCTTCTCGCAGGAATTTTGCCAGATCCTCGGCGGGAATCGTCTGCATTTCTTTGTGTTCGACCTTTGGTAAGGCACAGGAATCTGTCGGGTTTGAGGAGATCAGCTTCTGCTCCTTGGCAAGATCTAACGCAGAGGAGATGACCTGGTTGATGTTCCGTACCGTCTTTGCGCTGAGACCTTTCGGTTGTTTCTTAGACTCGACTCGCTTCACTCGCCCGTTACCGAGAAGCTTCTTGTAGAATTTCTGTAATTCCAGAGAAGATAATTTGTTCAGCGGGATCTTTCCGATGTTCGGTTTGATGTGGTTGTCGATGTAGCCCCGATAGGTCTGGTGCGAGGACGGTCTGACTTTGACCTTTGCGTAATTCTCGAACCAGATGTCCATCCATTGACCGAGTGTGTACTTTTCTGCTTTGACGATATCCAGTCCGGCAGTCTCCTCGATGGCTTTCTTGAGCTTGTCCTTCACCTCGGCCTGAGTTTTCCCGAGTACATTTTTGTAGATCGCCTTCCCTGTTTCCGGGTCATGCCCTGCGGTGTACCGACCTTCCCACCTGCCGTCAGATCTCTTTCGGATGCTGCCTTCACCGTTGGCTCTGCGTTTTGCCATACTTACCACTTCCCTTCTCGTTTGGTAACCAACATACATACCACAACTTCACCCATAAGTCGAACACTTTCTTCTTTGTTTCAGCGGCGCAATTTCTGCATCGCATCACATCGTCATACTCAATCGGATGAAGAACATATGCTTTGAATTATTATAGTACGGTTGTTCGGAAATGTAAATTAGAATGTGTCTACGGGGCGAAATTTTCGTGTCTGAGGGGTTGTTTTACAGGATGTGGAATGATCCCAGCTTGCTGTTAAGTGCCGACACAAGCGATCACAGCGTCAAACAGAGGGGAGTTTCGAGGGTTCATGATCTGTCAGTGGTGCATTTCTTGAAGTATCCTGCGGAGCTCCTCATCCTTTTCGAAAGCATACATCGGGTCTTCCGCCAGTTCCATGTGGATGGCACAGGCGAGTCGGTACCCGCTGATGAAGCTGTGAAGTCTGGCTTCGCTGTGCAGGAGATCCTCCATGTCTATCAGCTTCAGCAGGAGTTTTTTATCCTCCGGTTCCAACCGGGCGGAGAGCTGCTTGTGGATCTGGCGAATGTCTCCATCGAGGTTCTGGAAGAACTCCGGTTGGGGTTCAAACTGCTTTTGCAGGGTTCTCATGTAGTCGTACATTCGTGTTGCCTCCTTTGTCAGCAAACACAAATACCATAACTCACGGTGAAAGTCTAACACTTTCTTCGGAATATCCGAAAACGCTTGAAAGCCTTGCAGCATCTGGGTTTCAGCCGTGAAGGTGCACCCGAAAATCTGAAAATGCCCGTTTAGGTGCACCTTTGACACATACCAGAAAAGCCCCGCATTGCGTGGCTTTGTGGGCGAGAGGGGCGCGCTTGCGTGCACCTCTCTTTATCTTGCCCACTTATCGAACGGGCAAATTTTTGCGTTGTTCGTCAAATCGCCGGAGAAAGATTCGCTCAAAAACGGCTTAACAGCGGCTTGATCTTCGGCTCGGCTCCACTTCCCTACCCATCTCGCAAAGCTGCACAAATCGCTTCACAGGCGGAAACACGGCGGAGCATTTTGTCCTCTGCAAGGGGTGCGGGGTTCCCGCAAAAGAGATGCGGAAGGCGGTCGCCGGCATTTGCCGGTGACCAGCCAAACGCGATGCTTGCTCTCTCCCAAAAGGAGAGATTTTTCTCTCTGCGTTAATCGAGCCCCGATCCTGTTTGGTTGAAATAAATTACACGGTATGTTAGAATGACAAAAACTTGCGAGCATCGTGAAAAGGAGAATCGCTATGAACGAAATTCGATTTGTATTTCCAACCGTGGAGATGGAGCAGAAGGCTTTGGATTTCAAACAGCAGTTTTACAGCAACGGTGAAAAGACGATCTATGGAAGCTACAAATTGGATCAGGATCGTTATTCATATGCGGAGTGGCTGGATATCATCAACAGCAATTTGAGTCCTGAGACTGCAAATCCGAAGTTTGGAACCTCGGATACATTCTTTGCGGTAAACGATGACGATGAACTGGTTGGTATCATCAACATTCGCTATGAACTGACGGCGTTCTACGAGAACAGCGGACACATTGGATGTAGTATTGTTCCCCGTCATCGCAAGAAAGGCTATTCTAAGAAGATGCTTCAGCTTGCCTTTGAACGGGCGAGAGAGCATGGTCTGAATCAAATCAAATTGGTCTGCGATGAGAGAAACCTTGCTTCTAAGAGTTTGATTCTTAGCTGTGGTGGACAGCTTAACCGTGTTATCGCTTCGGACGACAGTA
This sequence comes from Candidatus Pelethomonas sp., assembly GCA_045615065.1. GTDB lineage: Bacteria > Bacillota > Clostridia > Oscillospirales > Oscillospiraceae > Pelethomonas. Next base: position 2,202 of record JAZLEB010000132.1, on the reverse strand, counting down.
CGAAGGAAGAGTACACGATCCAGCTTTAAATCTATGATGATTTTTCTTCCCCTGTATAAGGAGATTGTATGAAAGTTTTTGAATTGACTCCAGCGGCAATGCCAAAGCTTGCAAAAATGATGTGCTCCCTCAAACCAGAATGGTGGGACTACGATGCTGCTTACGGTCAGCTCAGCGATATCAACGAGTCCATCAAGACTGTCGGTTGGTATCTGGGTGAGGACGAGGATCATCCCAAGGGATGGATTTTGTGCCGGGAGCTGATTAATTACCGTGCGTTGGAGCTTGAGTGTAGTGGCTTTGATGACAATGGCGAGTTTAAACTGGAACACAAATTGGGAGAGCTGTTTGAGGTTGCTGAAAAGTATGCACGGGAAAACGGTTATTTGACTTTCCGTAGTGGTATCAGCTCTGTGGACTTTAACATCCATGGGAAAGAGATCCACAGCATTGCTGAAGCAATTGCATCCATTGAGTGCGACCGCGTAGATTATAAGTGGTATCTGGAGCACGGTTTTCAGGTTATCGGTATCCAGCCGAACGCTTATGAAAAGGGGTTCCATCTTATCATGCTGGGTAAGGATCTGTCGGAGTGATTTGCACGGGCTAATCTTTGATTATGGCGACCCAACTGTTGAGATAAGCAACTTGACTGGGTGTTCGAAGGAAGGTATAATACGACACTTTCCGGAGATAGCTTGTCGGATCTGAGAATCATGCAGAGGAGAAAAATCCTCTTCTTTGTTTCAGCGGCTCATTTCTTGATACACCCGAATCAGCTCTGACCCAGATTCCGACCCATTTCCGTGAAAGCCCACGTGTGAGTCGAGGAGCAAACACGGTTGGCCTTCGGGGTTTCCCCGATTTTCGGGGGTAAAATATGCGTGAAACCCTTGCATTGCAAGGGATTGGAGTCTCAGAGCAGCTCATAACCCGGAGGCCGCAGGTTCGAGTCCTGCCGCCGCAACCATAGAAGACCTGAAATCTCTCGATTTCAGGTCTTTTCTTTTGCTTTTGGCGGGAAAAAATAGGACGCAAAATTTGCGGCAATGAACAGACCCAGGTTTTGACCCATTCTGGTAAAAAAATGTGAAATATTGCGTTTTAGGCTGACGTTTGATAAAATAGAACTGGTCAATAAATTTGAATTTGCGAAGGAGGATTTTGTATGGGTTCTGTTATTGGTCCGATTTTTGTAGGCATCATCAGTGTAATAATCGGTATTCTCAATACGAAAGGAAACATAGCTTCACTCCATTGGTATCATAGGCAGCGGGTTACTGAGGAAAATAAAAATCCCTTTGGCAAATTGGTCGGTTCAGGTACAATCATTATTGGTGTATCTATTATCATGTTCGGTCTTCTGTCGCTGGCAACGAAGCTGTTAAGAATCGAGTTGTTTGAGATTATTGGCAGCATCCTTGTTATTATTGGATTAGTCGTTGGTCTGGGGCTCAGTTTTTATGCTATGTTTAAATACAACAAAGGGATATTCTAAGTAAAAAGTTCATAATGCGAGGGCTGGCCACGGGTTTTCGGTAGCCAGCCCTCGTTTCGTGCTTATACCGCCCCGGATGGCACACTCCCTATCGTATTTACTGCTTCCTTTCTGGATTGCGGTTGAAACTGCTGAACCCATTGAAAACAGGTGGTTTCTTAGCGTTCCGACGGCGGAGAAATTGAAAAAACTCAAAACCGACTGCGGATGTGCAATCTCGAAAAAGCCCCGCATTGCGGGGCTAAGTGAGCGACCCGACGGCGCTCACGCCGTCGGGTCTTTATCTTGTATCAAAATCGAACGGGCAAAATTTCAGCTCATTCGTCAAATCGCCGGGGCAAAATTCGCTCAAAAACGGTTCAACGGTGGCTTGATTTTGAGGGCGATTCTACACCCTACCCATCCCGCAAAGCCGCACAAATCGCTTCAAAGTCGGAAACACGGCGGAGTTTTTCGTTCTCTGCAAGGGGTGCGGGTTTCCCGCAAAAGAGATGCGGAAGGCAGTCGCCGGCTTTGCCGGTGACCAGCCAAACGCGATGCTTGCTCTCTCCGAAAGGAGAGAATTTTTCTCTCTGTGTTAGCCTTGTCAGATCCGGGTTCATGAGATCAGACCGTGCTGCATTGTGATGTCGATGTAGCGCTATCAGCAAAACTTGACCTTCTTGTCGCAGGAAGGTAAAATGGGATACCACTTGGAAGAAGGC
>JAZLEB010000131.1:0-5515 GCA_045615065.1 Candidatus Pelethomonas sp. | reverse complement strand
AATTATTAGGAGGTACCTAACAATGGCATCTGAGAAGATTATTGCTATGATCGAAGAAGTTAAGGCTCTGACCGTTCTGGAGCTGAGCGAGCTGGTTCACGCTCTGGAGGAGGAGTTCGGCGTTTCCGCTGCTGCTATGGCTGCTCCCGCTGTTGGCGCTGCTGCTCCCGCTGCTGAGGAGAAGACCGAGTTCGACGTCGTTCTGGCTGATGTCGGCGCTGAGAAGATCAAGGTCATCAAGGTTGTCCGCGAGATCACCGGCCTGGGCCTGGCTGAGGCTAAGGCTGCTGTCGAGGCTGCTCCCAAGGCTCTGAAGGAAGGCGTGTCCAAGGACGAGGCCGAGGAGCTGAAGAAGAAGCTGGAAGAGGTCGGCGCAAAGGTCGAGATCAAGTAATTGATCCCCAATTGCTGATAAAAAGAAGCACCGCTTATGCGGTGCTTCTTTTTTTACTGTATTGGAATTGATCTGGAAGATTTGAACCGGATCTCATTTTAATGTGTTTTTGTGAAGCTCTGTTAGTAAGGCTAAAGTAATGTTTTTTGATATTTCAGCGGCTTTGCTGCAGTTTTCTTCAAAATGTTCTGCACCACTATGTATTGCGGTATCCGTAATAGTTCTGATCGAAATGAATGGTATGCTGTTTACATAACAAACATGAGCAATACTCGCTGTTTCCATATCCACAGTTAAAGGGGCGAATTGATCGTTTATTTTCTTTCGTCCATCGTCTGCTATAAATGCCTCTCCCGTCACCATTCTTCCCCAATAAACTTTACCATCCAGGTCAACCGCACTGACTGCTTTTCTCGCCAAAGTCAGTAATCCTTGATCAGCTTTGAAATATACGGTTTCCAACCAAGGGTGGAATTCTGTTAGAATGTGTGAAGCAACATCATGGTAAGCCACCTCAGTAGAAATCACTGAATCGAAGATTTCAAGCTTAGGATCCATGCCGCCTGCCACACCAGCATTGATGATAATATCTACGTGATATGTGTCTATCAGTATTTGTGTTGCAATGGCAGCATTCACTTTACATACGCCGGAAAATAAAGTAACGACCTCTATATCGTTGATCTTTCCCTCATAAAAAGTTAACATTGCCTTTTCGGTTGCTATGCACCCATCTATTATTGGTAAAAAGGGTGCAACTTCTCTGTCTCCGGCACATATGATGCCTACTCGCATATTCAGCCCTCCAAATTCTGATTTGTAAATTAAATAGCATTATACCATATTCACATAGATATAACAACAGGCACAGCAATTTCAATCAAATTGCTGTGCCTATAGCTATTCTATAACTGGTATACTTTCGCTGGAATTTATTCTTTGATCAAATCCATTACCACTGCGCCGCCCATCAGTAAGCCGGCAACAGACGGGACCCAGGGGACACTTGCTGGTACACTTCTCCGCCCGGGAGGGGGAGCTTCCATCTGGTCTGTTTCTGCTGCCTCCTCTGCACTGAATACGACTTTCAAATGCTTGATACCTAACCGACCAAGCTCGCGCCGCATAACACGGGCGAGGGGACATCCGTAGGTTTTACTAAGGTCTGTGACCTCCAGGCGGGTGGCATCCAGTTTATTGCCTGTACCCAATGCAGAGATGATGGGGATACCGCGTTCCTGCGCCTGTACGATGAGATCGATCTTGCAGGCAACCAAATCGATAGCATCCACGAGATAGTCGTAGTCACCCCAAAATGTTTCGCGGTCATCCTTAGTGTATTTTCCAACGATAGGATGAACGATGCACTCAGGATTGATATCCAGCACTCTTGCGGCCATAGCCTGCGCTTTGCTTTGACCGACAGTTGAAGTGAGAGCACCGATCTGCCGGTTGCAGTTGCTGACACCAAATTCATCCTGATCGATCAGGGTGAGCTCGCCGATACCTGCGCGGGCCAAAGCTTCCACTGCATATCCGCCAACGCCGCCAAGTCCCACAACACATACATGGGATGATGCCAGCTTCCGCATAGCATTTTCTCCCAGCATCATTTCGTTTCGTATAAATCGTTCGTTCATACAGTGCTCCTTGTTAAAAAACCGGCTCTGCGCAGCAGAGCCGGTTTTATTACGAGATAGGGGAGAGGATCAGTTGAGCATGTCCAGAGCGCTGGAGGTCTCTGCGGTCATATCCTTGACCAGAGCAGTCTCCCACTCAGTGTATGCCTCGTTAGCCATTGCGGTCTTGCAGGCGTTGTACCAATACTGGGTATCACCGTAGCCAACGAAGTACATGATGTGCTGGCCGTAGGTGGTCTCGACGATACCGGTGTCGCCGGCCTTACGACCCTCGGCATAGCACCAGTCGTTGAACTCGGTGACCATGTCGCCCTTGTTCACATCCTCGTACAGACCGCCGTTAGCAACACTGCCGGTGTCCTGAGTATATTCCTCAGCCAGATCAGCAAAGCCTTCCTCGGTGCCGTCCCACAGATCCAGAATAGCCTGAGCAGCCAGCAGCAGCTCGCCCTCAGCAGCCTTCTCGCCTTCGGCCAGATCCAGGTTAGCCTCAGTAACCAGAATGTGACGAACATCATAGCTGGGAGCCTCCTCGCGCTGGCGGCCGTTGAAGATCACAACATAGTAAGTGCTGGAATCCTTGTCGAACAGTACTTCGTGATCGCCTGCCACGCGTGCTTCGTCAAACAGCCAATCCATTGCGGTGCCGGAGGTGTAGGTCAGCTCGGTGCTGCCGGTATAGGTGGCCTTCAGTGCCTTGACATAAGACTCCAGGTTCTCCTCGCCGACTTCGTAGGTGAGCAGAATGTTGTCAGCCAGTTCCTTGGCTGCACTCAGAGCGGCAGTCTTCTCCTCATCGGTGGGCTCGATCTCCTTGCCGTCGGCATCCTTCTTGGTCTCAGGCTTGCCGGAGATGGTGACATAGATACCATCAACGATATCATAGGAGTTCTTGTGCTCCTCGTAGTAAGCCTGAATCTCGTCGTCGGTATAGGTCAGGCTGTCATAATGTGCGGTGGTGTACATAGTTGCCAGCAGGGACTTCTCGAGATTCTCCTCGTAGATCTCGGGAGTCATGTACTGACCGTACATAGCGGTCAGATACTGCTTATAGGAGACATTGTTCTCCTCGGCCATCTCTTTGACATAGGCAATCTGAGTGTTGAGAGTTTCAATTTCCTCTTCGCCGAGAACCATGCCGTCAGCCTCGGCACCCTTGACAGCTGCCTGCACCAGCTTCATGGTGGTAATAGCCTGCTGCTTGAAGTGCTCAGCCCAGGTGATGGAGCTGTCGAAGATATACTTCTGTGCGCTCAGGGGCTGGTTGCCGTCAATGAAATAGCTGGCGTAGCCATTCTGCATTTCATTGCGGTAAGCATTGTAGTAGTAGAAGCTGACATCAGCAACACTGTACTCGATGCCGTCAATGGTCACTGCGGTGCGGCCGCGGTTCAGGAAGCTGGAGTTGTTTACCATCTTGATGCCGAACAGTGCAACTGCAAGCACAAGAACAACAACTGCAAGGGTGGTGTACAGAGTCAGGCTTCTCTTTTCAGCCTTCTGACGGTCTGCCTCGCGGGCTGCTTTGGGGTCAATACCGCCGTTGGCTGCCAGATATTCCTGGCGTCTTTTCTTTTCTCTGGATGCGCTCATGTGTATTCATTCCTTCCGAAAATTCCTGCTGCATTCCAGAAGGATACGCAGCGGGTCAATGATTGTTCCGTTGAGTCGCTTAATGCGGCTCAACATCCAATATTATAGCTGATTTCGTCTTCATAAGCAAGTAAAAGTTGATAAATTATGCGATAAATTTCAGATAATATTATGAAACAGTAAAAGTCCGGCGAAGGCATTTGTGCCTTCGCCGGACAGAAGAAACTTCGGTTACTTTTCGTAGGTGTTTACAATGCGCTGAAGGAAATTGGTGATCGTGAGATGCTGGGGGCAGGCACCTTCACACTGCTTACAATCCACGCAGGCGGAAGCAAGGCCGTGGTCCTTTGCGATGGTCTGATATTTTTCGCGGTTTGCGGTGCCGCCCTGACGGAGAACGATCTGATCTTCGTTATAGAGCATGAAGTAATCGGGGATCTGAATGTCGCGGGGGCAGCCGTCCACACAGTAGCGGCAGCCGGTGCAGGCGATAGCGGGCTGTGCGCTCAGGATCTCCGCTGCCTTTTCCAACAGCTTGACTTCGTCTGCGGTGAGGGGTTCGAAGGTCTGCATATAAGAGGTGTTGTCATTCAGCTGTTCGGTGTTGGACATACCACTGAGCACCATCATAACATTATCCAGACTTGCGGCAAAGCGAATGGCCCAGGAAGCGGGAGACCAATCAGGGTGAACAGCCTTCATCATGTTCAGCACTTCTTCGGGTACGGAAGCAAGTCTGCCTCCCTTGACAGGCTCCATGACAACGACCTTCTTGCCGTGCTTTACAGCGATCTCGTAGCACTTGCGGGACTGGACACGCTCGTCCTCCCAATCCAGATAGTTGATCTGCAGCTGAACGAATTCCACCTCAGGATGCTCGGTGAGGATCTTGTCCAGCAGATCGGCCTTATCGTGGAAGGAGAAGCCCAGGTGGCGAATCTTGCCTTCTTCCTTTTGCTTCTGCAGGAAGGCGAATGTGTCAAGACGCTGGGCGGTGGCATAGTTTTCTGTGTTCAGGCAGTGAAGCAGGTAATAATCAAAGTATTCAACGCCGCACTTCTTAAACTGCTCAGCAAAGACCTCTTCCTGCCGTGTGCTGTCTGCATCCTTAAAGAGAGAAATAGGCAGCTTGTCAGCAAGAAGGAAGCTATCGCGGTTGTGGCGCTTGACAACAGCTTCCTTGACAACCCGTTCGCTTTCACCCTTGTGGTAAAAATACGCGGTGTCAAAGTAAACGAAGCCGCGCTCCAGGAATGTGTCTGCCATGGTGCAGACCTGCTGGATATCTACTTTGTCCTGCTCTTTTGCATCGGGCATGGGGAGTCGCATCATACCAAAGCCAAGTTTCTTCATTTGAACATACTCCTATCGTTTGTTTAGTTTGCTAAATTAATTATATACGATGAAAATATGAAATTCAATAAGTATCTGAGATATTCTAAAAAAAGACCGCCCTGCAGCGTTTTGGCAGCAGGGCGGTTAGGTGAAATTACGGTATGGTGGGTTCTTCCGGTTCGTCCGGTTCATCGGGGATGCTGGGCTCATCAGGATTCTCCGGCGGGATTAGTGGGGAGTCATCCGGATCCTCAGGTTCACCCCAGTTCCACCACGGGGGCCAGGGATAATCATCATCTCCGGGGACACTGGGATTGTCGTCATAACCGCCGTCATCATAGCCACCGTCGTCAGGAATGATGGGCTCCTCTATGATGTGATACGGACAGGTAGGCTGTGTGATGCGGTAGGTGTAATGGAAATCCGCATCGGTGGAGAGGATGATGGTGCTCTCGGTAATAGTGCCGTCCTCGTTGATAATAGGCTCGGACAGAGGCAGGAACATGAACTCTCGTCCCACCATCCAGATCTGGTCGAAGCAGCTCTCGTCGGG
>JAZLEB010000130.1:0-10655 GCA_045615065.1 Candidatus Pelethomonas sp. | reverse complement strand
TTCGGTTTCAGCCTTCCCGCCAAAGCAAGGACATAGCGGTTCAAACAATTAACGGCACCACAAGACCCCCAAATGCGAATCGTTTGCCCCGCTCGGCCGCTACTGCACAGTATGGCGTTAGTCTCTGCCTTTGCTTTTGGGCGCCTGTTATGATAGGACTTTCAGGTCACTGCGAAAGTGGCACTCCAAGAAAAACGCAGTGTTTCAAGTGCTGATCCGCAGAAGCGGCAGCGGGGCAAGAGCAGCGCCTTTTCGACGAGAAAGTGCCGCAAGATGAATTTTGTTCTTTTCAAGGGAGATACCCAAGGGGGAACGCCTTGGGAGAATTTTTGGGTACTTTTGTTTCTATACAAAAGTACCCCGTCGGAGACAGGACACGGTGGCAACGAGATGGCGAGTTCTCTGCTGCGACAGCAGCACGGCGGGCATTTGCTAAAAACAATCACCCCGACAAACTCCAATTTGAAACACAAACAGGGAGTGCTGCTCTATAGCAGCACTCCCTGATCTTAAAATGTCAATTCGCTGAAAATGTGGTAATTCACTTCATTGCTTGCCCAAATACCGCAGCGTTCTAGAGGGAGGGGATCACCCGCCATAGTGCAGAGCCTGCCGCCTGCCTCAGTGACGATCAGACTGCCGGCAGCGTAGTCCCAGGGAGCAAGGCTGAACTCGAAGAAGGCGTCATACCGGCCTGAAGCGACGTAGCACAGATCCAGCGCCGCCGCACCCATGCGGCGGAAGTCGCAGCTGCGCTTCCAAAGCTGCCCCAGAACGGAGATGGTCTGCTCCTCAAATTCCCGGTTATAGAGGGCTGTGCCCATGCCGAAAATACCCTTTTCCAGCGGGCGGTCGCTCACATGGATGGGGGCATCATTTACGTATGCGCCCTTGCCCTTTTGGGCAGAGAACAACTCATGCTTGAAAGGATCCAGTACCACGGCGTACTCCACTGCGCCGTCCTTTGCCAGCGCAACAGAGATGGCGCTCTGATTGAGACCGCGGACGAAATTGGTGGTACCGTCAATAGGGTCTACAATAAATGCCCACCCTTTGCGGGGGTCACCTGTTTTTTCCGACTCCTCGCCGTAGAAAAGAGCATCGGGGAGGAGACATGTGAGTTTATCCTTCAGGAACTGCTCTACCGCGGTATCATAGCGGGTCACAAGGTCTGCCGCGCCGTTTTTCTCGGTAGTAGCGGCGGCAATATCCTCAGCGGAGGTGACGATCTTGCCGGCTTCCAGCACGATCTCTTTGATCTTGTTCAGCATCTATCAGCCCTCCACCAGTGTCCACTCGAAATTTTCGAAGAGCAGGCGGCTTCCGGTATCCGTGCCATCGGGCAGGAGGAACATCGCTACCTGATTTTCAATGCCGGAGTCGGACACCATATAAGCATAATCACCGTTGATGGTGGTCACAGTATAGTAGGTGGGTTCCATCAGAACTCCTCCTGCATGCGGATAATATTCTTGTAGTAATCCACGGCGGCGGGGAGGCAGTTGGTCTCCAGATGCTCGTCGATACCGTGCATACCCTTCATCTGGGCGGGACCCATGATGATGGGGGAGAAGCGCACACAGTTGTCGCACACATCATTGTAGAAACGGCAGTCGGTGGCGCCGGTGACTACATAGGGGCTGGAGGGAAGGCCCGGGAAGGTGCGCTTGATCGCCTCTTCGGTCAGATGGAAGGCGCGGCCCTTCAGGTCAAGGCTGGGGGAGGGATCCATAGCGGCGATGACCTCAGTTTCCAGCTTGTACTTTCCGGCAAGCGCGGTGAGCACATCCACGCTCTCCTTCACCTTTTGGTGGGGGATAAAGCGCAGGTTGGCGGTAACATAGGCTTCCTGAGGAATGATATTGTGACCGTCGCTGCCCTTCTGGGTGGTGAAGGCAACGGTAGTCTGCAGCATAGCTGCTGCCTGGGGGGAGATAAGGGGCAGAACCTTTTTCAAAAGAGGCTTAAAGAGCCACAGGTTACCCAGCACGAAGCGCAGGGGGAAGCCTGCGTACAGGGAGAGGCGGGTAAACATGGCATCCACCTCGGGGGAGAACTTCACCGTCATGGGCGTTTTCTTCTCCACAGCGGCGACGAACTTGGCAAGGCGGGCAATGGGAGAATTCTTGGGGGGCGCACTGGCGTGACCGCCTGCGGAGCGGGCAGTAAACTTCAGGTCGCCGGTGCCCTTTTCGTATACACCGATCATGGCAAAGTTGCCGGGAATACCGCCGATGGGCTCAGAGATGATGCCGCCGCCCTCGTCGCACAGCATAGCGAGCTTTACGCCGCGGCTCTTGAGCCAGGCAGCGATCTTGGGCGCGCCGTCACCGCCTACCTCCTCGGTGCAGCTGGAGCAGAGGTAAACATCTACGGGAGGCACATATCCCTCACGCAGCAGTTCTTCTGCTGCCTGATAAAAGGCCATGACGCTGCATTTGGTATCCACAGTGCCGCGGCCCCACACCTTGCCGTTCTCGATCTCACCGCCGAAGGGGTCGTGGCTCCAGCCGGGACCGGCGGCGACCACATCCAGGTGGCTCATAAGCATGATGGGATTCTCGCTGGTCTTACCCTTCCAGTACATGACAAGGCTTCCGTCGATATCGTGCTTCTCAAGCTTCTCAAACACGGTGGGGAACTCGCGCTCCATCACCTTGTGAAGCTCACGGAAGGGCTCGGGGTTGGAAACACCGAATACACTGGTGGTGTCGATCTTTACCATTTCGCTGAGCTTTTTGGCATAAGCGTCCTCGCGCTCCTTCTCGGGGGCGGGGACATAGGTGGAGGACTTCTTGCCGCGGATCAGGGTGCGGATCAGGGCAATGACCAGCAGCACCACCAAGACGGCGAGCGCAATGAGGATCAGCGGCAGAAGAACTTTTTTGAAGAGCGTCCAGAGACCCAAAAGGAAGAAGTACAGGCAACCCCAGAGGAGCGCCAAAGTATCAATAATGTATGTCACTGATCCAGCGCCTCCTTCTTCTGATCACGCTTGGCAAGCAGAATGGCAATGCCCAGCGCGATAGCGCCGCTGGGAACCATCATGAAGCTGACGGCGCCGAGGGCGGCGGGCACAAAGACAAAGAGCAGGGTCATGATGATCAGCGGGGGGATGGAGATGCGCAGATCCTTGCTGAAGTACTGGAAGCCCAGTGCGCCGAACAGCGCAGCCACAACATTGTCAAAGGCGGGCTTCAGCATGGGGTTTTCCAGAACGGCGCCCAGACCGCTCACCTGCATCAGCAGAACGCCAACGGCGATAACGGCGGTGGTGGTCACAGCGGAAGCGGCGATAGACAGGGTGGAGGCGATCTCGTTTTCGGGAGTGCCGGTCTCGGCGCCGGTAATGCTGCGCGCGTTCATCATGCAGGGGATCTTCATATTGATGAGATTGCCGGTGAGGAAGGCGAGATAGCCGCCGCCTGCGCCAAGCATCGGGGTGTAGATCAGAAACTCGGCAACGGAGATCAGGCTCCAGGTCAGACCGCTGCCCAGAAATGCGCCCCAGAAGCTGGCCATATCGGGCGCTTCGCCCAGCACAAGACCCATGGCAACAGGCGCCATCATCATCAGAATGATGCCGATGGCCATACCGATGCGGCCGAACAGATGGGTACGGTTGGTGTATTTTTCAAAATACTGATTTTTATCCATGAGTACACCTCCTTAATTTGCAGGCACAGGAGCGCCGCACAGCAGGTTCACAACCACTACTGCCGCCATGCCGATCAGCATACTGCCGGCAAGGGAGAAATCGTCCAGCCAGCGAACATTCTTTTTCTGTACCAGCCAGGTCATACCCGCCATAGCCAGAGCGCTGGCGACCACCGCCACCAGCGGCAAGGTATTCCCAAAGAGGGAAGCATCCTCACCGGAAAGGTGACCTGTAAGGCTGTTGATCCACTTGGCCACATAGCTGCCCACATTGGAGGCGACCAGACCGGTGAACATAGCGACCATGGCCATATCGCCCAGATTCATGCCGCCCTTCTTTTTCTTGGCTCCATCAGCAGGCTTCTTCTGGAGCTTTCCGGTATAGCGCTTGTTGAAGAAGATGCTCATCACACCGCCCCAGATGATACTTGCGCTCATAACCAATCCAATGGTGGAGAAGGCCGAGGGGGTCATATCCGCGATCTTCAGACCGTTGGGGAGCAGAATGCTTGCGGCAGCTTCCGCCACGGGCAGCTCATACTGCAGCGCACCGATGACACTCAGGCGCAGCCAGGGCAGAGGAATACCCATAGAACCGGAGAGAGAGATAACGCCCAGCAGAATGCTGACACTGGGCAGAAGCGTGAAGGTGATGCTGGTGATGACGGTCTTGCGCAGCTTGGCTTTGTCCATGCCGATGGCAATGCCCGCCTTCCATGCGCGGATCATGAAAAAGACACTCAAAACCATCACAAAGAGGATGACGCAGCCGCTGATCAGAAAAAGCGGCGTTGTACTGAGTTGTTGTATAGACATAGTTGTCCTCCTTATTATATATGTACCCCTCAGTATACCACGAACTGTATACGCTTTCAAGAATGTAAAGCGCAAAAGAGTCCTGCGTTTGCCGGAATAAAAATTTTGCAAAAAATATAAAATTCAGTGTTGACAAATCAACAGCGCTGTAGTATATTCTTATTAGGACGAAGTCCTAGTTAGGAGAAAAACCCATGGCAACACGAAACACCCTTCAAAAGGAGATCATTCGCTCCACGTTGTGTTCGCTAAAGTCACACCCCACCGCGCCGATGCTCTACGAGCTGATCCATGAGAAGCATCCCACCATCAGCCGTTCCACGGTGTACCGTGTGCTGGGCCAGATGGCGGAGGAGGGCGAGGTGCTTCGTCTGGGTGTCGCGGGAAGTGACAACCGGTACGACGGCGACACCGCCGACCACAGCCACATCCGCTGCGGTGTATGCGGCAGAGTGGACGATCTTCCCGCGGTGACGGTATCCGCGCTCAGTGACACCGGCGGATATCTCGTGGAGAACTGTTCAGTGGTGTACAGCGGCGTGTGTCCGAATTGTCGAAGCACCGGTGAATAGAATCTATCAGCATTGTTCATCCTACAATAAGAAACCATAAAAAATTATTTAATTTAAAGGAGATTACGATTATGAAAAAGTGGGTCTGCCCTGTTTGCGGTTATGTTCATGAGGGTGAAAGCGCACCCGAAGTTTGCCCCGTTTGCCGCGTTCCCGGCTCCAAGTTCACTGTGATGGCTGAGAATGCCAAGCTGGCTGCCGAGCATGAGTACGGCATCTATGAGAAGACCGTGAAGAACAACCCCGATATTTCCGAGGAAGATAAGCAGTTTATCCGCGATCAGCTGTTCGCAAACTTCACCGGCGAGTGCAGCGAGGTTGGTATGTATCTGTGCATGGCCCGTATCGCACACCGCGAGGGTTATCCCGAGATCGGCCTGTACTGGGAGAAGGCAGCCTATGAGGAGGCTGAGCATGCCGCCAAGTTCGCAGAGCTCCTGGGCGGCGAGCTGGAGCCCATGATGAAGGCCGATACCAAGGCAAACCTCGCCTGGCGTGTGGACTGCGAGTTCGGCGCAACTGCCGGCAAGTTCGAGCTGGCTCTGGCTGCCAAGCGCAACAACCTGGATGCGATCCACGATACCGTCCACGAGATGGCTCGTGATGAGGCCCGCCACGGCAAGGCTCTGAAGGGTCTGCTGGAGCGTTACTTTCGCTAACGAGGAAGCAAAAGAGGACCCCGCCGCGCTGCACAATCTGACCTACGGCCTCTTTGTGCTGACGGCGGAGGACGATGGGCGCGACAATGGCTGCATCATCAACACCTGCGTACAGGTGGCAAGCCTGCCGACCAAGCTGGCAATTTCCGTGCAGAAAGGCAACCTCACCCGTGAGGTCATCGAAAAGAGCGGGAAGTTCAATGTCAGCGTGCTGACGGAGGATGTGCCCTTTGAAACGATTCGCCACTTCGGTATGCAGTCGGGCAGAGATACCGATAAGTTTGCCGACTTCATCGGCTTCGAGAGAAGCGAGAACGGACTGATCTACCTCACGGAGCACACGAACGCGATGTTCAGCTGCAAGGTCGTGGAAAAACTCGACCTCGGCAGACACATGATGTTCATCGGTGAGGTCACGGAGAGCAGGAAGTTCAGCGGCGGCGCAAGCTGCACCTACGCCCACTACCACAAGGCGATCAAGCCGAAAGTATGAAAAAACTGCCGCGCAACAAACCGTTGCGCGGCGGTTTTTGTTCTTTCAACGGTTTGTTGCTTGCAAATTCCCCCGTTTTTTGCTATGTTTTCAGCGAGGTGATTCAAATGAACGTAGTTAATACCAGCATCAAAGATCTTCGCAAGAAAAAGAATATGACCCAGGACGAACTGGCGGAAAAACTGAATGTGACCCGGCAGGCGGTTTCCAACTGGGAGAACGGAAAGACCCAGCCTGACATCGAAACGCTGACGCAGCTTGCCGAGGTGTTCGAGGTGTCCGTGGAGCGGATCATCTATGGAAAGGAAAAGAGTCGTTGGTATGTTACCTTTAACCCCCAAACGACGGCTGCCAATACAGCTCAGGGTTGCGTTAATATGGGAGCGATCATTGCTGCTGTCATTTCCTTTGCGAAATGGCAGTCCATCGGCTGGGCGATACTGCACGGCACTTTGGGCTGGATCTATGTGCTCTATTACATCATCAAATACTGACCGGGGTAAACCGGATAGCTGAAAACAACGCCAGCCTGTCATAAACAGGCCGGCGTTGTTTTATCATCAATGAAGTTTATTCACGCAGCACAATTACTGCGGAGGGTACTGCGGGAACTGAGGCATCTGAGGATACGCGTCGGTATTGGGGGCAGCAGGATTTCCGGCGGGATCATAATACTGCTGAGGAGCGGCATAGCCGCCGGAGTAAGGCGCGGTGCTGTTCAGGTTGTAGTTCTTCTCGTTGCAGATGCGGCGGTAGAAGGCGGTGTGGGCAGCATTGATATAAGGGGAGAGGAAGAACACGCCCACCAGCATAATGACAAGAGCGGCCAGAGTGCAAAGAACCGCGATCAACAGCAGGGGGAGCAGATCTGTATCGCGGGTATAGGCCATAACACCGGAAACTACAAGAAAGACGGTGAGCGAAAAGATCAGGGGCAGATAAATCAACAGAGTCCAGCCGATGAAGCTGAAGTTCAGGCAGAACAGCCGCCACTTATTGCCGTTCATCAACCGGCGGGATTCGGTGATGACCTCACTGGCGGAGAGCTGGGGGTTTTCCAGCATGATAAACACACTCATGGAATAGCTGTAGCTTTTGATAATGCCGGGAATGATAAACAGCATACTCCACAGGGCGGTAAAGATCCTGAGGAGAAGATTCATCACAAAGGCGCCGCCGATGCGCTTGAACTGGGAGAAGAGACTGCCGATGCCGGCATCCTTGCCGTCGATCAAATCCAGATTGAACTTCGCGTAGCCAAGCTGGATCACGCCCTGCAGCAGAGAGAAGGCGAGACCGAACACCAGACAAACAACAAAAACGATCAGCACGATCAGCAGGATCAATCCGATCAATTCTTCATCGGTAGTGAACAAGTCGGGCTCGAAGCTTCCCGCACTTCCTGCACTTCCGCCGGCGGAGGACGCGCCGGAACCGCCTGCGGTGTTGGTCAGACCTGCCAGCACAGAGGTGACACCAAACAAAGATGCCAGAAAATAGGCAAGGAGTGCTTTGCCCCAGTGGCCCTTCAGCGCCATACGGGCCTGCAATCTGAAATCGGAAGCGTACATAGAGGTTATCTCACTTTCGTTTAAAATGGCGATTTGTGATTTTAAGTATATCATACACGAAAATGCAAGTAAAGATTGGCTTGTCAAAACAAATCAAAGCTGCAGATGCGGTGGGATCCGCGTATCTGCAGCCTATTCTTCATTCAAGTATACCAATATATCTTCAACTCTGCATTGCAGAAGTTTGCACAGTTGATTTAGTGTATGAGTGGAGATATTTTCTCCGCGTTTCATAGCATAATAATTTGATAGAGGGAAACCCATCTTTCCTAAGCGGTAAGAGGTTATTCCTTTTTCCTTCATTGTTCGAAACAATGGCTCATAACTAATCATCTGCAATACCCCCAAACAACATTCAGTATAAGAAGTATGTGCGGATTATAATATCTACTATAATTCGTATATACGAATATTGACATACAATGGAGAAATGATATACTGATTAATTAGCAGACACTGCTGCAGATACCTGTATAAAAGGAGAAAAAGAATGAAAAAAACAGCTGTATTGATTGCTACGATTGCTTTAGTATTTTCCCTAATAGGCTGCGGTATTTCGTCCAGTGGCGAGTATAAAGAGCCTGAGGATGTTACTGTGGGAAATTACAAAGAGGATGAGAAGACGGAAACTCAGAACGGAGGAGCTGGAGAAGCAAATCAAGGGAATCAGGCGGAAACACCCGAGAAAACAGAAGTCTCGATTAGCGAAACGGTTTTGTTAGATGAGGCCGGCGTAAAAATAACAGCAAAGAGACTGGAAATGGACGGCTTGTTTGGGCCGGAAATCAAGCTGCTTATTGAGAATAATTCCGGAAAAGACCTGACATTCCAGTGCCGCAATGCTTCCGTTAATGGATACATGGTGGAAACTCTCATGTCTGTTGATGTTGCAAACGGCAAGAAAGCAAATGACAGCCTGACGATTTCGGAATCCGATTTGGAAAACTGCGGTATTGATCAAATAGCCGATATCGAGTTCTGTTTCCATATTTTTGATATGGCAGAGTGGGAGACATATTTGGACACAGATGTGATTCGAATTGCAACTTCTATTGCAGACACTTACGAGTATATCTATGACGAAAGCGGCACAGTGGTACACGAAGGAAACGGCGTAAAAATCGTGATTAAGGGTCTTGCGAATGCCGATATATTTGGACCCGGTATTGTGGTCTACATTGAAAATACCAGTGACAAAAATTTTACCGTACAGGTTAGGGATGTATCCGTCAACGGATTTATGATTGATGCGATCTTCTCCTGCGATGTAGCTGCTGGAAAGCGGGCGGTTGATACGATCACATTGATGGAAACGGATCTCGAAGAAAATGAAATCATAGCAATCCAAGAGGTGGAACTGTATTTCCATGTTTTTGATATGGCCGAGTGGGAGACAATTGTTGACACCGATATCATAAAGATTTCTTTCTAAATCATGGTTGAATTACAGGGGGGTGCATTTGGCAATACCCCCCTGTTTTCCTAGTGGCGGGTAATCCTGCGAGTGGCACATGGGGATGTGGTTAATCACCAAAAATTGTGCCCTGTTTCACGGCATATTGCCAAATTTAAGCCGCAGCTGATACAGAACATTGCGGCGGGACATGAACTGTGATATGCTGACAATGGAAAACAAGGCGCATAAGCGCCGAATGTAACGGAGGATTAATTTTATGGCAAAGGAAATCAAGATCCTGAAGAGAAGTGAAATGGATCCCGCATATTGCTGGAATACCGCTGACCTGTTCGTCAACGACGAGGCATGGGCTGCCGAGCTGGAGGCCTGCGCCGATCTGCCCGAGAAGATCGCGTCCTTCAAGGGTCGTCTGGGTGAGAGCGCAGAGACTCTTTATGAGTTTCTTACCTTCGAGGAGTCTATGGACGACCGTCTGAGCAGCCTGAGCATCTATGCCTTCATCCGTCTGGATGAGGATACCACCAACAGCACCTATCAGGCTATGAAGGGTCGCCTCTCCAGCTACATGGTGCAGCTGGGCAGAGCCGGCGCCTATGCAGGTCCCGAGCTGGTGGCTATCAGCGATGAGACTCTTGACAAGTTCTACGCCGAGAAGCCCGAACTGGAGAAGTTCCGCCGCTACCTGACCAAGGCCCGCCTGAACAAGCCCCATATCCTCTCCCCCGAGGAGGAGAATCTGATGGCCGGTGTCAGCGAAGTGGCACAGGGTGCAGGCAACATCTTCCGCACCTTCAACGATGCTGACATGAAATTCCCCAAGGTCACCGACAAGGATGGCAAGGAGTACAACCTGACCAACGGCTCCTACATCTCCCTGATGGAGAGCGAGGACCGCACTCTGCGCGAGAACGCATTCAAGGGTCTGTACGGTGTATACGGCAGCTTCCGCAACACGCTGGCATCCATGCTGAACGCACAGGTGCGCAAGGACATCTTCTATGCCCGCGCCCGCAAGTATGAGAACAGCCTGGAGAGCGCTCTGCAGCCTGTTGAGGTGCCCACCGCTGTGTATCACAACCTGATCGAGGCTGTCCACCAGAACATGGACAAGCTGCACCGCTACATGAGCCTCAGAAAGAAGGCCATGGGTCTCGACGAGCTGCATATGTACGATATCTATGCTTCCATGCTGCCCGAGGCTGATGCTGAGATCTCCTTCGAGCAGGCTCGCGACGAGGTGCTGGAGGCTACCAAGGTGCTGGGTGAGGAGTACCACACTGTCCTCAAGAGCAGCTTCGAGCAGCGCTGGATGGACGTTTATGAGAACGAGGGCAAGCGTTCCGGCGCTTACTCCATCGGCGCTCCCGTCCACCCCTTCGTTCTGCTCAACCACAAGAACACCCTCAACAGTGAGTTCACTCTGGCTCACGAGATGGGTCACGCTATGCACTCCTATCTGAGCCACAAGTA
>JAZLEB010000129.1:0-4569 GCA_045615065.1 Candidatus Pelethomonas sp. | reverse complement strand
GGTCAGGTCATAGGGAGACATCTCAACCGTGACTTTGTCACCAGGCAGAATTCTGATGAAATTCATTCTGAGTTTTCCGGAAATGTGGGCCAGAATGGTATGGCCGTTTCCAATGTCTACTTGGAATGTAGTGTTGGGGAGTGCCTCAACGACAACGCCCTCAACTTCGATCATATCGGATTTTGCCAAGTGATTATCCCTCCTGGTCTGGATTACCGTCCTCGCCGTATGCGGCGAGGGTTCTACGAAGCTCAACGTTTGTGATTTTTTCTTCGCTTCTGATTTTCTCGGCTGCGCGGCAGTCATTTCGTTCCACGAATTCGGTATGCTTACGCTTTTTCCGTTTCGGGTTCTCCAGACGCCTCGTCTTGCCGTCTGCCAGCAGCAGGAACTCACCATCCGTGTCGAGCACGAAGAAGAGTTTGCCCTGGTCTCTGCCGGCTGTGGATCTAACGATATCTGATCGAGTGATTTCCATAACCAATTACTCCGCTTTAGCATCGGGATCCGTCAACAGTTCGGGTTCCCCATCAGTAATCAGAATGGTGTTTTCATAGTGAGCAGACAGCTTTCCGTCTGCGGTCTTCACCGTCCAACCGTCCGGCATGACCTTGATGGCAGCTTTTCCTGCGTTCACCATGGGCTCCACTGCGATGGTCATTCCCCGCAGCAGGCGGGGTCTTCCCATCCGAGGGCTCACGAAATTGGGAACCTCAGGCGCCTCGTGCAGCTTGCTGCCGATGCCGTGTCCCACATACTCCCGTACGACAGAGAAACCGTTGTCCTCCACATACCGCTGAATGGCGCCGGACAGATCCGGCAGGCGGTATCCCTCTCGGGCGTACTTCAGACCCTCAAAGAAGCTCTGCTTTGTCACCTCTATGAGCCGCTTGGCCTCCTCGGAGACTTCGCCGCAGATAAAGGTCGCTGCGCAGTCGCCGTGGAATCCTTCCTTGAACGCACCCACATCGATAGAAACGATGTCGCCGTTCTTCAGTACCCGGTTGCCGGGGATACCGTGAATCACCTCGTCGTTAACGGAGATGCACACGCTGCCCGGATAGCCATGGTAGTTGAGGAAGGAGGGCACAGCGCCCTGTGACTTGATAAACCGGTGTACAGCCTTGTCAATTTCTTGGGTTGTTACGCCAGGGGCTACCATTTCTCCTGCCAAAGCACGAGCTGCCGCGGTAATTTTACCCGCCTGACGCATCAATTCGATTTCATGGTTCGATTTGAGAATGATCATGCTTCCATCCCCAACAGTTCCATGATTTTGCGGAAAGTGACTTCCTTATTGTCAGTCGTTTCCACAACCTTGAGCAAGCCGCGCTCGGCATAGTAGCCGACCAAAGGCTTCGTCTCCTTATGATAAACCTCGAGCCGCTTATGAACCGTCTCGGGAGTATCATCCTTGCGCTGAATGAGTTTCCCGCCGCAATTATCGCAGACACCTTCCACTCTGGGAGGGATCGCCTGCATATTGAAGCTGGAACCACAAGCCTCGCAGACCCGGCGACCGCTCATGCGGCGCAGGATCTCATCCTCGGAGATCTCGATGGCAACGACCGCATCGATCTCGATACCGGCCTGCTCCATAGCTTCCGCCTGAGCGATCGTGCGAGGCACACCGTCGAGGATGAAGCCGTTCGCACAATCGCTGCAAGCGATTCGCTCATTCAAGATTCCGATGATGACTTCATCAGGCACCAAATGGCCGGCGTCGATATAACTCTTAGCCTGGATACCGGTGGGGGTGCCATCCTTGATGGCGGCACGGAGGATATTGCCGGTGGAGATAGAGGGAATACCCAACTTTTTGCAAAGAATCTCCGCCTGCGTTCCCTTACCTGCACCGGGAGCGCCTAATAAAATCAGTTTCATACGTTTCTCCTTACTCCAGGAAGCCCTTGTACTGGCGCATCACCAGCTGATTCTCCAGAGCATTGACAGTCTCCAGTGCAACACCGACAACGATGATGACAGAGGTACCACCGATACCCAGAGCATTGATCTCAGGCAGAATCTTACCTGCAACCAGAGGAGCAAGAGCCACGACGCCCAGGTAGATAGCACCGAACAGGGTGATCTTGTTAAGAACCTTGGCGATAAAGTCACTGGTGGGCTTACCGGGACGGAAGCCGGGGATGAAACCGCCGTTACGCTTGAGGTTGTTGGCGATCTCGATGGGGTTGAACTGGATGGTAGCATAGAAATAGCTGAAACCAATGATCATGAGCACATAAGCGATCATGTACAGAACGGACTGAGTATCAATGGCCTCCAGAACAACAGCCCAGAAGGAATCCTTCTCGGGAGCGGGAAGGAATGCAGCAACGGTTGCAGGCAGAGAAGCGATGGACTGAGCGAAAATGACAGGCAGAACGCCGGACATATTCACCTTCAGGGGCAGATTGCTGCTCTGACCACCGTACATTCTGCGACCGACCTGACGCTTAGCGTACTGGACGGGGATGCGGCGCTCTGCATCGTGAACGAACACGATCAGCACAACCAGCAGCAGGATGCCGATGACAATGAAGAAAGTCCAGGCCCAGTGCATGGAACCGGAGGAAATGCTGGAAACAATGGTGGACACCATGCTGGGAACGCGGGAGATGATACCGGCGAACAGGATCATGGAGATACCGTTGCCAATACCGAACTCGTTGCACTGCTCGCCCAGCCACATCAGGAAGCTGGAACCTGCCACAAAGGACACGATAATGACCAGTGCGGCCCAGATGCTGTCGTTGGTGAGGATGCCGGTCTGGTTCTTCATCATGAAGTAGTAACCGACTGCCTGCAGAATGGCGATTGCCACAGTGGAGTAGCGGGTGATCGCCTGAATCTTTTTCTTGCCTTCCTCGCCGCCCTCGCGCTGGAGACGCTCCAGAGCAGGAATGGCGATGGTCAGCAGCTGAATGATAATGGAACTGTTGATATAGGGCTGAATACCCAGAGCAAAGACAGTTGCCTGTGCGAAGGCACCACCGCTCATAACGTTGTACAGACCCAGGATCGTAGTGCTCATAGCATCCAGATAGGTGCTGAGAATGCTGGTATCCACATAGGGCACCATGATGGCGCTGCCTACGCGGTAGATCAGCAGAATGAACACGGTGAAGAGGATCTTCTTACGCAGTTCGGGAACAGTCCAAGCCTTGCGGATAGTCTGAAGCATTTTACTTCACCTCCGCTTTACCACCGGCCGCCTCGATTGCTTCCTTGGCGGACTTGGAGAAAGCGGAAGCCTCCACAGTGACCTTCTTGGTGACCTTGCCGTTACCCAGAACCTTGTAACCGTACTCGCACTTGTTCAGGATGCCCTTCTCGATGAGAGCCTCGGCAGTAACAACTGCGCCGTCCTCAAAGGCATTCAGTGCGGAGAGGTTGATGATCTCCATGGGCTTGGCAAAAATGTTGTTGAAGCCGCGCTTAGGAATACGACGGCTCAGGGGCATCTGACCGCCTTCGAAGCCGACGCGGACACCGCCGCCGCTACGAGCGCCCTGACCCTTGTGACCGCGACCGGCGGTCTTGCCGTTGCCGGTACCGTGGCCACGGCCCTTACGCTTACCCACGTGGGTGGAACCCAAAGCGGGATGCAGTTCATGCAGATTCATTACTCGGTACCTCCTTAGTTAGTCTCTTCCACGCAGAGCAGATAGCCGATCTTGGCGATCTTGCCGCGGGTCTGTGCATTGTCGGGCTGCACGGTCACATCACCGATGCGACGCAGGCCCAGGGAGTTGGCAGTGGCGATGTGCTTTTCCAATCTGCCGTTGAGGCTCTTGACGAGCTTAATGTTCAGATTTGCCATGTTGCTGCCCCTCCTTAACCAATGATCTCTTCCACGCTCTTACCACGGACACGGGCGACCTGCTCGGGGCTGCGCAGGCTCTTCAGGCCGGCGAAGGTAGCAGCGACGACGTTCTGGGGGTTGTTGGAGCGCAGGCACTTTGCACGGATATCCTGGATACCGGCTGCCTCCATGACAGCACGGACAGGACCACCGGCGATGATACCGGTACCGGGTGCAGCGGGCTTCATCATGACGCGGCCTGCACCGAACTCACCGATCACCTCGTGGGGGATGGTGGTACCGGACATAGTGATGGTAACCATGTTCTTCTTGGCATCCTCGAGGCCCTTGCGGATTGCCTCAGGAACTTCGGCGGCCTTACCCAGACCGAAGCCTACCTTGCCCTTACCGTCACCCACAACCATGAGTGCGGAGAACTTCATCACGCGACCGCCCTTGACGGTCTTGGAAACGCGGTTGAGGTAGACAACCTTTTCGATATACTCACTGGGAGCTTTTTCAAATCTATTAGCCATTTGTGTCTTCCTCCTCCATTAGAACTTCAGGCCACCCTCACGGGCACCCTCGGCCAGCTCGGCCACACGACCGTGGTACAGGTAACCGCCGCGGTCAAAAACGACCACTTCGATACCCTTGGCCAGAGCGGCCTTAGCCACAGCCTTACCAACCTCGCGGGCGGCTTCCTTGTTACCGCCGTTAGCGAGCTTCAGGGAGGAAGCAGAGCACAGGGTGACGCCGTTCAC